>NZ_MOMC01000148.1 GCF_001983105.1 Pseudofrankia asymbiotica | reverse complement strand
TCGACAGACTGCGGGCCCGCTACGACGCCGACGTCAGGATCGGCGAGCTGACGAACATGTCCCGGCTCTGGCACGACGAGAAGAACCATCCCGGCCTGGTCCTGGCCCGCCGGCTCGCCGCGAAGGCCGACCAGGTCTGGCTGTTCTGCACCGACTTCAAGATCCCCTGGGTGAACAACGCCGCCGAGCAGGCGATCAGGCTCCCGAAACGCCACCAGACCGTCTCCGGCTACTGGCACACCCCGACGACGCTGGCCGGCTACCTCCGCGTGCGCTCCTACCTCGTCTCCGCCCGCGACCACGGCATCCGCGCCATCGACGCCATCCGCCTCGCCCTCGCCGGCAAACCCTGGCTACCCGTCCCCCCGACGGCCAGCGCCGAGGCCCTCACCACCTAAAGCAACATCAACACAGGGGTGCTGGAACCGCCACCCGTGAATGGACACCTCGGCGATGGTCCGAGGATCTCAATTCTCATGCGCGGGTCCCCATGTGAGCGCGGCGGCAGATGGTGCGCGGCCTGGTGTCGGTCCCTGCCATTTGTCACCACACCACCGTGTCATCTCAGGGGCATTTTCCCAACCCCTATCAGAACCCCTATTTACCACACCCGCCGCAGGTCGTTTGGAGTCCGCCRAACGGCAGCGCCGAATAAGGCTCCGTGCACTTCTAAGAGACCCGGAACTCTCCACCCGCGCGGGCGAGAGTATTCGTCAAGCGGCTTTACGAAATTCTGATCGACAGTCCGTCGACGTTTCTACCGTACGGTCGGCCCGGCGCGTGCCATCTCCCACACGGCCTCGACCACGGCTCGGGCGCTGTGGGAGTCGACCGGGCGCCCGGTGGTCAGCCAGCGGTAGGTGGGCGCGCCCAGCACGAGGTCGAGCATGAGGTCGATGTCCACATCCGGGTTGAGTTCCCCGCTTCCGACCGCCCGACGCAGAATTTCCCCCAACGCGGCGCGGCGGGGGGCGAGGTAGTCGTCGGCCAGCCGGCGGGCGAGGTCGGCGTGCTTGTCCGCCTCGCCCGTCAGCGCCAGGATCGCCCGGCCGACCGGTGCGCTCGTCATGTCGGCGACCAGCCGGGACACCAGGTGGAGCAGGTCAGCGCGGGGGTCCTCGGTGGCGCCGGAGACGACCGGCGGAGCCATCAGCCACGTCGCGCCGGAGCTGTCCACCGACGCGGCCGACCGCATGGGCGCGGCCCGCTGGGGCACCGACCCGACTGCTACCGACCGCGACGACGAGGACGAGCCGGACCAAGAGGACCGA
Organism: Pseudofrankia asymbiotica; assembly: GCF_001983105.1. GTDB lineage: Bacteria > Actinomycetota > Actinomycetes > Frankiales > Frankiaceae > Pseudofrankia > Pseudofrankia asymbiotica. The sequence continues at coordinate 6,115 of NZ_MOMC01000148.1, read as the reverse complement.
ACGTGCCGCACCTGTGGTTACTATTCCTTCAGTTATGTAGCCGGTCTGCGCCGCAATGCGGCCCGCGGCAAAGGGGGGTGGGCGTAAGGCCCCCGGGGACACCTCGGGGCCCACGTCACATCCAATGACCCCACCCCCCTACCGCTGCCCCACCGCGACCGCGGCGAGCAGGACGAAGAGGACTGAACGTGCCGCGCACCTGGGGCGGCGCTGTTGCGTTGAGCCGACCCGGGCATGGCAGCCTCTGGCCGCGGTGGCGGTCAGATGGCCAGGCGAGCTCGACGAAGGCAGCCGCGAGCCGCTGGCTCGGTTCCACGWCGATACCCAGCTCGTAGTGACCGTGGCGGATGTTCTGCACAAACGCGTGTCCGGAGCCGACGACGTGCGCGGAGCGCAGGCGTTTCAGACCGCGCATGGGCCGTAGTCGTGCCTTGAATCGACCGTGATCGGCTTCGATCGTGTTGTTCGCGTACCGCTCGTCGACGTGGTGGGCGCCCGGGAGCTGCTCGTCAAGGACCCGCGGGTAGGAGGGCGCCCGATCGGTGGTCACCTCGACCGGCCGCCGGCCATGGGACAGCGCCCGGGCGAAGAAGCGGCGGGCCGCGGCCAGATCCCGTTTCTCGGAGGCCAGCACGTCGATGACCTGGCCGAACTGGTCGATCGCCCTGTACAGGTATGCCCACCTGCCGGCGACCTTGATATACGTTTCGTCGACGAACCACCGGTCACCGAGCGCGTGGCGGCAGGGTCGGGCGGCGTCGATCAGCAGCGGGGTGAACCGGCGTACCCAGCGGAACAGCGTGGCGTGGTCGACGAGGATACCGCGTTCGGCGAGTAGTTCTTCGACGTCCCGGTAGGACAAGGCGTAGCGCAGGTACCAGCGCACTGCCAACACGATCACGTCCGGTGGGAACCGGAACCCCGCGAACTCCGAGGCCGGAGCCAGCGGACGAACACGGCGGCGGCGCATCACTCGATCATGCCCGCTCGGCCGCACCGGCCGTCGCGCCCGGCCAACGCAACAGCGCCGCTCGTGATCATATTTGATCACTCCGGCGAATGTGGATCGATGTGGAGGCTCGCGGCGTCACGCCGAGTCGGGCACCTGAATCCGTTATGGTCACTTTACCCCATTCTCGGGGTGGTGACTGAATGTGACGTTCGTTTGAAGGTGGGCCTGTCGGGGCATCGGTTTAGCGCATATTCGATGCTCGTGAATATGTCTTGGAGTCGCGTGTGCCGAGCGCACGCGCCGTGGTCCTGGCCGGGTGCTGGTAGGTCGGGAGTGACATCCGGAAGGGGATCGGAAAAATGACAGTCTCCACCGAGCAGCGCCAGTCTGTACTCGAGGAAGTCCGCACCCTGCGGCGGTCGTCGGACAAGCCACGAGAGGAGGACGTAAGGCTCGACCGGGCGTTGGCGGATCTCTATTCGGCCCTCCCGCGGGCATGGCTGACGGAGCGGCAGTTCCTGAGTGGCAAGACGTTCCGGGGCGCCCTGTTCAACTCCGGCTGTGGCCGATACGTCAACCGTGATGACATCTGGCTGTACGCCAACGCGCCGGATCTCCTCCGGGCGATCGAGTGGCGGCTCTACCGCGAGGGCGGCGGCCGCCTTGTACTCACCACGAACATGGGCAGCGAGCCGATGTTCTTCAACTGGAGGAACACCACCGGCGCCTGCAAGCTCTACGACAGCTATGATCGACTCGAAATCAACAGATGGGCACCCGACGACGTGTTCCACATGTGGAACCCGGTGAACAGTGAGCCGATCGGCACCTGGTCGGACACGGATTTCCAGCTCTACAACCGCACGAATGTCGCGAACCCTACCTTCAAGTTCTCCTACATCGTCGAGGAGGATCTCTCCGCGGATGACAGGCTGATATTCGACACCTACCACAAGGAGAATCCGTCGGCCTCATAGGTGAGGTTCCGGGTCGGGGCCCGCGTCGGCCGTCGCGGGCCCCGACCCGGGTGGCGGAACGGAAACCGGTCTCAGGCGTCGGCGGGAAGGAGTTCGGCGAGGAGTTTCTCGACCCGGGCACGGATGTCGTCGCGGATCGGGCGGACGGCCTCGAGGGGCTGGCCGGCGGGGTCGTCGAGTTTCCAGTCCTCGTAGCGGGTTCCGGGGAAGACGGGGCAGGTGTCGCCGCAGCCATGGTGATGACGACGTCGGAGGCGGCGAGGGCATCCGGGATGAGGATTTTCGGGGTTGCGGCGGTGATGTCGATGCCGGCTTCGGCCATCGCGGCGACGGCGACCGGGTTGATCTGGTCGGCGGTTTCGGATCCGGCGGAGCGGACGTCGATCCGGCCGGCGGCGAGATGGGTGAGCCAGCCGGCGGCCATCTGGGAACGGCCGGCGTTGTGGACGCAGACGAACAGGACCGAGGGTTTCTCAGGCATGGGCGGGTCCTTCCGAAAGTCAGGACGGTGTCGCGCCGTTCGGCGTAGCCACCGTTGTGGGAATCGTGGTGGCGGTGGATGACGCCGCCGAAACCGTGCTGATCGGGGCCGGGATCGCCGGGACGGCTCCCGCTGGCGCGGGTCGCGGGTAGAGCAGCCGGATCAGGCCGTAGCCGAGGCCGCCACCGACGAGCTGCGCGGCGATGAACGCCGGAGCGGAGGCGGGGGCGATGCCGGCGAAGCTTCAGCGGCGGGACGTTCACCGCGAAGTTCGCGTACCCTGGCCGCCGCTTCGCCGGCTCCACCCCGAACAGCTTCATGTAGAACTCGACCGCCTGATCCACATCCGAGACGTTCAACGCCAGCTGGACCCGCGCCATGACCATCACCCTCCCAGGTATCGACCATCATCTATGTCCTGCGGTCGGGTTGGGGATGACCCCACGCATAGACGTGTGTCAATCCCTCAAGGCATGCTGGACGCTATGACCAGCTCCCGCGCTCTGGATCCGCCCGGCGTCCTCGACCTGGCCGACGGGCCGGAGCTGGGCGGGCCGGTCGAAGGACATCGGGCTGCTCGTGCTTCGGCACGAGGTCGCGGTGCTGCGCCGAACCCAGCCACGGCCGAGATGGGATTGGGCGGATCGGGCCGTGCTCGCCGCCCTGGTCCGGCTCCTGCCGCGGAGGCTACGGCTACACCGGCTGATCACCCCTGGCACCGTTCTACGGTGGCACCGACGCCTGGTCACCAGGAAGTGGACCTACACGCACCGGGTCTGTTGCGTTCGGAGGGCCGGGGACGCGCGGAGGCCCTGGAAGGCTCGAGGATCAGACCGCCGCGGCGAGCTCGGTGAACGCGACCGATAGCCGCAGCAGCGGATCGGCGTCGGTGGCGAGTTCGTAGTGGCCGCGGTGGATGTTCTGGATCAGGGCGTGTCCGCTGCTGATCGTCTGAGCAGAGCGCAGGCGTGTCAGGCCGCGCATCGGCCGCGTCCTCGCCTCGAGCCGGCTGTGGTCCGATTCGATGCGATTGTTCTCCCGGGCGGCGTCGACGTGGCAGGCCTCGGGCAGCAGCTCGTCGAGGGATCCGCGGGTAGACCGGGGTCTTGTCGGTGGGGACCTCGACCGGCCGGCGGCCATGGGTCAGCGCCCGCTGGAAGAACCTGCGGGCCGCGAGTTGGTCGCGCCGTTCGCTGGCGAGCACGTCGATGACCTGGCCGTGCTGGTCGACGGCCCGGTAGAGGTAGGCCCACCTTCCTGCGATCTTGACGTAGGTCTCGTCGACGTACCACCTGGTGGTCGKCCGGTGCCGGCATGACCGGGCAGCGTCGACCAGCAGCGGCATGAAGCGTCGTACCCATCTGTAGATCGTGACGTGGTCGACCTCGATACCACGTTCGGCGAGCAGCTCCTCGACGTCCCGGCACGACAGCGAGAACCGCGGGTACCAGCGAACTCCCAGAACGATCACCTCGGGCGGGAACCGGAGCCTGGCGAACTCCGACGCCCGGATCGGCGGACGCACGACACCTCAAGACGCCACACGATCAGGCCGGCACGCGGCACGGATCAGTTCGACAGTTGGCCGCAACAGACCCGGTCTGGCCGTGCCGATGCGTGGGAAGGATTCCGTTGCCGCCAGGACTGATCTTTGTGTTGCACTCGATCGGAGTCGCCGCTGATCTGGACGAGTACCAGGAGATCGAGAGAGGGTTGGGCGGATCCTTCCGGCAGCTGTCAGAACTACGGAGCTACCCGGACATCGAGCGCGACATGTCGGAACTCGCCGGGCCGGAGCTCGGGGCGTGGCTGGCAAGCCTTCCGGTAGGCCAAGACGTCGACATGCGTGTCGCCTGGCCCGTTGACCGGATCGGCGCGCGGATGACGTGGTCGACCTTCGTCGACCACGTGTCGGACCTCTGGTACCCGTCGATGGACGACGTCGTGATTCTCATCGAGGCGAATCGGCTCCTCGTGCTCGACCACGAGGAGCGTGTCACGCTATCGCGCTTGACCTCCCCGCCCCACAGCTCAGCCTCCTGAGAGGCAGCGCCAGGAGAAGCCCGGCATGGGCGTACGCACCCTCGAGGTCGACCGTCGCGACGGAAACTCCGCCCACGAAAACCGCGACCAGCGCTCCAAAATCCGTACCGTACAACGCGCTGAGCCGTCCCCCGGTCAGCACCGGCGGCCCTCCCTCAGCCCCGGCCAAGGCGCAGAATCCCCAACTGCCTTCCGATCACACGCACCTAACAGCCATCAGCACGAATCACCTCATCCGCGATACAAAACCACAGGTCAAGCACCCACAAGCCAGTTACGCGCAACACATTCAGAAATCATTTAGCCGGTGGACTGCGGCATATGGGTTTGGGAGGCCGACGCTTGATGCCTGCCTGCCTGCCTGGTCGGGCCGGCGGCGGGGCTGGCCCGGGTCCGCTTACCAGGTCACTGCCAGTCCTTCTCGGCCGCCGATGATCTCCAGGCGGTGAGTGACCGCGTTTTGGATCTGTCGAAGGCTCTCGGCATCGGGGGCCTCGGCTGACAGGACGACCGTGTCGGGGGTGGCCTCGATCCGGCAGGTTCCCCGGTCGAACTCGAGCAGACCGGCGTTCCCAGTCCGGGTGACGGCCTGAACTGTGGGTGTGTCGGGGCCGCCGTGCCCAGTCCGGTGGCGGTCGTGGATCGCGTCGAGGTGGCCGCACAGCTGGGTGAGATACCGGGCCGCTCGGTCCGTGGCGACGCGCGCGTGGGCGGTGGGCATGTCAGGCAACGTCGCGTCGGGAAGTCGCCAGGATGGCGACGGCGAGCAGCCCGACGGCGTAGGCCGCGAGGATCATGGCCGCTGCTGCGGGGGCGCGCAGTATGCCGTCGCGGTCCCCGCCGGCCAGTGACTGCACGAGCGCGCCGGGAGCGAACCGGTGCGCGTCGGGCAGGTCGGTGAGCAGGTTCTCCACGAACAGCAGCCAGGCGAACAGCGTGACGAGAGACGGTATCTGCGCGCGGATGACCGCGCCGACGGCCAGCCCCACCACGGCGACCAGTCCGCCGCCGAGCGCGCCGCCGCTCAGGAGCCGCGCGTAGTCACCTACGGTGAGCTGGACGCCCAGTCCGCGCAGGGCCAGGGTGAGTGAGCCGGCCCCCGCCACCGTGCCAGTCGCGACCAGCCCGGCGAGCACGCCGGTGACGAACACCGATACCGCCTTCGCCTGGACCACGGTCGCGCGGCGGGGTGTCGCCCAAGGCTCCGGCACGCTCGCGTTCTGACTGGACCTGTCCATTGATGTTCGATGTTGGTGGTTTGTCCGGGTTGTCATGGGAAGCCGTGGAGGTCGAGCGCGGCGGTGGCGGTCTTGTGGGCGCGGCGGCCGGCGGGGACGCTGCGATGGCCGACGCGGCGCAGGGTGTCGGCGACAGYGCTACGGAAGATCGCGAGTACGGCCGGGCCTCGGCCGGTTCGGCTGGTGCTGCTGTCCTCGCCGAAGGTCACGTCGCGGACGTAGTGCTGCTTGACCTCGATGTGCCACTGGCCTCGGGCGAGGTCGGCCAGTAGCGCGGGGCTGGCCTGCTCGGCGGTGGCGTCGGTGATCGCGTAGACGGTCTCGCGGCTGGCGTCGCGGCCCTTCTCTCTGCGCCAGCGCTGGACCCTGATCGCCTGACAGGCGTGGGGAAAGTCGATGTTGTCGATGGTGGCGACCTTGAGGG
>NZ_MOMC01000147.1 GCF_001983105.1 Pseudofrankia asymbiotica | reverse complement strand
GTTCGATGGCGTAGCGCAGGGCGCGCAGGAGTGTTCTGCCGTCGATCTCGCCTTTGACGAGGTAGTCCTGGGCGCCGGCGGCGAGTGCTTCGACGCCGCGGTGTTCGTCGGTGAGGCCGGTGAGTACGACGATGGCGGCGGCGGGGGCGACGTGGCGCATGGTCTCGAGGGCGGACAGGCCGTGGCTGTCGGGGAGTCCGAGGTCGAGCAGGACGCAGCGGGCGCCGGTGGCCATGGTGCGGGCTTCGGCGATGCTGCTGGCTCGTTGCAGCCTGACGGGAGCTGACATCTCGTCGAGGAGTTCCTCGACGAGGAAGGCGTCACCGTCATCGTCCTCGACGAGCAGGACGGGCCAGTCGGTCTGGCCGGGCTCGGCCGCCATCTGGACCGGCAGTTCGACCGACAGCGCGACGGGGAGCGCCTGGTCGGTCGGGCTGGCCTCGCGCAGTTTGGACGAGCCCGCCGGTGAATCCCGCACGTGTCGGGCGTGACTGGGACTCACGAGCGCGGTCAGGGGTCCCCCGATCGTTTCACCCGGCCCGATATGCGGGGTGGTGATGCGGTTCGCCGAGGTGTGCATGGCGGTCAGTCCGGGCATTCCAGGTGTCTGCGGGCCGTCGGGGGACTCGTGGCTTCCCATCGACCACACAACACACTTAACCGCGAACAAAGGGGGTGTGATACCCCCCTAGGGGTGGTAACTCCCGCCCATGACAGGTGGTACGTCCTTACCTATGGCAGGCGGAGCGTCCGGGCCGATCACTGTGGCGCTGGTCGATGACTATGACGTGGTGCTGGCCGGCGTAGCCCGCATCCTGGCGCCCTATGAGGATCGGGTCCGCGTCGTCGAGATCGACACGAACCGTCCGGTCGTCGAGGACGTCGACATCGTGCTGTACGACTCCTTCGCCCAGGCCGAGGCCGGCGGAGACGACCTCGCGGACGTCGTCGCGAACAAGCACAGCGGCCGGGTCGTCATCTATACCTGCACCTTCCACCAGCACCTGATCGAGGACGCTCTGGCCAGGGGCGCGAACGGCTACCTGTCGAAGACGCTTACCGGCCGTGAGCTCGTCGCCGCGCTCGAGGCCGTGCACGCGGGCGAGGTGGTCGTGAGCCGGCCGCCGCGCTCCCGCGCCACCGCCGGCCAGGACTGGCCGGGCCGCAACGAGGGCCTCACCGAACGGGAGGCGGAGGTCCTCGCGCTGATCACCCAGGGCCGCAACAACGCCGAGGTCGCCGAGATCACCTGCCTGAGCCCGAACACGGTGAAGTCCTACATCCGCGCGCTCTACCGCAAGATTGGCGTGACCAGCCGCTCCCAGGCCGTGCTGTGGGGCGTCAACCACGGATTCGCCCCGGACCACCACCACCGCATCCAGTCCTGGCGCGCCAGGCCCCCGACCGGCAGGACGCGCTGAGCAGCCCGCCCGACCTGCCTGAGATCCGCCGCCCTCGAGCCCGGCGTACCGGGACGCGCGTCAGAGAGCACCCCGGCTGCTGCCACCCCGCTCATGGGGCACCAGGGCGCACGAGGCCCGCCTCGTAGGCGGCGATCACGGCCTGGGTGCGGTCCCGGGCCTCGAGCTTGGTGAGGACGCTGCTGACGTGGGTCTTGACGGTCTCGTTGCTGATGTGGAGCAGGGCGGCGATCTCGGGGTTGGATCGGCCCGCGGCGAGCAGGCGCAGGACGTCGACCTCCCGGGTGGTGAGCTGGGCGAGCCGGTCGGGTCGGAAGCGGGGCCGGACGCGGGCGAACTCGTCGATGAGACGCCGGGTGACGTCAGGAGTGAGGAGGGCGTCGCCATGGGCGACGACGCGCACGGCATCGAACAGCGTCGTGGCCGGCACGTCCTTGAGCAGGAATCCACTGGCTCCCGCCGACAGCGCGTCGTACACGTACTCGTCGAGGTCGAACGTCGTGAGGACGATCACCCGGGGCGCGGGCGAGAGCGTGCCGGTGATCAGCCTGGTCGCGGCGATCCCGTCGACGACGGGCATGCGGACGTCCATCAGGACCACGTCGGGACGGCGGACGCGCGCGACGTGAACGGCGTCGCGCCCGTCGCGGGCGGTGCCGACGACGACGAGGTCGTCGCGGGTCTCGAGCAGCGCGGAGAAACCGGCCCGGACGATCTCGTCGTCGTCGACGATCAGCACGCGGATCGGTGCCGGCGCGGTCCTCGGACCGGTCATCGGTCCGGTCGCAGGGGAAGCTCCGCGGCGACCGTGAACCCGCCGTCGGGGAGACGCCCGTGGCGCAGGGTCCCCCCGACGGCGTCGACCCGCTCACGCATGCCGAGCAGGCCGAGCCCGGTCTGGTCGGTCTGGTCGGTCGGAACGGTCGGCGCGGCCACGCCCGGAGAGCCGTTGTGGATCGTCAGGCGGAGCAGCTCCGGGCCGTGGTGGAGGGCGATGTCCACGTCGGCGCCGGGAGCGTGGCGGCGGGCGTTCGTGAGGGATTCCTGGATCACCCGGTAGGCGACGAGGTCGACGTCGGCGGGGATCGGGACCGCGAGCCCGCTCACCGTGACGGTGACCGCCGTGCCATGGCGGCGGGTGGCCCCGACCAGCGCGTCGAGCTGACCGAGGCCGGGACGGGGCTCGAGGGCCGGGCCGAGCTGGCCGGCTGGCGCGCCGGCCGCCGGCGGGCCGGCGCGCGGCGGGCCGGCGCGCGGCGGGCCGGGAGCGCGGATCACCGTGAGGACGCGGCGCATCTCGGCGAGCGCCGAGCGGGCGGACTCGCCGATCTCCGCGAGCCGGGTGCCGGCGAGCTCGGGCAGGCCGGGCGTCGTGTACCGGGCGGTCTCCGCCTGGATCGCGATGTGCGAGATGTGGTGGGCGACGACGTCGTGCAGCTCGCGCGCGATGGCCGTGCGGTCGACCAGGAGCAGGTGCTCGCGCACGGTCGACGTGTGGGCGGCGCCGAGCGCCTCGCGCTCGGCGATGATCGCGCTTCGGCTTCGCAGGAGTCGGCCGAACCCAAGCGCGCCGATGACGACGGTGAACAGCAGGTAGCTGGCCGCTCCCGGGTCGGGCGCGTTGAACGGTGTCACGGCGTTGATGAGGAACAGGCCGCCGATCACACAGATCTCGGCCGCCGTGAGCCGGTAGCCGGCCACCGCGCACACGATCAGGAGGCCGGTTCCGCCAGCGATCGGGACCAACGGGGCCCCGGGGAAGAAGAACCCCAGCGCGGCGACCACGGCGATCAGCACCGCCGGACGCGGAAGGCGAACGACGAACGCGACGGGCAGGACGATCGCGACCGAGGTCAGAAACCGGTCGTCGAGTCCCGCCTGCGCCGCCGCCGCGAGCAGAAGCACTCCCGCGACGGCGAGCCACGGCCACGGCGTGGCCAGAGCACGCGTCAACCGGTCTTCGAGGCGGTCGACGGCCGCCGGCAGGATTCGTTCGCTCATCGCCTCCCAGTGTCTCCGCCCGGCCGGCGGCCCCGCATCGCTCGCGTGGGGGAGGCCCGAAACCGCTCCCGCGGGGGATTCGCCGCCCCCCTTGCCCTCCCTACCGTCCCCACCATGCGATCCGATCTCCCCCGCCCTGACCTGATCTTCGAGACGCTGACGAAACGGTTCGGCGCCACCGTCGCTCTCGACGAGGTGTCGTTCGCGGTGCCCCCGGGCGCGGTCACCGCGCTCGTGGGCCCGAACGGCTCCGGCAAGACGACCCTGATGCGTGTCGCGCTCGGGCTCGCCCGCCCGACCTCGGGCCAGGCGCTGGTCGCCGGCCGGCCGTACCGGCGTCTCGACGCCCCGCTGACCCGGATCGGCGCCATGCTGAACGCCTCCGCGGTGAACCCCGCGCTGACCGGCCGTACCCACCTGCGCTGGCTGGCCGCCGCGGGCGGTATCGACCCGGCTCCCGTCGACGCGCTGCTTGAGCAGGTCGGCCTCGGTTCCGCCGCGCGGCGCCGGGTCGGCGGATGGTCACTCGGCATGAGGCAACGGCTCGGTGTCGCCGTCGCCCTGCTCGGCGACCCGCCGATCCTCATGCTCGACGAGCCGATGAACGGGCTCGACCCGCAAGGCCTGGTCTGGTTCCGCGGCCTCGTTCACCGCCTCCGCGACGAGGGCCGGACCGTCCTCGTGTCGTCACATCTGATGGGCGAGCTCGAAGGCCTCGCCGACCGGGTCGTCGTGATCCACCACGGCCGGATCGCCGCCGACGCCGACATCGACTCGCTGCTGGCGGGCGGCGCGCGCGGCGCCGGCTCCGACCTCGGTTCCGGCTCCGACCCCGGCGGCCGTCCGAGCCTGGAGGACGTCTACCTCAGCCTCGTCACGTCTTCCGCGCTGGCCCGCCCATGACCTCGGCCGTGGTTCCGCGCCCTCGCCCCAGCGCCGCCCGGGCAGAGTGGATCAAGACTGTGGGCAGCCGCGGCACGCGTGTCGCGTTCGCCCTGCTCGCCGTCCTCCCCGTCGCGTTCTCCGCGCTCGTCGTCGCCAACACCCCCTCCACCGACCCACCCGGCGTGCGGGGCGACGACGACATCGTCGCCAACACGCTCGTCGGCGTCCTGGTCGGCGTCATCATCGCCGCCGTCGTCGGTGCGTCCATGATCGGCAACGAGGAACGCTCAGGCATGATCTCGACCAGCTACACCGCCAACCCGCGTCGCCATCGGGTGATCCTGGCCAAGGCGTCCATCGCGGCGGCGGCCACCCTGATCGTCGGCGTCGCCTCGTCCTGGGGCTCCTATCTCGTGGCCCGCCCGCTCCAGCGTGGTCAGGGCTACGTCGCTCCCAGCTACCCGGAACCCGACCTGCTCAGCGGGCCGCCGCTGCGGGCGATCGTCGGCACCGGGCTGCTGATCGCCGTGGTCGCCCTCTACGCGCTCGGCGTCGCCACGATCGTGCGGCGTGCCTCCATCGCGATCCCGCTGGTAGCCGCCACGGTCCTCCTGCCCGGCCTGATCGGCGGTGGCGAGGACGTCCAGCGGTTCGCCCAGCGCTGGACGCCGTTCGCCGGCTTCTCCGTCCAGCACACCGTCGAACGCCCCGACTACTACGCCGGCCCCTGGCACGGCCTCGCCGTCACCGCGGTCTACGCGGCCCTGGCCCTCGGCGCCGGGCTCCTGCTCGCCCGTCGGCGCGACACCTGAGCGGGCCGAACGGGCCACGCCCGCTGAGGCCGGACCGGCCGGCCGGCCGGTTGTTCAGCGGCTCTGGCGCGTCGGCCATCGCGGACAGCACGCACGGGATGGGTTCGTGACGGGCGGCCCAGGCGCACGCGTAGGGGGAGTGGGTGTGCACGACGCCGCCGACGTCCGGGCGGTGCCGGTAGACGTAGGCGTGCGCGGCGGTGTCGCTGGACGGGCTGAGGCCGCCCGCCACCACGGCGCCGTCCAGGTCGCAGACGACCATCCGCTGCGCCGTCAGCTCGGCGTAGTCGACCCCGGAAGGTTTGATCACGAAAACCTCCTGGCCGTGCCCGTCGCGGGCGCGGGCCGAGACGTTGCCGGAGGTCCAGGCGACGAGGCCGTTGTCGACGAGGGACAGGTGCAGGTCGACGAGCTGGGCACGCGCCTCGTCGACGTCGGGCCAGGACGCCTGGTCGGTCATCGTGGGTCTCCGGTCGGGTCGGTCGGGCCGGTCGGGTTGGTTGGGCCGGTCGGGTTGGTTGGGCCGGTCGGGTTGGTTGGACTGGTCGGGTGTGGGCCGGCCGCCGCCGTCGGAACCGTGTGCGCGGGCGGTGCCGGGCCGGGGCACGTCGGATCGGGGAACGCCCGATCGTCCGCCGGCCCGGCGAGGCCGCGCAGGGCCTCGTCGCGCAGGGCACGCAGGCGGTGCAGCACACCGCCCGTCCCGGCGCCGGTGCCGCCGAAGTAGTCGTGCAGCGCGAGGTACTCGTCGTAGACACGGGTGTAGGCGGCGTGCCGGGCCGGGTTCGGGAGGTAGGCGTCGCGGTCCACCCGGCTCATGGCGACCGCGGCGGCGGGCACGTCCGGGTAGGCGCCGGCGGCGACCGCGGCGTGGATGGCGGAGCCGAGCGCCGGGGCCTGGCTGGTCGCGGCGGTGTGGATGGGGTAGCCGAGGACGTCCGCGTAGAGCCGCATGAGGGTGGAGTTCTGGATCAGGCCGCCGGCGGCGTAGAACTCCCGGACGGGCACGCCGGAGTCGCGGAAGGCGTCGAAGATGCGCCGGGTGCCGAACGCGGTGGCCTCCAGCAGCGCGCGGTAGACGTGTTCGGGGCGGGTCGCGAGCGTCTGGCCGACGACCACGCCGGACAGGGTGTGGTCGACGAGGACGGATCGGTTGCCGTTCATCCAGTCCAGGGCGAGCAGCCCGTGGGCGCCGACCGGGTCGCCCGCGGTCAGCGCGGTGAGGTGCTGGTGCAGCGACACCCCGGCGGCCCGCGCCGCGTGGCGGTAGGAGTCGGGTACGTGGTGCTCGGCCCACCAGGCGAAGATGTCGCCGACGCCGGACTGGCCGGCCTCGTAGCCGAAGCGGCCCGCGATGATGCCGCCGTCGACGACGCCGCACATGCCGGGGACCTCGGCGAGCGCGTCGGCGGACATGACGTGGCAGGTGGACGTGCCCATCACCGCGAGCATGTGCCCGGGCTCGGTGACCCCGACCGCGGGAGCGCTGACGTGGGCGTCCACGTTGCCGGCCGCGACGACCGTGCCGGCCGGTAGGCCGGTCCACTCGGCGGCGCGGGCCGTCAGGCACCCGGCCGGGGCGCCGAGCGGGAGCAGGGCGGTCGACAGGCGCGTGTCCGCGTAGTCGGCGAACGCGGGGTTGAGCGCGGCGAAGAAGTCACGGCTCGGGTAGGCCCCGTCCTGGAAGATGCCCTTGTACCCGGCGGCGCAGGCGTTGCGGGTCTCCGTCCCGGTGAGCTGCCAGACGATCCAGTCGGYGGCCTCGATCCAGCGGTCGGTCGCGGCGTAGACCTCGGGATCCTCCTCGATGGCCTGCAGCGCCTTGGCGACCTGCCACTCACTGGAGATCTTCCCGCCGTACCGGGCGATCCAGGGCTCGCCGCGCTCGTGGGCGAGCGCGTTGACCCGGTCGGCGTGCGGCTGGGCCGCGTGGTGCTTCCAGAGCTTCGGCCAGGCGTGCGGCCGGCTGGCGTGGTCAGGCAGCTCGCACAGCGGCGTGCCGTCCGCGGTCGTCGGCAGGACGGTGCAGGCGGTGAAGTCGGTGCCGATGCCGACGACCTCCGCCGGATCGACACCCGCGCCGCGCACGGCGGCGGGGACGGCGGCGGCGAGGACGGCGATCCAGTCGCGTGGGTTCTGCAGCGCCCAGTCCGGCGGCAGCTCCCGGCCGCCCGGCAGCCGGGCGTCGATCACCCCGTCGGCGTAGGTGTGCGTGGCCGTCGCCAGTTCGTGTCCGTCGCGGACCCGGATCACGCTGGCGCGGCCGGACAGCGTGCCGAAGTCGATGCCGACGACGTACGCGTCCCGGACGGCGGGATCGGGGCTGGCGGTCATGCGGCTCCCTCGCGCGGATGGACCGGGCATGGATAGACGGGGACGGGCCGGGCACCGGCTAGGAGACCGCTGAACAAGGCGGGTTTGGGTTCTTCCCTGGCTGGGCGTGTGGTGGCGTGTCTGGTCAGGGAGGGGTCGGGTGCTGGTGG
>NZ_MOMC01000146.1 GCF_001983105.1 Pseudofrankia asymbiotica | reverse complement strand
CACGTAGACGAACGGTCGGCGCGTGGTGAATACCTCCGTGCACGGTGCGCGAGTATTTTTCCGCTCGGTTTATCGCATCACCTGGTTAGGCGGGGCAAAAACGCGGGTGATGCGGGTCACGTTGTTTTTGGGGTTTGCCAGGCCGGTGGGCTGGCTGTCATGGTGTTTCCAGTGCCCGATCGGGGCACACGCCGGGCGGGACGCCGCATCACTGCCCCCGCCGCACACGGCGCACAGGCTTCGGACCCGATGGCAGGGACCGGAGACGGACCGTCGGACACCATCCGTGTCACGGCCAGCGCAGCATTCCTTCAGGTCCCCGCCGGACCCTTTCCCGGTCCGGTGGTGGGCCGCCGCGCGTGTCCGTCTTCGTAGGCGTGGGAAAGGACCAGAAGACTCTTGGCTCGTCGTGGCATCTCCAACCGCGTCCGCGCGCTCGTCCTCGGCCCGGCACTGGCCRCCGCCGTCGGCACCKGCCTCGCCGTCACCACGCCCGCCCACGCGTCCAGCCACCCTGCCTCGGCCCAGCGGTTCCTGTCCGCGGTCATCCCGTGCGAGTCCGGCGGCAACCCCCGCGCGGTCAACTCCATCGGCGCCGGTGGCCTCTTCCAGTTCCTGCCCTCGACCTGGCACGGCCTCGGCGGCTCAGGCCTGCCCCAGAACGCCTCCACCGGCGAGCAGTGGTCCAAGGCCATGAAGCTCTACAACCAGCAGGGCACCAACCCCTGGTACGCCTCCAAGGCCTGCTGGGGCAAGCGAATCTGAGGCTGGCAGAAAATCTGAGGCCGCCCGGGAATCCAGGGCTGGCACAGCCGCGCTAGCGGCGCACCGAACACGCACGACGAGGCCCCGCGCCATATGGCGCGGGGCCTCGTCGTGCTCCGGAAGATTTTCCGCTCGCGTCAGACCGGCGGCCGCGGCCGGCCGTTCGGGTAACGGGCGGGCGTCAGACCTTCGGCGTCATGCGCATGACCGGAGGCGGAGTCGGGTCGTCGCCCTGGATGAAGCTCAGCGAGGGGGCGGCGGCCCAGCCCTGGGCGAATCCGAGCAGGGCGAGCGTGCGGTCGCGCGCCGCGACTCCCCAGGCGTTGTTGTAGCCGCCCGCCTCGCCGCCGCCGAACCGCTCGCCCAGGGTCGCGAGCATCTCCTGGAACTCGGGCGTGAACGCCTTCGACATCGTCGCGGTGTCGGTGGTTCCGACGATGTTCTTCTGCAGCTGGCGCATGAGCAGGGTGAAACGGGCGAATAGAYGCTCCTCCCAGTCGAACGTGCTCAGGAAGTCCTCACCCACGGCCCCGCCACGCTCGGCCAGGTGCRCGATCTGCTCCGGTGACATGGTGATGTGAATGCCGCCCGTGCCATCGGGCAGCTGGATGGAACGGATCCGGTCCCGGAAACCGGGCAGCTCCGCCTGCAGCGTGTCCCGCCAGTTCAGCGACGTGTCCAGAATCTGCAGCAGGAACCCGACGAGACTCCTGATCTGAGCGACCGAGCGCACCTTCTGGCCGGCGTTCGCGACGACCGCGGCCGGGGCGAGCGTCACGGGCGGAGCCGCGGCGGAGAAAGCAGCGGCGGCGGCCCCGGAGGATTCGGATGACGCGGCGGACCCGGACGAGGCTGCCGCCGGCCCGCCCGCCGCCGCCRACGGCGCGCGACGCGGTCGCCGGACCCGTTCGCGCCGCCCCTTCTCGCCGCGCGGCGACGGGACCAGGTCGATCCCGAAGGTCGGGCGGGTGGGCAGCCAGGCGTCGAAGAAGTGCATCGGGAAGTTGCTGGCGATCCCGCCGTCGGAGAACCAGTGCCGGATGGGCCCCGCCCCCGCGGTCCCCTGAACCCACAGCGGCACGGCGCAGATCAGAACGGGAAAGCTCAGGCTCATCCGGGTGGCGACGACGACCGGCAGGTCCCGGCTGGGGAAGGTGCGCAGGTCGGCGGGGGCGCCAGCCGCCGGCACCGCCGTCACCGGGGCGCTGACCCGCTCCAGATGAGCGAGCACATCGGCCGGGAACAGGCGGGCGAACTCCGCCGGGGAGTAGAGGAACGCCTCGCCGACGAACGGCAGGTTCAGCGGGCGGGCGGCGCTGAGATCCGTCGTCATCATCTCCAGCACGATCTTCTCGTTCGCCCGGCGGGGACGGCTCAGGTCCGCGAAGGTCAGCGGGGCGTCGCCGTCCGCTCGGCCGGCGCAGGCCTGGATCTGCCGGTGCAGCCACTGGGTCAATGCCTCCCGGCCGCTGCCCTCGGCTGGCATGCCGGTACAGGCGCCGTAGAAGGTGGCGGGCAGGCCGCGCACGGTCCACAGCACCCAGACGAGAATCGACCCGACCAGGCCGAGCAGCGCGGTGACGATGACACCCGGGGCGAGCAGCAGCCAGCCGTACCAGCGCTGCTCGCCCAGGCTGCCGCCGAAGCCATACAGGACGCCGAGAAGCCCGCCGAACGCGATCCCCGCGGCCACCAGCACCTGCCACCAGAAGTACCGCGCCATCCAGGCGACAGTGACCCGGATGCGGCCCGGCCACGACGTGCCAACGCGTTGCAGACCAAACAACAGGCGGAAGACCCAGGTGGTCCCCCGGCTCGGCTGGAACAGGCCCTCCAGCACGCCCCGCGCGGCGATCTGCTCACTCGCGGCCGTCAGCCCGTCGAACCCGCCCGGCCGGCCCGGATCGCGGCGCTGCTGGTACTCGCCATACTGCGCGGCGGCGGTCAGCGCCGCCCCGATCGCGCCCKCCGACGCACCGCCGATGCTGTGGAAGTCGTACCTGTTGTGCAGCTGTGCGACCGCCCGGGGATACACGATCCCGCTGGTGATCCCACCTTTCATGATCAGGTCACACTGCTCCCGAGGCCCGGAGGACGCTCGGCGTGAGCCTGATCCTGGACCGGGGCCCGATCCTGGACCGGGGCCCGATCCTGGACCAGGGCCTGAGCCCGGGTCAGGGCCCGATCCTGGACCAGGGCCTGAGCCCGGGTCAGGACCTGAGCCCGGGTCAGGACCCGGACCGTCGGCGGGTGTCCCGCCGGCGTGGCCCGCCGGATCGTCGGCACGGGTGCTCGGTGCGCTCATCGCGGCCTCCCGACCGTCGGCGAACCGCCATCCGGCCCGCGACCGACGATCAGCTACCCAAGCTAGCGGCCCGCCACCCTCGACCTCACCGAGGTTCTCGCTGCGCGGCCGCGCCCGGCGCTACGAGGTCAGGGTGAGGACGCCGCGGGCGAGGTCGCCGTGTTCCAGGTCCTCGATGGCGCGGTGGAAGTCGGCGACGGGGTAGGTGCGGGTGACCAGCTCGTCCAGCAGCAGCCGACCGCCCCGGTACAGGTCCACGTACTGGCGGATGTCGCGCTGCGGCTGCGACGAGCCGTACCGGCAGCCCAGGATCGATTTGTCGAGGTAGAGGTCGAACGGCGAGAACGTCGACTGCGTGTCCGCCGGCGCCACGCCGAGCAGGACCGCGGTGCCGCCCCAGCCGAGCGAGCCGATCGCCGCCTGGATCAGCGCCGGGTGGCCGACGCACTCGAAGACGTAGTCGTAGCCGAGCGGGGCCGAGTCCTCGACGGCGGCCTTCGCCGCGGCGGCCGTGTCCTGGCCCGCGGGGTTGACGAAGTCGGTCGCGCCGAACAGCCGCGCGGCCTGCTCCTTCGCCGGGTTCACGTCCACCGCGACGATGCGCGCGGCGCCGGCGACGCGCGCGCCCTGGATCACGTTGAGCCCGATGCCGCCGACCCCGAGCACGGCGACGGTCGAGCCCGGCTCCACCTTCGCCCGCCGCAGCACCGCGCCGACGCCGGTGACCACTCCGCAGCCGACCAGCGCCGCCGAGGTCAGCGGCACGTCGGCCGGGATCGGCACGCACTGGTTGGCCTTCACCACGACCCGTTCGGCGAAGCAGGAGATGTTGGCGAAGTTGTACGCCGGCTCGCCGCGCCACGTGAACGGCTGGGGCCGCAGGCCGAAGGTCGACCGGCACATCGTCGGCCGGCCGGTGTCGCAGTGCTCGCAGGCGCCGCAGTTGCCGAGCGTCGAGAGCACCACGTGGTCACCGGGGCGCACGTTGCCGACGAGGGCGCCGACCGCCTCGACGACGCCGGCGCCCTCGTGCCCGAGCACGACCGGCACCGGGTAGGGAATCGTTCCGTTGACCACCGACAGATCGCTGTGGCACAGGCCCGCGGCGGCGATGCTCACCAGCACCTCGCCGGGCCCCGGGTCGCGTACCGCCAGGTCGTCGACGAGCTCGGCCTTCTGGCCGTCCCACACAACACCCCTCATCGCGTGCCTCTCTTCAAAGGATGGGTTCTGGGTTCAGCTCGGCCAAACGACGCTTTGCAGCTCGCTATAGGCGTGCAACGCGAAGACTCCGCAGTCGCGGCCGATGCCGCTGTGCTTGAAGCCGCCGAACGGCGTCTCGTGGTTGCGGGCGACGGTGTTGACGCCGACGTTGCCGGTGCGCAGCCGCGCGGCGACCCGGTAGGCGCGCGCGGTGTCCCGGGAGAAGACGTAGTCGTACAGGCCGAACGGCGTGCCGTTCGCGATCGCGACCGCCTCGTCCTCGTCGTCGAAGGGGAGCACGACGACCACCGGGCCGAAGAACTCCTCCCGGGCGACGGACATGTCCGGCCGGACGCCTGTCAGCAGCGTCGGCTCGACGTAGAAGCCCCGCTCCAGCGCGGGGCGCTGCCCACCGACGGCCACGGTCGCGCCCGCGGCGACGCCCTCGGCCAGTAGTTCCTCGACGCGGGCACGCTGCGCGGCGGAGATCAGCGGGCCGACGACGGTGGCGGCGTCCATCGGGTCACCGACCTCGCAGAACCCCGCGTAGGCGACCAGCTTCTCGACGAGCTGGTCGTGGACCGAGCGGTGGACGAGCGCCCTGGTCGGCGCGGTGCAGATCTGGCCGGAGTGGAAGGCCCAGGTGCTGCCGATGCCGGCGGCGGCCTTGTCGAGGTCGGCGTCCTCGAGCACGAGCGCGGCGCCCTTGCCGCCGAGCTCCATGAGCTGGCGCTTGATGTCGCGGCCGGCGACCTCGCCGATCCTGCGGCCGACGGTGGTGCTGCCGGTAAAACTGATCATGTCGACGTCCGGGGAGGCGACGAGGGCGGCGCCGACGTCGGAGGTGGAGCCGGTGACGACGTTGATGACTCCCGCGGGTACGCCGGCCTCGTGGGCGATCTCGGCGAACCGCAGCACCTGTAACGGGTCCTGTGGCGCGGGCTTGATGACGACCGTGTTCCCCATCGCCAGCGCCGGCGCGACCTTGCCGGCCATGTTCACCAGCGGGAAGTTGTACGGCGTCACGCAGGCGACGACACCGACCGGGGCACGGCGGATCACCGCCCCGACCAGGCCGCCCGGGGCGAGCGGCGTCGCGTCGATGGCCTGCGGCGGGAGCGGCACGAGCGGCGACTCCATGGCGTGGCGCGCGTAACGCTGGAACCGCTCGACGGCGACCGGGACCTGCATGGTGGAGGCGACCCGCATGGTCGCCCCGGTCTCGGCCTGCACCAGTGGCACGAGGTCGTCGTTGTACTTGGTCAGCAGGTCGCCGACCTTGGCGAGCACCTCGGAGCGATGCGCCTGGCTGGCCGACGCCCAGCCGTCGAAGGCGGCCCTGGCGGCGGCGGCCGCCTGTTCGGCCTGGGCGGCGCTCGCCTCCGGCGCCTCGCCGACCACCTGTTCGGTGGCCGGGTTGATGACGCCGTAGTGGCCACCGGCCGGCTCCACCCACTCGCCGCCCACGTAGATCCGACTGCTCGGGACGCCCATGGCGTGTCCCCCCTCGTGCTCGGGGTGAGCCGTCGGCCGCGTGCCCGGCAAGCCTGGTCGCGCGGCGGGCGGCCCGTGGTCCTCGTGTTCCTGACGACCCGTGGTCGCGGGTCCCTCCGCTGGTGCGCGTCCGGGACCCGGGGCCGACGGTTTCTGACGGTACGTCAGGCCTGCTTGCGCGGCAGCCCGTCGCGGCTAGAGTGTAGAACAGGTTCTAGTCTGAGRCCGACCGGTCAGGGCGTGCGATCGACGGAAGGCTGCCCACGCGTGGAGCGCGCTCCCAGGCTCCCGCGTGATGTCGCCCCGCGGCCGAGCCCCAGACCCCACGTCCGGGAGCTTCGCTCCCGGACCCCGAATGGGCGGGGCACGCAGCTGTTCGCACTTACGCCCGCCCACAGCAGACACCACAGACCACGTGAAGGGTGGCCGCGCTCATGGAGTTCGGGATCTTCAACTCGCTCTACCTGCCGAAGCGGCTGTCCGAGGCGGACCCGGTGGGCGCGGAGCACAGCCGGCTGATGGACGAGGTCACCTGGACGCGGGCGGCGGACCGTTCCGGGTTCAAGTACACGTGGGCGACGGAGCACCATTTCCTGGAGGAGTACTCACACCTGTCGGCGAACGAGGTCTTCCTCGCCTACGTCGCCGGCACCACCAGCAACATCCACATCGGCAGCGGCATCATGAACATCACGCCGCCGGTCAACCACCCGGCGCGGATCGCCGAGCGCGCCGCGATGCTCGACCACCTCTCCGGCGGCCGCTTCGAGCTGGGCATGGGCCGCGGCTCGTCGAGCACCGAGCAGCGGGGCTTCGGCATCGAGGACCCGGCGCTGACGAAGCTGATGTTCGACGAGGTCGTCGCCGAGCTGCCGAAGATGTGGAAGGACGAGCCCTACTCGCACGAGGGCCGTTTCTTCACGATGCCCGAGCGCAATGTCCTGCCCAAGCCCTACACCAGGCCGCACCCGCCGCTGTGGGTCGCGGCCGGCAACCCCAGCACCTTCGAGAAGGCCGCGCGGATGGGCCTGGGCGTGCTCTGCTTCGCGAACAGCTCGCCCGACGAGCTGGCTCCGCTCATCGAGCTCTACAAGAAGAACATCGACAAGGCCGAGCCCGTCGGCGGCTACGTCAACAACAACATCATGGTGACCAGCCAGATGCTGTGCCTGGAGGACGGCGCCCGGGCCAGGCAGATCGCCACCGACATCACCATGAGCTACCAGCACACCCTGGTCTACCGGTACCTCGACACCTTCCCGAAGCCCGACTGGGTGCCCACCTGG
Organism: Pseudofrankia asymbiotica; assembly: GCF_001983105.1. Lineage (GTDB taxonomy): Bacteria > Actinomycetota > Actinomycetes > Frankiales > Frankiaceae > Pseudofrankia > Pseudofrankia asymbiotica. Next base: position 1,224 of record NZ_MOMC01000146.1, on the reverse strand, counting down.
CCGGCGACGCTGCCCGAGCCGACCGTCGAGGTCCTCGAACTGGGCGTGCGCGCCGGCACGATCCTCATCGGCGACCCGGAGGAGTGCGAGCGCGCCGTCCAGACCTACGTCAACATCGGCGCCGACCAGCTCGTCTTCGGCATGCTGTCGACCACGATGCCGGTCGACGTCGCCGTCGAGGCGGTGGAGACGTTCGGCCGCCACGTCCTGCCGAAGTTCGACACCGACCCGGTCCACAGCACCACCCGTCAGCGCGAGGCCCAGCTCGGCTCCGCCGCCTAGGCGGCGGAGCATCGGCCGCCATTCGGCACCTGACCTCGCCGGCACGGCGGACATGGGCGAGGCCCCGCGTCATCGGACGCGGGGCCTCGTGGTCTGGCGGGATCTCGGCGGTGGCAGGCCGGCCCCGATCCGCGCGGCGGGCGGGGTCGGCGGCTGCTCGCCCAGGTCCTGTGGAGCTCAGATTCGCTTGCCCCAGCAGGCCTTGGAGGCGTACCAGGGGTTGGTGCCCTGCTGGTTGTAGAGCTTCATGGCCTTGGACCACTGCTCGCCGGTGGAGGCGTTCTGGGGCAGGCCTGAGCCGCCGAGGCCGTGCCAGGTCGAGGGCAGGAACTGGAAGAGGCCACCGGCGCCGATGGAGTTGACCGCGCGGGGGTTGCCGCCGGACTCGCACGGGATGACCGCGGACAGGAACCGCTGGGCCGAGGCAGGGTGGCTGGACGCGTGGGCGGGCGTGGTGACGGCGAGGCMGGTGCCGACGGCGGYGGCCAGTGCCGGGCCGAGGACGAGCGCGCGGACGCGGTTGGAGATGCCACGACGAGCCAAGAGTCTTCTGGTCCTTTCCCACGCCTACGAAGACGGACACGCGCGGCGGCCCACCACCGGACCGGGAAAGGGTCCGGCGGGGACCTGAAGGAATGCTGCGCTGGCCGTGACACGGATGGTGTCCGACGGTCCGTCTCCGGTCCCTGCCATCGGGTCCGAAGCCTGTGCGCCGTGTGCGGCGGGGGCAGTGATGCGGCGTCCCGCCCGGCGTGTGCCCCGATCGGGCACTGGAAACACCATGACAGCCAGCCCACCGGCCTGGCAAACCCCAAAAACAACGTGACCCGCATCACCCGCGTTTTTGCCCCGCCTAACCAGGTGATGCGATAAACCGAGCGGAAAAATACTCGCGCACCGTGCACGGAGGTATTCACCACGCGCCGACCGTTCGTCTACGTG
>NZ_MOMC01000145.1 GCF_001983105.1 Pseudofrankia asymbiotica | reverse complement strand
CGCCTGGACCGACTACCGCGACCTGGTCGTGGAGGCACACCGCCGGCTGGGCCGACCTGTCGTGCTCGTCTGGGACAACCTCAACCGGCACACCTGCGCCGAGATGACCGCGTTCGCCGCCGCCAACGAACGGTGGCTCACCGTGATCCGCCTACCCGCCTACGCCCCCGACCTCAACCCCGTTGAGAACGTGTGGTCCCTGCTCAAACGCGGCGAGCTCGCCAACCGCCTGTTCACCGACGTCGACCACCTCGCCGGCCACATCCGAACCGGCCTGGGCCGCATCCAGCACCACCCACACCTGCTCGACGGCTGCCTGGCCGCCACCGGCCTGACCCTGGAACCAGCATGATCAGCGGAATCGACACCACGGATTAAAGCTCGTTAACCAAATGACCGAACTCGGGTCGAAGGCCGCTGGCCGGACCGGTGTTGTCGTCAGTCCTCGTGAGGCTGCGGGCTTTTCTGCCCGTGCCACCCAGGCGGCACCACAGGAACCCAGTCTCATCCTCAAGACCATGCCAGTGACCGAATCAAGACCCGCGCGTTGTCCAGGAGGGTTCCATGGCCCGCGCACAGGCATGGAGGCACGGGCGATGATCGTGAGATACGAGCTCGACACCGGGGACGACACGTACGCGACCGTGCCCGCGAGCATGGCCGACCGGACCGGCGACATGGGCGCGCTCGCGGAGGCGCTGTTGGTGGCGGTCCCTCGTGCGGCCTGTATTCAGGTCTGGGCCGATGGCAAGACCTTCCTGGACCCCCCGGACGCGGAGGCTCGCCCACCCCGGTCGGATCCCAGTCCCCAACCAAGCGATCTTGTCTTAGATGTCGCTACAGCGATCACGCTCGCCGAGTCTGACCAGACAGCCATCCTGACCGGCGCGCCCTCGTGGTTGACACGGYAACCGCGGCACCCCGCGATCCCCTGGACCTGTGAGCTGGGCCGATTCGACGTTGACACGGCCGCGACGGCGGATCGTCACGCGTCGAGGCCTGCGGTGTCTATGCGTGTCGCGTATGGCCGCTACCGATTCTTGGCATGGGCACATTCCCCCGCTTGGTAGGACGCTCGGGACGCGGTGCCGCTGCATGAAAGGACGGCTCGATCGTGCCCGAGTACACCTCTTCACATGATCATCCTTCGTGTTCCCTCTGAGCACCATCGACCACGCCGAGTCGGAAGAGAGTCTTCCTGAGGGCGTGAACGTAGCGTTCGCTGGCCTGACGGCCGCCGGCAAGACCACGCACGCCAGGTTGCTGGCAAGCGAATTGGGCTATGGGTATGTGTCGGCGACTGAGGTGATGTTGGACATCCTTGGCATGCCCGTCGCGGCGGACGGAGTCTGGCTGGAGCGGTACGACCAGGTTCAGGCGGCCCGAGCGGGTGATGCCGCAGACATCGAGCTGGACCGGCGGCTGCTGGGGCTGRCCGCCACCCGGCGGCGCACGGTGTTCGACACGTGGGCGCTGGCCTGGCTCGCGCCCGGCCCGCTGCTACGGGTCTGGCTTGAGTCAGACCCGTCGTCGCGAGCTCGCAAGTGCCTGGTCTCGCAGACGAGCTCCCGCCTATCCATGGCTGAGTGCCAGTCGCTCATCCGGGAGAAGGATACCCATACTCGGGAGTCCTTCGTGCGTCGTCATCGGTTCGACCTCTACACCGACCGCGATCGTTACGACCTCGTTTTCTGCAACTCGCATCTGATTCCGACGGCGGATCGGGAGTCCGCGGATCGGGGTATCGCCGCGTTCGCTCCCGTCGTGCGCGACGCCGTCACCGCGCTGCTGGCGAACCGACCACCCGACGAACTGGCTCGGCTGGCGAGCCTGCACCCAGCCGAAATCCTGMGCATAGGTCGGCGATCCGCGCCCCCAGTCGCAGGCACCAGGTGCCGGGCCTTGTCCTGATTCGGCTATTCCATCGTTCGTTCGAAGGAAGAACTTTCCGGAGGTGTCGGTGATGCGTGTCGTCTTGCTATACCCCGAGGTCTACGACATGGCTCGGTTCCGGGAACGTCGCCGCGAGTTCCCGCCGTTCGGGGCGCTCTACCTGGCGGCGGTGTTGGAAGACGCCGGCCACGAGGTGGCGGTCATCCAGGTACGTCCCGACGATCTTGCCCTCGACCTCACCGGCTTTGAGGCGGTCGGGTTCAGTCTCGCCTCCTCGGCGACCTACGGTTTCATGGCGGCGGCCCGCGCGCGCAGCCGGGTCGACCCGGGCRCGCTGGTGATGGTCGGTGGCGTGCACGCCAACTTCTACCCGGACGACGCGCTGCGTGACTTCGCCGCGGACGTCGTCTGCGTGGGGGAGTCGGAGGAGACGATCCTCGACCTGCTGGCCCGCGCCGGCGCCGGCCTGCCGGTCACTGGGATCGCCGGCACCCGCTGGGCCGAGGACGGCCAGATCCGATCCGGGCTCCCACGTCTGCTGATTCGGGACATCGACCGGCTGCCGCTGCCGGCACGACACCTGCTGCCCGTCGAGGACGTCGTGATGACCGACCGGCTCGCCGGCCATGACGTGCGGATGGCACACGTGATGTTCAGCCGGGGCTGCCCGTTCCCGTGCTCGTTCTGCGCCGCAGGCCAGACCCGCATCCAATATCGCTCCGGAGCCAGCGCGTACACCGAGCTGGCGCACCTCGTGGACCGCTACCACATCGGCGGGTTCGCGATCGTCGACGACAACTTCGTCGTCAACAAGCGGAAGGTCGCCGACATCTGCGACGCGGTCGCCGACCTGGACCTGTCCTGGTCGGCACTGTCCCGCGTCGACACCGTCGACGCGGCCCTGCTGAAGACGATGGCCGCCTCGGGCTGCATCGAGATCAAGTACGGGGTCGAGTCCGGCAGCGAACAGCTCCTGCGGGCGATGCGCAAGAACACCACCCGCACCGAGATCAAGGGCGCATTCGCCGCGACCGCCGACGCCGGGATCGGCGCCAAAGCGTTCATCATCCACGGCTTCCCAGGCGAGGACCGGCAGACGACCGACGAGACGATCAGCCTGCTCGGCGAGCTGGGATCATCGCTGACCCGCGTCTCGCTGTTCCGGTTCGTCCCGCTGCCCGGCACCCAGGTCTACGCCGACCCAGACCGYCACACCCTGCGTGGCCTACACACCCAGCCCGACTGGGACGGGGACTGGTCGAAGTTCCACATCCACCACAACGACCGCCACTGGTGGGGCAGCCCCGACCAGTGGGTCGAACTCGAGGACTCCTACCGCAGGCTGCGCGGCTTCGTCGAAGACCACTGGGGCGCCCAGGGGTGACCACCAGCCCACCCTTCGCCCGCTGCTACGGTGCCCCGGTGATCAACCGGGGCCCGCGCACCGTCGGGACCGTCACCCTGACCGACGTCCAGGCACGTCGGCTGTGGAACTGGACCCTGTCCCGGCAAGGGCTGCACCCCTGCCGCCGGCTGACCTCCGCCACGCAGATCAGCCACGCGGCGCTCGGCCTGCACGCGGCTCGACTGCCCTCTCCATTCGCCACCGTCCTCGCGCGCACGGACGGCCCCGACGCGGCGCTGCCGCTCCTCGCCCGACCCCACGGGCTCACCACGCTGCGTTGCATGCGCCGCACGCTGCATCTCCTACCCCTGGACCTCGCCGCCGCCGCGCACCGGGCCACCGTCCACTACCGCCTGCGCGACGCCACCCGCCGTGCGTCCAACGCCGGCGTTCCCGACCATCTGCTCGCCCAGATCCACGCACAGCTGCCGGGGCTGCTCGCTGATGGGCCGCTGCCGCACCGACACATCGAGGACGCCCTCGCCCCCATCAACACGGCCGCGGTCCGGGCCGCGGTCAAGGCTGCCTGGGAAGCGGGCACGCTCACCTATCTGAACGCCTCCGGCTGTTGGAACGCCGAACGCCGCRTGTTCGGCCTGACCAGCCAGCTACACCCCAGCCTCGACCTCGACCTCGACCGGCGAACCGCCACCCGGACGCTGCTGCGGGCCTACTTCGACCGGTACGGGCCGGCAACCTTCGGCGACGCGACCTGGTGGTCCGCTCTCTCCCGCGCCGCTGTCATCGACGCACTCGACGACCCCGAAGCCGCGGTGCTCGAAGTCGCCACACCCTGGAGCCCCTCGCCGGCCTACATGCCTGCCGAGCGCTACGAACAGTTCACCGCGACCGACCCCGACACCCACACCACCGGACTGCAACTACTGGCCCACGAGGACGTCGCTCTCAAGGCCTACGCCGAGACCCGCGCCCGTTACCTCGGCGACCTCACCCCGCGGCAGGCTTTCAACCAGATCGGTGAAGCCCTCCCCACGGTCCTCCTCGACGGCCAGGTCCGCGGCACCTGGACCTGGGAACCAGCCAGCCGAACCGTCGTCGCGACCCTGCTCCCTGGCCAGGCCACCACAACCATCCGACAGGTCACGACCGCCGCCAAACGGCACACCGAAGCCCTGCGCGCCGGCTGGCGACCACGCACCCCTCCCGCCGCCCGACCCGACCCACGACAACTCACCCTCACCCTCTGACACCAACCCGCCCCAAGCCCGAACAGACGAAAGGACGCATGTGCAGCCCCTCGCCACCGACGCCAGCCTCGCCGACCTGCAGCGCTACGTCGCCGAGATGGAAACCGAACGAGGCTTCACCGACCGCACGGTCCACGACCAGACCTGGCGCCTCATGGAAGAAGCCGGCGAACTCGCCCGCGCCGTCCGCAAGAACAACGGACAACGCACACTGACGGGCGAGCTGGTCGGCAGCGTCGACGAGGAACTCGTCGACCTCCTGATCTTCGCCTGCTCGATCGCCAACCGCCTCGGCATCGACCTTACCGACGCCATCCGAGCGAAGGAAACCCTCAACGAGACCCGAACCTGGCCCGGCACACACCAGCCGACCTTCGCTGTCCCGGCCTCATAGCGGCAACCCGGTGCCAGGGACCCGCGCACACCGGCGGCGACGAGAATGATCGTCGCTGACGGCAGTCGCTGTGGCCGCGCCCGCAACGTACGGGCTGGCATATCCGACGAGGTCTACAAGACGATGCAACATGAGGTATCCCGGCCGCGAAGGAGCCACATGACCGTGCACGAGACCACGATGTCGATGCGAACTCTGGACGGTCTGATGCTGGCCGCCACTCTCGCGCGCCCGGACTCGGTCGCCGGCTCCGCCGTCGTCCTCGTCCACGGCGGCGGGGTGACCCGCGAAGAAGGCGGGTTCTTCACCCGCCTAGCCACTGGCCTTGCCGACGCGGGTGTCGCCTCACTAAGGTTCGACCTGCGCGGCCATGGAGAAAGCGAGGGCCGGCAGGAGGAGCTGACGCTGTCTGCGATCCTCAACGATATTCGGGTGGCCTTCTCGACCGTGCGGGGCGCGACCGGCGTCGCGAGTGTGAGTCTGCTCGGCGCCAGCTTCGGGGGCGGGATCTGTGGCCACTACGCTGCGAAGCGTTCGGATGACGTGACACGTCTAGTGCTGCTCAATCCGCAGTTCAATTACAAGTGGCGCACCATAGACAGCCGACCGTACTGGCATGACGACCGGCTCGACGACGAGATGGCCGCGACTCTGAATGAGCAGGGTGCGATCACGTTCACACCGACGCTGCGGCATGGCCGACCGCTCCTGAACGAGGTCTTCTGGCTGCGTCCCGACGAGACAATCAGCGAGATCGCGGCGCCGACGCTCGTAGTGCACGGCACGAAGGACACTCTCGTGCCTGTCGACTCGTCCCGCGCCGCCATGGCGAAGTTCACTGCCGAGCACCGACTGGTCGAGGTGGAAGGCGCGCAGCACGGATTCGCGGTCCACGACGACCCGCGCTACGTGCAACCACAGAGCCAGGTGTGGCAGGCATTCGTCATTCGTACTGTGGCCGATTGGTTGACTATTGGCCAGTAGCAGTCGACGTAGCCGCCTATGCCAGCATCGCCTCGCGAAGGTCTCGTGGCCCTGGCCGAAAACCCCACGGACCCAAGGCCCGAACGACATCGGACAGAACTCTCACGGTGCGACCGGAATTCGTCTGCCTGGCGACAGCCAGAGCATCAAGACCCACTGCCGCGGCCTCGTCGGGTCTGCCACATAGAGCCAGAGTCGCTGCACGTCGGGCGCCAAACAAGCCGGCATCGCGCCGGGAGAGTCCGCCCGTGGCGAGGACGTCCGCAAAAATGCCCGCTGCCCGCGCTGGATGGCCGGCCTCGGTGTAAGTCACCGCAGCACGCAGGCGCACTGTGGCCGCAGAGCTAGGAGACCTGGCACCGTCGATAGCACACTCTCCGTCGCTAAACGCTTCCCAGGCAGCGTCGAGCTTGCGCTCAACCATCGACAGCGGCTCGCCGTGCGTTGCCAAGGCGAGCGCTTCCTGCTGTAGCTGCTCAACGGCTACCCGCATCCGAGGTGTCGGGCAGACCTTGGCCGCGGCCTCGGCGAGCGTCCGCATTCGCACAAGTTCACGGCTGTCATACGCCATCTGTGACTTCTTGACCAAGACGTATGCTTGCATTGAACAGTCCTGGGCCTCCTGAGCCCATTCCATCGCACGGTCATACCAATACACGGCCGAGGTAGGGTCGTGCAGGTCTCGGTAGAGCCAGCCAGCGAACTCGGCGCTGTCGGCTCCCACTGTCAGCAGCTGACGGCGGATCCCCGGACGGACGTCGCGAGCCAGCTGGCTGACCACCTTCAGGACTGCGAGCACCGTCGGCAGAACCTGCGCCGGGCCAGCTTCACCGTCGTCGGTCTTGCATCGGTCGAGCTGGCGGCCAACCGACGCGACTACCTTGCTATCGAGGTAGCGGTGTGCGTCGTCGAGCGCTGCCGAAATGCGCGGCAGCTCGTCGAGGTCCATCGCCGGAAATAGCTGCGCAGATACGCCGTTGACGATGGGTCGGCGGGGGGCCTCCAATCCGCGCGTGTCAGCCAGCATGTCGTCGCCGTCAGCGGGACCGCGGACGACATCCTGCAGCCCGCCGGACCGGCTGGTTTCGTGGGTTGAGCCGCCTTTGATGGGCGTGGGACCCACTGCGTCCACGGCCAGGCTGCCGTCGCCGGAGGCCTTCTGACGCGGCTGGCCGGGGCGATCGAACCAGAGCAGGTCCGCGGGGATGCCGAGGACGTCGCTGTAGTGGATGAGTTTGGACAGTTCTTCGGGGGCGCGGCCGTTTTCGATGCGGCTGAGCTGCGGCTGGGTGAGTCCCAGCCAGCTACCGACGAGCTCTTGGGGCAGAGTCTGGCCGTGGTAGGGGTGTGTACGGTAGGCATAGATCACCCGGCCCAGGTGCCAGCTGGCGAGGGCGTCGCGTATCTGATCGGCTTGCCAGAACTCAGCGGGCAGGGTCGGCGGTGCTGAGCGGGCATGGGCGGCCGACCGTTGGCAGGGTCCGCAGACCGTCCCTAGGTTGTCAGCGGCGAGGCGGTTGCCGCACCGGGCGCAGCCGCGTCGCGGGCCCGTCATCCAGGCCGCCTCCCATCGACGTACACGGGCGGACGATCAACAAGGCCACGCTAGCACCGCCCGTGACCGTGTCCATGCATCTTGCGTATGAAGGTGTACCGGTTCGCGATATAGCCACTACCGCCTATGAATTCCACGCTCTGGGTGTCGCACTCCGTCGAACCGTCCCGCACCGCCTTGTCGCATTCGGTCGATACTGACGGCATGGTCGGTCGGGATCTCGAGCCCCTCGCCATGGATGACGACGGGAACATCCTGGTGGCGTTCCACCGGGCCGCAGACGATGCCGGGGTCCGCGACGCTCCGCTGACCGTCTCGCTGGTCGCACTCTGGCACGACGACTGCATGCTGCTGGTGTTCAACAGACAGCGCGCGTGCTGGGAACTGCCAGGCGGGATGATCGACCCCGGCGAAACACCACGGCAGGCAGCCATACGCGAGCTGCACGAGGAAACCGGCTACCAGGTCGACGACCTGGCCTTCGCTGGCTTCGCACGGTTCACGCTCGGCCCCGAGCAACGTCCCGAATACGCGGCGATCTACGCCGGGCAAGCAACACCACGCAGTACCTTCGCCTCGAACGACGAGATCACCGCGATCACCTGGTGGGACGGCGCCACACCGCTCGCCAGCCGGGTCCAACCACTCGATGTCTGCCTGGGACGGCTGGCCCGGGCAGCGCTGCGCTACTGAGCTTTAATCCGCGGGGTCGGATGGGATCGGGGTCTGATCGCCGGGTAGATCGTCTGTATGAGGTACGCGACTGGTGGCGGGTTGACCGCCGAGGACCGGGATCGTCGGGAGCGGGTACGGCTGGCGGCTGCCGAGCGGTTCGAGCAGGGGCAGTCGTGCGGGCAGGTGGCCGCCGAGCTGCGGGTGACCGAGCGGTCGGTGGAGCGCTGGCGGCGGGCCTGGCAGGCCGGTGGGGTGGAGGCGTTGCGTTCGACCGGACCGGCGTCACGCTGCCGGCTGGTCGAGGACCAACTGCTGGCCCTCGACGCCGAGCTCGACCGTGGGCCGGAGGCGCACGGCTGGGCGGATCAGCGGTGGACGCTGGCCCGGATCCGCGAACTGATCGCCGCAATGTTCGGGGTCCAGTACACGGT
>NZ_MOMC01000144.1 GCF_001983105.1 Pseudofrankia asymbiotica | reverse complement strand
GTCCAGGTCGGGCGGCCGTCGGTTTCCGTAGACGTCCATCCTCATCCGCTGCTGTCTGCCGGCTTGGCTGCCAGCCTGGCTACCATTGGCTGGAGTAGGTGTCACCGCGCGGCATGATCGCGATCAGTCACTGACTCTGTACCACGACGGCCGGTGGGCACAGGTCCCCGTTGGCAAGCCGACCCGTACCGCAGGTGCGCTAGCGCCGAGGAACGGAAGCAGCGCGGCAGCTCGTTCTTGACCTGCGGTTTAAGAGGAGAGGCAGGCCGTCCGACGACGTCCACAGGCGTGCGTGCCGCTCGTCCGGTAGCACGTCGAGTCCGTTGACGTCCGCCATCGTCCAAGGCCGTCCGCCGGCGTGGGTACACGCTTGGGTGCAGTACCCACCCTGTCCTGGTCGCCAGACCGCGGACCCGGAGGCCAAAGACCTCCGGGCAGGTCGGTCGACACCGCTTGATCCGTCGTTTGACTTGCTTCTTCCAGGGACGTTCGCGCGAGGCGGCTGTAAAGATGGCTGCACCTGGCGAGCCAGGGCGCAGCCGCCATATTACATATTAGACAGACGCCCGCCAATCAAATCTATATGCTTAATCGCCGGATTGCATGTAATCCATGAGCCGGACCTTAAGAATTAGCGCAGTGCTCGCACCATGAGTGATCATGCCTTCGAGCGCCATTTTTACCGCAGTATCGAGCCCGACTCGGACCGGCTCTATCTCCTCGCCTGAGTCTAGGTTTCGCGCTCCCTCAGTCAAATCTTGCGCGAGAAAGAGATAATTTTTTGATCGAACAATGCTCGTAAAGGGATCGATGTGCCCTAGATCTGTCCACGTAGATGCCGTTAGGCCCATCTCTTCTTTCAACTCCCTACGTGCGGCTTGCAGCGGATCTTCTCCCTCTTCGATCGCGCCGCTGACAAGCTCCAGCGTATGTCGCTCGACACCGTACCTATATTCACGAGCCAGGAATGTTTCCCCGTCTTCGGTCAACGCCAGGACCGTAACACCATCTTTCATCTCGACAACGCCAAACGTTCCGCCGCCTCCATCAGCTCTTATCACCTTGTCTTCGGTGACCGAGAGCCACGGATTTTCGTAGACGAGACGGGAAGTAAGGAGCCTGAACGGTGATTTCGAGTTCAATGTAGTCATGAGGTGACCTCTTTGCATCAGACCGGGGTTTAGTTTGAGAACTTCCCCGCGGGTGAACGGCGGAGTTCGAGAATCGCCTTTTTTGCGGTTACACTAATTAGATTCTCGTCCTCAATCTCCGAAAGTGCAACGATCGCAGCTCCCACGCCCTCACGAACGTTAATCTCCGTCACATCGATAGGTTTCGAGTAGACAAAAAAAGTGCAGAGAGTGAGACTGCCGTCATTCTCGCGCTTCGGAAGCTCGCAAAGATTCTGCAATTCGTCAGCGTGTATTTCGATATCGAGTTCCTCGTGCGCCTCGCGCATCGCAGTTTCGACCGGAGTCTCGTCCGATTCTCCCGTACCACCGAATGCCGTAAGCATTCCTGGATTTACTATTCCAGGCTTATTGTCCCTTCGCTGGAGCACAACCTGCCGCTCGGCGGTAAGGAAAATAATTCCAGAGTATTGACGGTCGATGCGTTCGGGCATGTTGACCTCATTCGATTTGAACCTCGACGAGCCCTGGGTTGCAGTGTAGCAGTAGACATTTTTCGGACTGCTGAACGATCATACCAGGCTCGCCGCGCGACAGATCGCTCAGCACCGTCAACGAGYGGACCTCTCGCAACGTGCCACCGATCTCAATCCAAACCGGGCCGTAGGGGTAGTCGAAGGCACGAAATACTCTTTGATTGTAATCAGCCGATGAGATTCCTCGAATCTGCGCATCGCTAGCACCGAGTCTGCGTCTGGGTCCACGGTCTAGACGAAACGTCTCAGGTAATGTGAGATCTGCCAAGTCCTCCTGCTCGCCTAGCCAAGCCCCTAAATTCTCATGCGCCTTGATGCAAGCAAAGTAAAGGTCACGGCATGTCCATGTTTGATCAATTCGAATTTTCTCGGACCACAAGACTGACCCGGCATCCGGTTCTGTAGTCAACTCGAATAGACAAAGAGCGGTAGACGATGCGCCTTCCAGAAAGGTCCACGATATTGGTGATTGACCGCGACCGTATGGGAGCGGCGAGGGATGCGTGCCAAGAAAGGTCGGTGCACCATCCGGGCGCAATTGCGCCAGCTTTGCGCTGACTTGATTTACATCGATCATCCAACGCCAACCTGCGGCCACAATTACATCCGGGATTGACGCCTCTAGGTAGTCCGACTCGCGAAGTAGATTTCCTCCCGGCGACGTACGGAGACCGAGACCGAGATCTCCATCTCGCTGGGCTTCGGTAAAATAGTTGACAATCTGGTCGTCGATACGTCTGTTGGGCCCAACGATTGCGCCGATCTCAACAGTAGGGTTTGCTGTCCTGGTTTTTAGGGTTTTGTGCAGCGCCACGCCATAACGATTCGCCGAAACAATAACAATTCTCATGGAAGATCGATTCTTTGTCGGAGACGTCCAAGATACTCAGCTTGATGTCTGAAGTGGTAGGCGTCGACGAGCGAAGCTACATCCGCAAATTCTGCTTCGATTCCTATTCTGTCACGCATCGCCAGCCTAAGATCGAGGAGAAYTATCCTCAGTTGCACTCTCTGGAGAGGCGTCCGGGTCGCCTGTTGATCGAGCGAGGAGAGGACGCTAGCTGCTTCATCCAAGCGATTACCCCTCATGAGGGATATCGCGAGTTTCGAACTTGTGGCAATAAAAAGAGATGCATCACCGGAATGCGCCGCGTCGTCGCGAAGCCTGCCGAGTGCTGACTGCGCGGTGGCCAGATCACCCTCTTTCGTCGCGACGGTTGATTCCCTAATTTGCACGCGCCTTGCGAAGTTTTGTAGGTGAAGTGACTCGGCAATCACCCGGGCAATCGCGTACTGGTGGGCCGCCGCAGGTAGGCGATTTGCCATTTCATTGGTCGCGGCAAGATACAGAGTGGACTGTGCAACATAGAGTGGTTCATCAAACTCTTGATAGGCGCGTTTCAGATGCGCAAATATGCGACGCGCTTCACCGCGTTGGGCGGGCTGGCCATGATCTCTCAGGATGTTGCCGGCCGCCATCATGGCCCGAAGTCGAATTTCGTATCGCCGCGAGCTATTTAATTCGCGAGCGCGTCGGGCAACGGTCCGTAGCTCCTTGACCGCTAGATCGGGGTCGGCCGTAGCATAGACTAGAGCTTCGTCGATCGTTGTATTTAGCGCCCACTCGAGTTGTTTCTTGGTCGATGCCGACTCTAAAATTGCCGCGACTATGTCTGCATACATAGTGGCTCACTATCCAACGTTCGGCGGCATTTCGTGGTGGCCCGGTAAGTCTCATCGATCATCAGTCGCGCATGGTTTTGAGCCGCGTTTACTCGGATTTGAAAAGCCGATATGCTCGTGGGCTCCAAGAGTAGAAGATCCCATAATAGCCGGACAGCCTCATTGAGTTCATTTGCCATCGCCTCCATTCGAGCTATCTCTCGAAGAAGTGCCGGAGTGAACCAATCTTGGCTTGTGTCGACATCGCGCGAGAGTCCCGCCRAAGGGTGGTGTCGCGGAAGAGAGCTACTAGAGTCATCCAGAGCATTCTTTACCTCTATTAGCCATGCCTGCATTTGTTCCAGCTCAATCTTGATTCGAGACGCAGTCTGTAGCGCACGCGAGCGCTCTCTACGTCGTTGCATAGTACGGTCGACGTACAGGCCGATAGGGATCGCAAAGACAGTGGCTGCGAATCCTGCGAAGACGTTCGTGGCTATGTCAAGCCAAGCATGTGCCAAGCCCACCCCCATATGAGCTGAATATTGTGCATTTTTTTCTTGCCGTGCGTTGGTACCGCTACCTTGACCCGTTGACCTCGCGCAGCCTGAGAGTCATGCCATCGATGATGGCCCCTGGCTCAGCCCGTGTCCGCCGAATGAGCGCTTCCCGAGCGCTTCCCGAGCGGTTCATCGTTGTCAGACCGCAAGGTCATCTTTGTCATGGCTGATGAGAGGCGCATTTTCGTGCTCGCCCCGCGCCGAGCATGGCGCGCCAGCGCCACGCGCAGGCGGGGGGCGAGCCGGATGGCCACGCCGCTTGATCTCTAGATCGAGCAATTCGGCAGGCTACGGCGTTGCGGCGCTGTCCTGGCGCTGACGCCTGTCGCGGCTGTGGCCGGGGTGGTCGCTCGGGTCGGCGGTGGCGGTGTGTGATCCGCTCGGCGAGCGCTTGAAGTCCGGGTCTTGCAGGTAGGCGGTGGGCTAGCCTGCCGTGCATGGGCGGGACGGTGCGGGGCGGCGGCTCGCTGTCGTGACGGATCGGACGTCTCGGGGGTTCGGGGCAGCGTCGGCGGGCTCGGTCCTGGTCGTGGCCTGCGAGCGGGCGGGACTCGATCCCACTGGCGCGGAGCTGGTTCGCTTGGGCGAGAACGCGCTGTTCCGTCTGCGTGACGTCGGCGTCATGGTGCGGGTGGCCCGGTCGATGAGCCGCTGGGACGACGCGGTGAAGGAAGCCATGGTCTCGCGGTGGTTGGGCGAGGTGGGCTATCCGGCGGCGCGCCTGGCAGATGTGCGGCAGCCTCTCGACGTCGCCGGACACCCGGTCACGTTCTGGCGTCAGATCATCGGTCGCGACGGGACGGAAGGCGACGCCGGATACCTCGGGGATCTCCTGAGACGCCTCCACCGACTTCCCGCACCGACGGGGTTCGCCCTTCCCGCGCTTGAGTTGGTCGCGCGCGTGGCGCCCAGGATCGAGAGCGCGCCGGTCTCGGCCGATGACAAGGACTTCCTGCTCACGGCGTACGGGGAGCTGGGCGCCGCGGCGTYACGGCTCGACTTCGCCCTGGCTCCCGGGCCCGTCCATGGCGATGCCCATGTTGCCAACCTGATGGTCACAGCGGCTGGYCCGGTCCTGATCGACTTCGAACGGTTCGGGTGGGGTCAGCCAGAATGGGACTTAGCGATGACGGCAACGGAGTACCGGACGGCAGGCTGGTGGACTGACGCGCAGTACCGGGCATTCGTCGACGCCTACGGGTTCGATGTGACGTCTTGGTCCGGCTTCGACGTACTGCGCCGCATACATGAGATCAGAATGACGACGTGGATCATGCAGAACACGCACCTGTCGCCTGTGATCGCGGCGGAGTATGAGCGCAGGATGGTGACGCTGCGCTCCGGCGTCGGTGGGAACTGGACGGCGTTCTAGGGTCGTCGCTTCGCAGCCTTGGCCGGCGGGTAGTGCTCGCGGAGCTTCACGTTGAAAGAGACGGTCTGCGGCTCGCGCGGGTGCCGGGACTTCAAAGYATCGTGGAAGTCGTTCAGGTACCGGAGGTAGCGCGTGGACTTCAGGGGCGCGCCGATGTCCAGCGTTTCGACGGCCAGGAGAACCGCCTCGTCGAGGTTCCCGCCGTTGAGGGCGCCCGCGGCGTTCACCATGCCGATGAATGCCTGAGTACGGGCCGGGGTGTGCTCGGGGTGAAGTGCCTTGGAGCCGAAGATCTGGGTCTCGGCGGAGCGGCCGAGGTCGCGGTAGCAGTGGGCGGCCTCGCCGGCGAGTTCCTCGACGTTGAAGAACGCGATCCACGGCGGGTCGCGGTCGGGGTCCTGGCGCTCGAAGAGCTGCTCGGCCTCGTGGATGGTCCTGGCGCATTCCTTGGCCTCGCCGAGGTTGGCCAGGGCGCGGGCCTGCATCGCCAGCGACAGGGACGCGACGGTCATGCTCGGCTGCCGGCGGGTGACCGACGCTGAGGCGCGGGCGAGTTGCAGAGCCTCGCCGTAGCGGCCGAGGTAGTTGGCCTGGTGGCTGAGGCTGGCGAGCATCCAGCCGCCGAGGAGCTCGTCGTCGGCTTCGCGGGCGAGTCGTAGTGCTTGGGCGTAGTAGCGCTGGGCGGCGCCGAACCGGCCGGCGTCGTAGGCGCTCCAGCCGAGGAGTTCGGCAACTTCGGCGGCGGCGCGGTACACGTCGCGCCCGGTGCTCCTGGAGCCGTGTTGTTGGAGCAGGGGAAGGACTTCGGAGCGGAAGTAGAACAGCAGCAGTTTGCGGACGTGTCCGCCGCCGAACTGGAAGTCGAGGTCCATGAGGTGCGACGCGGTGGCGCGGATGACGTCGGCCGGTGAGCCGCGGTGTACCGGCTGGTCTTCGCCGTCCGACGGCGCAAGGAGACCCTGGTCGAAGAGGAACCCCGTGATGAGTCCGGGCGCGGCGGTCGGGCTCCACTGGGAGCGCATCACGGTCGGGTCGTTGCTGAGGTCGGCGTCGGACAGCCGCGCCAACAGGTTCACGGCGCCGGCTGGCTCAGTCTGGTACTCCGCGCCGTGCTCCACGACCTGTGCCCCATCGGTGGGAAGGCTGCCGGTATCGGCTGTGGCCGCGACGGGTGCTGCGCCGGCTGGGGCGAGTCCGAGACGTGGGCGGGGGATGGCCAGGCCGTCCGCGAACCGCTCGAACATGTCCAGGGCGGTGACCTGGCGGTGGCCGTTGAGGATGGCGCTGACGGAGGGCTGGCCGATGCCGACGGCGTTGGCGATCTGGGGCTGGGTGGCGCCCGTCCACTGTTGGTAGATCCTCAGGACGGCTGTCATATCCCGGGCGGCGAGTGCAGTGGCCATCTCGGGGCGGTCCCACAGTCCTTCAGGCGCTGTGGGCAGTGGGCGGCGTGGGGTCATGGTMACGGCTCCCTGAAAGAGCGGCGCCCCGGCGTGTTGGGGCCTGCACGGATGGTCGCATTATCCACCGTCTGTATCTATCCGCGTACCTGTTCGCGCTCGCCGGTCGGCGAAACGCTGCCAGCCGTACCCGCCGTGCGGTCGGCAGTGGTCGCCGCGCGCTGGGGCTCGTCTTTTCGGTTCGGGTGCTGGAGGCCGCACGATGGACATGATGATCGATGTTGACGGGGGTGCTGGCGGGCTGGTGACGGTGGCGCTGGACGCGTACCCGCTGCCGGCGAAGGACGGGGTGCTGCTGGGTCAGCGGTCCGCGGAGTGCGGTGGTGAAACGGGCTTGGCGTTCGTGCCGTCGTACCCGTACCCGCCGGACGGCGTGGCCTGGTCGCTCGCGGCGAACGGTAAGGCGTGGGCGCTGGTGGTGTGTCCTCGGCTGGTGTCTCCCGCGCGCAGCATGCTGGCGCTTGTGGTGGCTCGGCTGCTGGCCGATCAGCGGGCCGCGCTGACAGATCGCTTCTCGCCGGTGATTACCTGCGGGACGCGGCCACGCTTCTCTCAGGACAGCGGCTACGTGGCGATTCCGCACCTGGTGTCGGTCGTCGCGACGGACGCGGTGCAACTGCGCGTCGTCTGGGAAGTGTCGGACCGGTCCAAGGTGCCGGGCTGGCTGGAAAGCCTCCGCCCGAGTGGCTCGGCGTCGACGGAAGCCGTGGCGGTGGCGGCATGACCACATCGACGTCTCCGGACGTGGGCGGGTCTGGTCGGACGGCGGTGGTGACGCTCGTGCCGGGGTCCAGTCCGGCGGAGCTGGCTGCCCAGATCGCTCGGCTGCCCACCGGGTTGGAGTTCGTGGAGGCGTTCGGCGATCTGCGGCTCGTGCTGGTGTACGGGGCGCCGGGTGTCTCGTCGCGCGAGGCGGTGCGCGCCGTGACAGCGTCGCTTGCCACCGAAAACGGCGATGACTCATGCGAGGGTTTCGCGCCTGATACGGCGCTGGGGACTGACAGGTGGGAGCTGCCGGTCGTCTCATAGCGCGCGCTCGCCGGCCGGATGACGGGCCGGACCTGTCGGGGACCGTTCCCGTACGGGTCCGGCCCTCGTCGTTCCCGACCGAATCACTTCCGGTTCGGGTCCGCACGGTCGGCCACGACTCGTACCGATCATTGCGTTCCGCGGAACGGACGCGCGGCGCCGACCGCTCGGCCGGCGCTACGCCGGGGTCAAGCCACGGGCGATGCCCTCGACGTGGGCCTCGATGCGACGCAGGACGGCGAGAATCTCGGCCTGACCGTCGACCAGGGCGGCGAAGGGGTCCACGGCAGCAATGTCCGGCGCCGGGGTGGACTCGGGTAGTGGCTGGCCGAGCAGGACACACAGCAGGTAGTCAGCCGGCCAGTCCAACGCGCGACAGACCGCGGCCAACGTGGCGTCCTGGACGCGGCGCTCACCGCCTCCGTGCTGCAACACGCGCAGCGTCGCGACCGAAACCCCGGCCTGGTCCGCAAGCTCCTGCTGACCGACCCTACGGGCGGTCATCCGGCCGTTGAGCGCCTGGGCGACGGCCCGCCAGTCCTCGCGCGGCGTGGATGCTCGCCGCTCCCCGTTCTTTGCCACAAAGCAAACAATATCGCTTCCGAGGTGGGACGAGAACAGCGCGACTCTACTACCTGCATTTCATCCAAAGACTCTATCCAACCATTGGATACCCGCTCGACGAGCGCTCGGCGAGCGGCGCATTGTAGCCACATGCCCGACACGTCCGGATCGTCCGAACGGCGGGACCTTTCTTTGGAGGTGTGGCGCGGTGGCGATTCCTCGCAGAATTCCGGTGGCGTTCGCGGACGTGTTCCCGAACGGTGCCTACGTGCTCGGAGTGGAGCCGTCGAACGACTTCGAGAAGATGCGGGCTAAGGCGCCTGACCCGCAGGAGCTCGACAAGGAAACCGGCGTTCGGCTCTGGGCGGTGCGGATCATGGATGCCGACCCGACGGCCCGGACGGCGGAGCTGAAGGTGAAGATCGCGGCGGAGACGGCGCCGGCGCTGCCCGAGCCGATTCCGGGTACGCCGTTTCGTCCGGTGGAGCTGG
>NZ_MOMC01000143.1 GCF_001983105.1 Pseudofrankia asymbiotica | reverse complement strand
CCCCTACCCGTCTGAAAGGAAACCGTTTCCCAGTTCAGACACATACAGCAGTCGAGCGGCCTGACGGCCGCACCCAAACCCCACGCCAAATCTCGGTCACCCGGCCGGCCGCCGTGGGGTCCGCGACGCAGCGTGCGGGCCCGCCCCTCCAGCGTCAAGGCTGCTCACGCATCGCCTACGGCGACCGGGTCCCCTCCGGGGCCCACGGGCCCTGACCCCGGAGCCTCTGCGAACCCGCGGGCAGCACACAACGGCAGGCACAGCTGCCTGCCCCTCCCACACGCCGCCGACCCCACGGCGGCCAACCCCCGCACGCCCACAACCAGCCAAAACAGATCCCAGCATCGTCTTGACCGGCCCCGCTCCTTCAGGGATGACCAGTACGACCGGTTCTGGTTCAACGGCTATGACGAGAACATGTACTTCGCGGTCGCGCTGGGCCTTTACCCGAACCGGGGAATCATCGACGCGGCGTTCAGCGTCGTGGCTGACGGCATGCAGCGGTCGGTGTTCGCCTCCGGGCGCATCCCGCTGGACCGTACCCGGACGAGCATCGGCCCGATCACCATCGAGATCGTCGAGCCGATGCGGGTCAACCGCGTCGTCGTCGATTCTCCGGAGCACGGCCTCGTCGCGGACCTGACCGCTACGGCCCGCACTCCCGCCTACGAGGAGCCGCGCCAGACCCGCCACGTCGGCACCCAGCTGACCATGGACGTCACCCGCGCCACCCAGCTGGTCACCTGGACCGGCACGCTCTCGTCCGGCGGCCAGGAGATCCCCCTGACGGCACCCACCTACGGCACGAAGGACCGCTCCTGGGGAATCCGCGGCGTCGGCGACCCGGCACCCGCGGCACCGCGCCATGTCCTGCCGCAGATCTTCTTCCTGTGGGCACCGCTGAACTTCACCGACGTCTGCCTGCACTACCTGCGGTTCGAGGACGCGCTCGGCGTCCCGTGGTCCGAGACCGCGGCGGTCCTGCCGGTGATCGGCGACAAGGAACCGGTGTTCGGCGAGGACACCGGCATCCGGACGCTCGGCGGCGTCCGGCATGACGTGCGGTGGGCGCCCGGGCTGCGGCGCTCGGAAGGGGCCACGCTTCTTCTCGCCCCGGGTGACACCGTCGAGCTGGAACCGATCCGCGCTTTCCGGATGAGCGGCGTCGGCTACCTGCACCCCACCTGGGGCCACGGGAAATGGCACGGCGAGCTCGCCGTCGACGGCGAGGCCCACAGGACCGAGGACCTCGACACCCTCGCCTTCGACACCGTCCACGTCCAGCAGGTCATGCGCGCGACGTGGGGAGGGCGGACCGGTCTCGGCGTGCTCGAACAACTGGTCATCGGCCCCTACGCCCCCGGCGGCTTCACCGATCTTCTCGGCGGCGCCTCGGCCAGCGCCGCGGCCCCGTGAGCGCCGCGCGCCGAGTCAGCCACCACCCGCTGCCGGCCGGCAGCTGACGATCAGCGGCCGGCCGGGCGCAGGGTCTACAGGACCTTGACGAGCGGGTCGATTCCCATCAGCGAGGCGAGGTTGCCGCCCATGATCTTGCGCTGCTCGTCGGTGGTCAGGCTGTCGAGCTCGTCGACGAACGTCACCGGGTCGAACAGGCCCTCCGGGTGCGGATAGTCGGAGCCGAACACGACGTTGTCCGCGCCGAGCACCTTGACCAGGCCGAGCACGTCCTCCTCGTGGAACGGGTGGACGTAGACGCAGCGGTGCCAGGCGACCATCGGGTCCTCGTCGAACAGGTGCGGGCTGCGCTGGTAGAGCTTCTCCAGCTGCGTCACCAGCGGGCGTACCCAGGAGCTGCCGTTCTCGACGGGCAGGAAACGCAGCCCCGGGAACCGGGTGGCCAGGCCGTGCCCGATGATCGAGCCGATCACGTCCTTGATGACACGGTGCTCGCTCATCACCAGCTCGGCGAACGCGGTCCGCTTCGACTTGAACGGCAGGAACTCCGCCTTGGCGCCCTCCCAGTCGTTCAGGTACCGCTGGAAGCCGTCGTCCGAGGCGTGCATGCCGACGACGATGCCGGCCTCTTCGACCCGCTTCCAGAAGGGGTCGAACTCGGGCAGCGCGAACGACCGACGATCACCCTTGTAGCCGGGCACGGGCGCGGGGCGGACCAGGATCGCGCGAGCGCCGCGCTCGATCACCCAGTCCAGCTCGCGCAGCGCCTCGTCGAGGATCGGCAGCGTGATGATCGGAGTCGGGAAGATCCGGTTCTCGAAGTCGAACGTCCAGTGCTCGTGCATCCACTGGTTGAGTGCGTGGACCACGATGACCGTGGCCTCCGGGTCGTCCGCGAGGCGCTCCTCGAGCAGGCTCGCCAGCGTCGGCCACATCATCGCCCGGTCGATGCTCAGCTCGTTCATCAGTTCGAGCCGGTCCGCCGGGTTGAAGTACGCCGGGATCGACGGTACGTACCGCGGCGGCGGAGCTACCTGGATGTCGTCGGCCTTCGTCTTCGACGACGGGTTCTTCAGCCGGAACTCCAGCTCCTGGGCCCCGGGCGGCGCGACGACGTTGAACGTCGGGTTCGGGATGTACTCACTGATCTGCCCGCGCAGGGCGATCTTCGTCCGGTTGCCCACCTGGACGTACTTCACGAGGCCCTCGTACTCGGGCGGCAGGTACTTCGTGAACGCGTCGGTGGTCTCGTACATGTGGTTGTCCGCGTCGAAGACGGGAAACTCGATCGACCGCGACAAGGCGATCACATCCTCCCAAGCACACCCAACATCACGTGATAGCGCTCACGGTAGTCCACAAAGTCAGACGTCGTCTAGTTTTGCCGCGCCCCCGGGGACGGCCGACCGGCGACCGGCGACCGGCGACCGGCGACCGGCGACCGGCGACCGGCGACCGGCGACCGGCGAGGGTGCGTCTGGCCGGCCGTGAGTGCGGGCACCTGTCGGTAACGCCACCGAGTGGAGATGCCTGGCGCCCAGAGGGGCGCTACCGCCGCGACCGTCGCTCCAGGTACATCTCGTCGGGCGGGCCGAAGCCGTGCTGCTTGTACAGCCCATGCGCGTCCGCGGTGTGCAGCATCCACCGGAAGCCGGCGCCCGGGCCGTCATCGATCATCGCCGTCACGAGCGCCTTGCCCAGTCCCATTCCCCGCACCCGCTCCGAGATGAACACGTCCGCGAGATAGGCGAGAGCGACACCGTCCGAGATCGCCCGCGCGAAGCCCACCAGCTCCCCCGTCGTGGTCTCGTAGACGCCGACGACCCGCCAGGCACCGTCGAGCTGAGCCTCCACGTCCGCGCGTTTCCGCCAACGACCCCAGTAGGCGCCCGTCGACAGGAACGCCCAGACAGCGTCGCGGTCGACCCGGTCCCGGTCGTCGTCGAACTCAAACCCCTCCGGAACGGTCATGTCTCCGACACTGCCAGACCTCGGCGATCATCCGTACGGACGGGCGCCGGGCTACGGCGCCTCCGCGCGGCCCGGACGTCGCGACCGTGATCAAGTTCGAGAGATCTCGATGTACAGAGCGATCCGGCCGGAGAGACAGAGTTCTCGCAACCGCCTCAGCCCGCGAGGAGCGGTCCGATCGACGGCGACGCGGGCGCCACCCAACGCGGGTCGACGTCCCGCACAACCAGACGTTCACTGGCCCCGGACCCCGGCCGACCAGGGCAGGAACGATCCGAAAGGGGCAGACTGGGGCGCGCGGAGACACAGACCAACGACGCATCACAGCGGTCGCCCACGTCACTTGACAGCATGATCTGCCATCGCCAGGATCGAATATATGTTCGATCTCCTCGGGGTCCGGTCACGCACTCACACCGTCCGCGGAAGCCGGGTCACATCCGGTCACCGCCCCCCGTCGCGGATCAGCACGGATCCCCGCCCGCCCGCGGCTCAGACGTCCGCCGACYTGCCGCCAAGCGTGGCCCGACTGGCCGCGCGAACGAGACTGTCCACGGAACTGCTCGCCGCCATCATCGCGGTCGACGGGCGATCCCGGGCCACCCTCGACGATATGGAACGCGCCGACGCGCTCGCGGACGTTCTCCTGGCCCGTCGGCGGCAACGGGTCGGCCGACACCGCCCCGAACTCGCCCAGTCCGGCCGCCACGGCTGACACGGCCACCCGCGCTATGGGCACACGGCGAAGCAGTGGACGTGGGCGTAGCGGCAGTCGTCCGCATTCGGATGAATAAATGGTGCTATAAGGGTCCTCCTGATTGGTTCGGCCAGACGCGGGYCGCTGTCGCCAAAGTGAGGATCATGACTGAGCCGACCGGGTCGAAGGATCTCGGCTCCCACGAGCCGGCCACACCTGTGTCCGCCAGCGGCCTCATGTTCGCGCCCCCATCGGGGCCGCTGACAGGCGCCGCGGCGCAGGCGGGTGGACTCGTCCCACCCGACGGGTTTCCTCCCGCCGGCCGGCCCGCTACGCCGGTTCCGTCGCCGGTTCCGCAGGCCCCGGGCGGTTGGCTGGTGGGATCGGTCCCGGCACCCAACTACTACGCGCCGGTCGCGCCGCCGCGCACCGCGCCGCGGCCCCGCCGCGCGCTGATCCTCGCGGGGGTCGCGAGCGGCCTGGGTGGAATCCTGCTCGGCGCGCTCGTCACCGCGCTCGTTCTGCGTGGCGGCGACAGCTCCGACGACACCGCGGCTGTGAACATGACGGCCACCACCGGTCCGACCCAGGCCGCGAGTCCCACCCCGACGCCAAGCCCGTCCGGATCCGCCGGCGCACTCGCCAGCCCGGCTAGTGACCCGGTACTCCGACACCACCCGCCTGACCTACCTCAGCGCCTGCACCCAGGACCAAAGCGGCATGGGGGCTTTCTGCGAGTGCACCCTCGAGTATCTCGAAGCGAGGTACAGCGAAGACGAGTTCGCCCGTCTCAATAAGGCCATCAGATCGCCGGAGGCCCAGCGCGTGATCAGGGACGCCTCCGCCGCCTGCACGCAGACTGGCCTCACAGCGGCGCAGGGAAGACGGGTGACGTAAAAGGGCCAGTTCCGTCTCAATCCTGGGCAACCCAGTGGACCCGTCGGCGGACACGGCTTGGTCGCCCATCGCGGTCCCGTCCACCCGCACCCGGCTTGGCCTCCACGACAAGCGGACCACCGACAGCCATTGGCAGAGGTAGCAGGCGATCCCAAGCAATCCGCGGCCAAGGGATCGTGCGCGTCGAGTTCGCCGGTCCCGAAGCGAGCAACTCTGCAAGCCGGTGCCCGGCGACCAGGCCCACGCMCGGCACGTCGCCTCGCAGTACTACCGACCAGCCGATACGACACGACACAGCTGTAGTCGGTAGGCTACGTCAGCCTGGGGCGGTAGCTCAGCCGGTCAGAGCAGGGGACTCATAATCCTCCGGTCGTGGGTTCGAGCCCCACCCGCCCCACCACCAGGCAATACGCGAGTACTGAGTCCCGGACAGCGCTCGTACAGCGGAGTATCTTCAAGATCGTGAAGACGACGGATGCTGCCCCTGTCGACGATCTGACCACCCTTCTCCCCGACTGGCGCCGCCATCTGCGGGCGCTGAACCGCTCCCCAGCGACGATCAAGAGCTACCTGACGTGTGGGGAGTCGTTCGTCGCCTTCCTCACCGAGCAGGGCATGCCGACKGCGGCTAACGCCATCGCGCGGGAGCACGTTGAGGCGTACATCGTGGCTCTCTCCGAGCGAGTCAGCCCCGCGACGGTCGCGAAGCACTACCGCTCGCTTCAGCAGCTCTTCCGGTGGCTCGTGGAGGACGGCGAGATCAGCCGGACGCCGTTCGAGCGGATGAGCGCTCCCGCGGTCCCCGAACAGCCGGTGCCCATCCTGGGCGACGACGTGCTCCGCAAGCTCCTCGACACCTGCAAGGGCAACAGCTTCGAGAACCGCCGCGACGCCGCGATCATCCGCCTGTTCCTGGACACGGGCGTCCGGATCGGCGAACTGGTCGGGCTGAAGGTCGAAGACCTCGACTTCGACCACGACGTAGCCCACGTGATGGGCAAGGGTAGGCGCGGCCGTGCCGTCCCCTACGGCAACCGCACCGCCGACGCGCTCCGCCGATACATCCGCGCCCGCGCCCGCCACGCTCAGGCCAAGAGCCCCGCGCTCTGGCTCGGCAAGAAGGGGCCGATGACCGAGTCAGGCGTAAGCCAGATCCTGGAACGGCGCGCGGCCGACGCCGGAGTTCCCAAGCTCCACGCACACCAGTTCCGGCACACCTTCGCCCACGCCTGGCTCGCCGCAGGCCACCAGGAACAGGACCTCATGCGTCTCGCTGGCTGGCGAAGCCGCGAGATGGTCGGTCGATACGCGGCCTCGGCCGCCGACGACCGGGCGCGCGACGCACACCGGCGTGCAGCACTTGGCGACAGGCTTTGAGYCTGCTTACTGCTGTTTGCAGCGTGCTAGCAACAGCAAGCGACGGCCCCTGCGTAACGCGGGCCGCACTGCAGTATGATCAGCAGTGAACAGGATAAAGAACGCAGCCACCGTCCCAGTCAGACCAGGGGTCTTGCAGAGGCACGCGGCAAGAGTGCTGCGCGTCGGCAACACCAACGGTCGGGATGGTTCCTGCGTGATTCACCTCCTTGTTGACACATCGCTATGGCTCGATCTAGCAAAACGTCGTGACGGCCAGCGGTGGATTGTTCCACTCAGAGTCCTGAATTCTCAGAAGAAGTTGCAGCTCCTCGTTCCGCGTGTCGTGGTTGACGAGTTCGAGCGTAATAGGCCAAGAGCTGAAGCGGCCGTGACCGCCGCCGTGTCCGAGAGATTTCGCCTGCTCCGCAAGGACCTACACGATTGGGTCGAATCGAGTMGTCAAGACTGGCTTGCAGAGATGGCCCACCATGTTCCACTGATCAGCGCCTCCTCGTTGCAGAATTTCGCAGAGATCGCAAAACTGCTGGAGCATGGTGAACGACCAGAGGAGACCGACACGGAACGCCGCCGCGTGATCGAACGGGGCCTCCAAAAGTCCGCCCCTCTTCACCGCAACAAAAACAGCGTGGCAGACGCTCTCTTGATCGAGATATATAGCTCACAGCTTGCGGCAGCTACGGACGACTCCGACCTCTACGGATTTGCGACCTGCAATTTTGAGGATTTTTCAGAGCAGAATGGTGATCGCCGACGTCCCCACGTTGACTTGGCTCCGATATTCAATATAGCCAAGTCTCGCTACATTTACGATGTCGACGRCCTAGACAGTGCACTCTCCGATTGGTTTGGCCATGATTTCCACGAGATGGCCGAGGATGTCGATCAGTTGGCCGAAGAGCCGCGAACACTAGCCGAAATACTCGAAGCCGAGAAGGAGTACTTCGATAAAGTATGGTATGTTCGCAGCTTAATTTACGAAGAGAAAGTCAAACAAGCAAGTGCTGAGCAGGTAACTTCAGATATCGAAGAGCGTCGGGACGCAGCAAGGCAAACTATTGAAGGCCGGTACGGCCGCGAAAATCTCGGTCCCTGGGACGACTGGACTTGGGGATTTGTGCATGGCAAGCTTTCCGCCCTGCGTTGGGTTCTTGGTAGCGAGTGGGATTTTCTTGACACTTGAGCGTCGGACGACCTCCACCTTCGCACATCRCCTTTTCGCTGTAAGGAAAAACTAGGAAGGTTTCCCAAGATTCCGATCTCAAACGGTCGGCCTTCGGTCGCAGCAGACCCGGACAAGATAGTCACTCTAGGAATATGACTAGATAAGAGGAAGAAATGAGCTCCACCGCGCCAGCCGGATTCGTACAATTTCTTGCGGCAAAAACACCAAGCCAAACCGAACGCGACAATGCGCGTCGCCATAAGTCCACAGTTGCGGCCGCGCTTACAACTCGCCTGGGTATGATTACCTTGCAGGAGACTGGATCACTGCAACATGGTACTGCGGTTCGGGGGCACTGCGACGGCGACTATTTCGCGTGGCTGAAGCTGCCAAAGCCATCCGCAGACCAAGCCCTAGGATCGGTACGGGACGCGCTCAAGGCATCCTTTCCGCGAAGCAGCATACGGATAAGCCGACCTGCMGTGAAAGTCAATTTTATTGGCGACGGCGGACAGATGGAGATCGTACCGGCTTACTACAGTGGGACCACCGGCAGCAAGAAGGACGTATTTGATATTCCTGACCCCACTACTTTCGGTTGGATGAAATCAAGCCCCGCCAGTCATCTTACGTACGTCAATGATGCGAATGCCAAATCTCCGGGGGCGAAAAGCTTCGCAAGACTCCTCAAGGCGTGGAAATACTATAACAGTGTGCCGATCAGCAGCTTCTATCTAGAAATGCGAGCGGCTAAGTGGGCTCTCGATAACCCTCCGATTGCTTTTCACTGGGACCTAACTACGTGCATGGAATACTTGGCGGAGAGTCAAATAGCAGCGATGAACGATCCTGCGGATACATCACTCGGCCGCATACATCCGTGCAGCACTGAAACTTACAAARGCGTGGCACTTTCAAAAATCGAGGTGGCGGCCACGCGGGCGCGACGCGCGCTTACCGATGCACGCAACGGAAAACTCGGTGACGCATTTGCTACATGGCAGGTAATATTCGGACCAAGTTTTCCGCCCTACACTCCATAAGATAATGACTCCGCAACTAGGGCCTCTATTTCAGGAGGCGGCCGCGGATTTGTTCTGAGTCTGCTCGGGCGGCAATTTCGTCTTGAACTCGCGACTTCCAGTAAATTCGCTGCGGAACTCGTTCGGGGTGGTCTMGCAATTGAAAAATGCGTCGCTGAACCATCTCACAGTAAGTGGTCAGAGCTAGTTCAAGCTCTGAACCCGGTTGGCCCGGTGGAAGTTCGGCTATCTTATCGCTCACGGATAGTGCAAGCCTCTGCTTTGTGGCTGCAATTTCCCTGTGCTTGTATGCACTCCGCACGCAGAGCCAGAGGGCTGCCGACGACGGGGCAAACCATCGTGCGAGCAGGTAAAATGTTGTCCAATTTCCGGCGAGGGCGACGATTACGCCAGTCGTGCACCAAAAAAGCGGTAAACATTCAGGTGCTTTGTTGATGTTGCTTTGGGTCGCTGGCTTCGGAGCCAGGCGCTGATGTTGGTGGTCGCGTGGCGTGCCAGGTCTGGTGCGTGTGGTGAGGTAGGGGCATGGCGCCGGTCGAGGAGATGCCCCCTGAGGGCCTCCTCGCGGTGGTGCGCGCCCAGGCGGAGCTGATCGCGGAGTTGCGGGCGACGGTCGCCGAGCAGGCCCGGCAGATCGCGGAGCTGACGGCGAAGGTCGCTGACCTGGAGCGGAAGGCGTCGCGGAACTCGCGGAACTCGTCGTTATCGCCGTCCAGCGACGGCGCGATCCCGGGTCGGAAGCCGCCCGAGCCGCCGGCGGGCGGTGGCGGGGCGGGGAAGAAGAAACGCGGCAAGCAGCCGGGCGCGGACGGGTTGACGCTGGCC
>NZ_MOMC01000142.1 GCF_001983105.1 Pseudofrankia asymbiotica | reverse complement strand
GGCGGGTTTGTCCGGGATCGTCTCGGTCGCCGTCTCGGTCGTCGTGCTGGCCATCTGGTGCCTCCTCTACCTGCGCCTATGCACAGAGTGTCACAGGGGAGTTACACCGTTGTTCTTCTTACAGGCCCCCATGAGTGCCGCCGCACCGGCTCGCACCCCGCCGGCGGAAATGAGTCGCTGGTGGTCACGCCGGGTTGTCTATGGGTTGGATCCCTTGATGCGGCTGATGAGTGCATGGTCGGGAGGTAGKGTGGCCCTCGCCATGGCGAGGGCGGACTCGTGGAGGGCCGTCGCCCGGTCTGTATGGCCGAGAGCGTGCTCGGTCTCGGCGAGGTAGTGCAGGCATGCGGCGGTCCTGGGGTGTGGATCCGGGAAGGCGGCTTGGAGGATGGCGAGCGCGCGTGTCGTGATGTCGAGAGCCAAGGCCGGGCGGTCGAGCGCGAGCATGACTCGGCCAAGGTTGCCGAGATCGATGGCGACGTCGGGGTGGTCGGGGCCGTAAGCCTGTGTGTCGATGGCAAGTGCGCGGTCGAGATGTTCTCGGGCCGCGTCGAGGTCGCCGAGGGCCAGACAGGCGAGACCCAGGTTGCCGAGGTCGCGGCCGACGTCGGGGTGCTGCGGGCCGTGTAGCGCTTCGTCGGTGGCGAGGGCCTGTTGGTAGTGGTGGAGGGCCTGTCGGTGGTCGCCGAGTTCCCGGAAGGCTTCGCCGGTGTTGTTCAGGACTGTCGCGACGAACTGATGCTCGTCCCCGAAGTGTCCACGCAGGATGGTGAGCGCTCGCTGGTAATGAGGTAGCGCCTGGTCGGCTCGTCCGAGTGTGTCCAGCTCCATCGCGAGGTTGTTCAGACGGATCGCGACGTTGGGATGGTCCGGCCCGAGCAGCGCCTCGTCGATGTCGAGTGCCTCGCTGAAGAGGAGAGCCGCTTTCTCGGGCTGGCCGTTCTTGCCGACGGCTGTCRCAAGGTTGTTCAGGGTGATCGCGGTTTCCGGGCTGTGGTAGCCGAAGATGTCGACGGTGACCTCTACGGCTTTCTGGAGGGTCAGGGTGCCTTCCGGGAGATGCCCGGCATCCAGGAGCGCACGGCCGAGGTTGGTGAGATGTTCGCCCCGATCGGCGGACGTCGTCGGCGAACTGAGGTCGACAGCGCGCCGGAGCAGGGGGACGGCGGTCTCTGGCTGACCGGTGGTGTGCAGGTAGGTACCTGCGTGGTCGAGAAGCCAAGTCACGGTGTTCGGGTCCGTCACGGCCGGCGTCGCCGGGTCAGGATTGTCGACCAGGTTCAGCACATGGGGGAGGGCCTGGGACCATGTCGTCCACGAGGCAGGCGCCTCGTGAATCTCACTGGGAAGGACCTCGACGAGCATCCTGGCGAGCCGATCGGCGTAGTCGCGCCGGCTACGGCTTGTGGTCGCGCGGCGAACTGATCGCTGCACGAGGCGGTGGATCTGCAGCCCGTCGGGCAGGCGTCGAACGAGCGCGTAGCGGACCAGGGCTCCCACGCAGTCGGCGGCCGAAAGCTCATCGCGCAGCACCGACCGCAGCGGACGGGGCAGCTGCCCCGCGCCACGGGTGAGGAGTTCGAGCGGGACTGGTTCCGGGGCCAGCAGACTCATGCACCGCAGCAGCTGGACGGCGGCTGGCGCCTCCAGGCGCAGCCGCGCGAGCGACAGTGCCCAGACGTTGCCCACGGTGGTGGCGTAGCCGGCCGCCTTGCCACGGTCGAGGAGGTCCTCGCCGCGCTGACGCAGCAGACGCAGGTAGTCCGCCGGAGGCAGGCCTGTCTGGTCCAGGTAACCGGCGGCCTGCTCAACGGCGAGAGGCAGGTCCCCGAGCTCCGCGGCGAGGTCGACGGCGAGCACCACGGGCAGATCATCGACCCGCCGGTGGAGCAACGCGGTGGACTCTTCCCGACTGAACACGTCGAGGTCGATCCGCGATCCCAGTGCGCCGACACCGGGATCACGCGCGGTGATCAGGATACTTCCCTCGCCTCGATCCGGAATCAGACCGGACAGAGCCCGGAGATCGTCGACGTTGTCGAACACCAGCAGCCAACGTGTTCGAGCGCGCAGTTCCGCGAGGGCCATGGCCGGTGTCGGCGTGGAAGACCCGTCGGTGACCCCGAGCTCGACCGCGAGAGCAGCGAGGCGGTCCGCGACAAGGCGCGAATCCTCAGCGGCAGCCCACCACACCAGGTCGTAGTCGGCGGCATGGCGGCGCGCAAACTCCGCGGCGAGCAGGGTCTTGCCGACTCCGCCCATGCCGCACAGGACGGCGACGGCCGGCCGACCGGGCGCGGGCCGGGTCCGCAGCGCTGCGTAGAGTGCGTCGAACTGCGGCTCGCGGCCGATGAAATGCCGATGCCGAGGCGGCACGTCCCACACCGCGGGCAGACCGGCGGGAAAGTCCGGCCGTTCGCCTGCGGCGCCGGCAGGGAACAGCGGTGCTTCACCTGGGCGGTTGTCACCATCCCGGGCGGCGCGTACACCATCCAGCAGCCGCGTCCTCGCCGCCTGTTCGTCCTCGGCGCGGCYGGCATCTGTCAGCTCGATCCAGGTGACCGAACCCAGCAGGCCCGGCGGGTCGCAGCGGCGAACGCGTACAGGAATCAGCTTGCGGTCGACACYGGTCGGATCTACTCGCCAGGCGGCCTCCCACTCGGCGCTCCCGTAGRCCGAGAGCAGGTAGTCCGGAGAGAGAACAGCCACCATGTGCCTCGATCGGACAAGACCTTCCTGAGCTCGATGAACCCAGTTCGATCCCGGCACGAAGTCCCAGGCCTGGATCAGCACCCGGTATCCGGCACGCTCCAGCTGCCACGCGATCCACTCCCCCCACAGTCGGTCCGGCCGCGTATAGCTCACGAAGAAATCCCACGCTGGCGTCCCCCGCCCGCCATCCATCARCTCGGCTTCTCCCAGATCACAGCCTGGAACACCGCAGAGCCCACCGCGACGGTCTGGACGGTGATGTACCCGGTTCTACCTTCCGACGTGATGACACAGATCAGCATCCCCGGCACGATCACTATCTTGGACGCGGGGTTACTCATTGCCTGCGTGAGGCACTGGTTGGATGTCGGCGCGTCGGGGCCGACCCACGGGCTTACATGGCCGTTGTACGCCGTAATGTAGGTTCCGCGGGCGGAATCCCGGTCCGGAGCCCATATTTCGAAGGCACCCCCGTCATTTATGACGGCTATCGGAACTTTGTCTAGATTTACGCTGGAATAGTTCGAGTTAGTCTCCAGCGTGAAGGTTCCACGCGAGTACTCCGTGGTCCCCACGGAGTCTGCGCCTCCTGCGGGGGACGTGATGGTGGGCTGAGCGCCACCGGAGGGGTCGGAAATCTCTCCCGGACGTTTTCCAGAGGCGGTGGGAGAGGCGGTCGAAGAGGGCGCGACGGGAGGCGCCTGCGATGCGGTCGCCACGGGGGGAACCGCCCCGACCGCCGTCCTGGGGTCCTCCGCCGAGCAGCTCTTCGTGATCAACACGGTCACCAGAATGACGACGACCAGAACGAGGACGACCAGCCAAGGAGAACGTCCACGGCGAGTGGGGCCAGGCGGCGGATACCGATGATCGACGATCTCGCCCCGCAATGGTCGATCCGGCGGGCCCGCAGGTCGCGGAGCGGACGGCCATTCCGCGGATCGGTCCATGCCGGCGGGTTGGTGCGCCCTGTCGGCTGGGACGAGCGGCCCTCCCGAGGGGGGCGCCTTGCGGAGTCGCCCTGGCTCCGTGGCCCCGTGGGCACTGCCCTCTGTATTTTCACGGTCGTCAACCACTTATCCGTCCCCCGATTATGTCTCAGTAGCGACTCCATCGCTACCGGACATGATGATCTAACACGAGTCAGGCCAGGGTTACACCGACACGTGTCGACTTCGTGACAGAAATTCGGCGTTCGTCGGCTGTTTTTGGAGGGCTGGACGCGTGGATGCCCTGGCGGGCTTGGGATCAGACGGCTGTGGCAAGATCCGTGAACGCGACCGATAGCCGTAGCCGTGGATCAGCGCTGACGGGTCATGGCTGAGCCAGACCTCGCCTCGGCGGTCGAGCGACTCGCGGACTCATCCCTCGCGGGGCGCACGATCTCGTGGAGACCAACCGTGGTTGCTCGATAGTGGTGTTGACGAGGCGATCAGTGACCTGCCGCCCGTCGCCCCGCCGGCGGGGCGACGGGCGTCACGCCGAGAGACCGGAGCGAGGGCGCGGCGTGGTGCTGCGGTGCGGGAACACGGAGTCGACAGGGCGCTGGTACCTGACGTTCTCGACCGCATCGAGTCCTTCGGCCCGACACAGCTGACCGACGCCGTGCGAATGGTGACAGCGGAGAACCTTCGGGCTGAGTCGCGCCGACGGATCGACGGGTCGATCGACATCGGTGACACGCTCGGGTGGAATCACTGGCTGTCGACCTGGCCGAGCAGGTCCTGGCCGACCGGCTGCGCGCTCGGCTCCGACCACCCCAGCCCGTGGCCTCCCGTAGCAACCTCGCCAAGGCATACCGGGCAGCGGGGCGGATGGGAGAGACCAGCGACCTGTACGAGCAGGTCCTGGCCGACAACATCCAGGGGGTTCGGCTCCGACCACCCGTTGACAAGCACCGCAGACACCAACCTTGCTTTCGAGCGGGCGCCGTCCTCGCCGATCCGCCGGGGCTGCTACCAACTGGTCTGCGTGATCGTCTTGGACCGTCTTCGGGGACGTTTCGGGGACAGTGTCGTCAACGAGCATCTTGCCCCGTGGTGGCCGGCGTACGGYGCCCGAACCGTCGGCGTGTGCAACACGGGTGCGGACCAAGAATCGGCCCGACTACCTAAAGACGCTGGTGAGACGCCTAACCTACGCCGGCACGATCGGTACCACCCCACAGATACACACGCAGGCCCTCGCAGGTCCTGCGCACCGATCTGACGGTGGTCAGGGTCGCCTCGACAACTCACTCGCCCTCACTACCACGACCTCCTCCCAGCGAGGATCTTCCCGCGTCCATGACTTGCCTTTCCCCTGGCGCTGTGTCARTTTGCCGTTCAATTCAAGGTAGCCGTCACGATCAATGTCCTTCCTAACGCGACGCATGAGCTCCTGAGAATCGAGAGTTAGATCGGAGTTCGGCCTGTCGAGCAGCACCGTAGGGCACTCCTCGACAAAGGGTGCGTAAAAGTCGCCCGGCGGCATAAATTCCCACCAGAAGTCGCCGAGGAGCCACCCGTGGCCCTTTACGTGCGCTTTATTGATCGAATGGTACCGCCAATTTTTCGGCATCCAGATTCCCTCAAACCGCTCTACCTGGACCCATTCGGTAGTGTGGATTTGCACAGTGGGCGCGTGYGCGTCCAAAAGTGTGCGACGAGCCTTCTCCAAGAGCCCAGGGCCAGATTCACGTTCCTTCTTGCGTGCTGCATTGCGGGCATCTTCTTCGGCAGCTTTGACCCGCGCCAGTTCGGCACCAGCGCAGGACTCGCAGAGGCGGTGACCACCAACCAGGGCCGAATGATCTCCACAGACCGGCAACCCACAGGCCGAGCATTCGCCGATCGAATAGGTTCCGCACTTGCACTTCGGAGTCGCGATCGCATCTCCCTCCGAGTAGCGGGTACCACAGATACGATTCTGTTTGATCACAGGAGGGCCGTGGTGATGGCCGGTGAGTCCCGGTCCACCGACTAGGTACTCGATTTCTCCAGTGCAGCGCCAGTACCCTGGCGCGATTGGCTGGCGGGCACTCGACCCACATTGCGGACATGCCACTACTCCCCCGATCCGCGGCTACCACATGGCCTTGCCCCACTGCACGCGGCAAGGCCATCGTTGCCGACAATCCATGTCGAGCGAGCCTGGCCGCCGACCATTCCACGAGCCGACGATCATCCCGCATGCCATCAAGAACCAGTGTGGCACTGACGGACAGGGACCTGTTCGGAGGCTGGCCCATCGGATGCCGTCATCGCCACAGACTTGAGCAGAGCATCTTCGGCCAGCCACGCGCGGCATCACCCTCGGTTGCGAGGTCAACGAGGGTTTGGCCGCGCGATGGTCGGCGTGCCGCGCCCCGAGCCGTGCGGCGTGTGCAACGCGGGTACGGACCAAGGCCCGGCCCGACTACCTAAAGATGCTGGTGAGACGCCTGAGCTTACGCCAGGACGACCGATACCACCCCTTGGTTGCACACGCCGCTCGTTAGGTCGATTGAGGTCATCTCGACGGGCAACGCTTCGGCAGCGGCGCCGTCCATCTCGGCGTCGTGAGCGTCCTTGAGCATGGGCGACGCCTCGTGCTCTTATCGGCGTGTCGGGTAGGTGGTGGCGGTGTGCGATGATCGTGTGACGACGTGCATGATTCGTGGATTGATCTCGGGGGATCTGGTGTCGGAGCCGTGGGTGGGGTTGGCG
This sequence comes from Pseudofrankia asymbiotica, assembly GCF_001983105.1. GTDB lineage: Bacteria > Actinomycetota > Actinomycetes > Frankiales > Frankiaceae > Pseudofrankia > Pseudofrankia asymbiotica. The sequence goes on along the minus strand of NZ_MOMC01000142.1, from coordinate 3,057 downwards.
GAGGCGATCGGTGCGATTCGGGCGGAGTTGATCGCGGCTCAGGTGGCGGGTGTGGGGTCGCCGATTCGGTTCGCGGCGGAGCCGATCGAGCTGGAGCTCGGTGTCGAGGTGCGGACGGGCGGTAAAGCGGATGCGGGGGTGCGGATCGGTGTGGTGTCGATCGGTGCGGGTGGTGAGCGGTCGTCGGCGGCGTCGCACAGGTTGACGGTGCGCCTGGCGCCGGTTGATCCGGTGACGGGTGATCGGGCGTTGATCGGCGACGACGAGTAGCCCCGGGCGGGTCTAGATGGCCACGGGGGGTGGTGTCGGTGTGCCGCCGGCGCAGGTTGTCGAGGTGCGCGCGGTTCGGGCCGATGGGCGGGAGCGGGTGGGTTCCGGGCTGCTGATCACGCCACGACTGGTGCTGACGGCCGCGCATGTGGTGTTCCCGGATGGCAATGCTCCGGTGGGACGGGTGCGGCTTCGGGTCGGGGTTGGCACGGTGGGGCGGGTCGCGGCGGAGGGGCGGGTCGTGTGGCCGGCGGTGCGCGGTGAGGTGGATGCCGCTCTGGTCGAGATCGTGTCTGATGGGTGGGAGGCGCCGCCGGTTGATGGGCTGCGGTGGGGGGTGTTCACGGGTCGGACGGGTGGGGTTGCCTGTGAGGCAGTGGGTTTCCCTCGAGTGTTGCGGGAGGGTGACGCGGTCCGGGAGACGAATCATCTGGTCGGGTATGTCAGTCCACTGGGTGGCGTGATTAGCGGCCGTTATGACGTGAACGTGGCCGATCCGCCACCATTCGCGGGTCCCGAGGATGGTGAGTCCTCGCTGTGGTCAGGCATGTCGGGGGCCGGGTTGTTCGCCTCGAAGGATCACAGTGGTGTGGGGTGGTTGCTAGTCGGGGTGGTGGTCGCCGATCTGCGGCGCTTCGCCGGCGGCAGGCTTTCAGCGGTGCCTGCGGAGATCTTGCTGGCCGACGGGGAGTTTCGCCGGCTGGTGGCGGTAGCTGGTGGCGAGGTTGGCTGGCAGTCGGTGGAGTTGGCTGGCCTGCTGAGCAACCTGCCCAGGGCAGGCCGGTTGAGAACGCCGGCGCACCTACTGCGGGCAGACGCCGCCGTGGTGGGTATGCGGGGCCGCGAGGAGTTGTTGGCCGCGTTCGCCGGCTGGTGCCACGGCCCGACGGATACCGGGGTGCGGTTGTTGACCGGTCCGGGTGGGCAGGGCAAGACGCGATTCGCTCGTGAGCTGTGCGCGCGGATGCGGGACGCGGGGTGGGTGACTGGCCTTGCTATCCCGAGCGAACACTCACCCGTCATGGAGTTGGYGGCCACGGACCGGTCGGTGTTGATGGTCGTGGACTATGCCGAGACGCACGGCGACTTTCTCGACCGCCTGCTGGGAGTGCTGGGCGATCGTGCCAGCCGGCGTCCGGTGCGGCTCCTGCTGGTCGCGCGCACCGCCGGGGACTGGTGGACGGATCTGTCTCGCCGTTACGACCTGGCCGACGGCGCCGAGGTCGTGGCCTTGGCGCCGGTGGATGTCACGGTCGCCGGTCGCCGGGAGGCGTTCGCCGAGGCGGTCGAAGCGTTGGCGGCCCGGCTGCACGAGGTCGACAGCACGGTGGACTGGGAGGCGCGCGCAGCTGCGGTTGTCGGGCCTCGTCTGGACCCGGATGCTTTTGGGCAGGTCCTTGCTGTGCACGTGGCGGCGCTGGTCGCCCTGCTCGATGTCGACCGGCCGCCGGACTCGTCGGCGGGGGCCGAGTCGTGGGATCGGGTTGCGGATCGGCTGCTGCGACACGAGGAGGGCTACTGGATCCGGGCGGCCCACGGCCGTGGCATCGACCGTGCGTCGTCGACGCTCGCGGACGGGGTTTTGGCCGCGACCTTGTGCGGCGCCGCGTCGCACCAGGATGCGCTGGCCACGCTGGCCCGGTTGCCGGGTTTCGCCGGGACGGACGGGCTAGCCCATGACGCGCGTGACCAGGCGGTGCGCTGGCTGGCCGACCTCTACCCGCCGCCCCCCGACCGGCCTGCCAGCCGGTGGGGTGGTGTGGTCCCGGACCGGATCGCGGAGCACTTCGTCGCCCGAACCGTCGAACAGCGTGAGGGTGCTAGCAGAATCGAGCAGTTGTTGGACGGTGCCAGTGCTGGGCAGATTCACCAGGCCTTCACGGTGTTGACGCGCGCCTCCGCGGCGCGCCGCGACCTGGCCGACCTCGTCTATCGGCTGGTCGTTGACGATCCGGTCAGCCGGGCCGTGCCTGCGGTGCGGGTCGCGGTCGAAACCCCCACCCCAACCGAACTGCTCCGGGCACTCGCCACAGTGGCGGATCAGCTCGACGCCGACCAGCTCGGCGCCGTGATCGACGAACTGCCTCGTTATAGCACCCGTCTACTCGACCTCGCCGTCGATCTTCAACAGGCATATGTCTCCCGCCTCCGGGAAGCCGACTCGTCTGACGATGCACTGAGCGGACTCGCGAGCTCGCTGAACAACCTGTCCGTGCGCCTACGTGAGATGGGTCGATGGGAGGATGGCTTGGCCGTGATCGAGGAGGCGGTCAGCGTCTACCGTCGATTGGCCGCGGTGCAGCCGGATACTTTCCTACCCGATCTAGCCATGTCGCTGAACAACTTGTCGACCGGGCTGGGCGAGTTGGGTCGATGGGAGGATGGTTTAGGCTCGATCGAGGAGGCTATCGGTATCTACCGTCGGTTGGCCGAGATGCAACCGGATGCCTTCCTACATCGCCTGGCCACGGTGCTGAGCACCCTGTCGGTCCAACTGGGTGAGTTGGGCCGATGGGAGGATTCTCTGGCTGCGAGCGAGGAGGCTGTTGGCGTCTACCGTGGATTGGTTGATGTGCGCTCGGATGACTTTCGGGACGACCTGGCCATGGCACTGAATAACCTGTCGGTCCAACTGGGTGAGTTGGGTCAACGAGAGGATGGCTTGGCCGCGAGCGAGGAGGCTGTCAGTGCCTACCGTCAGTTGGCCGACGTGCAGCCGGACGCTTTCCTACCCGATCTAGCCAGGTCGCTGAGCAACCTGTCGGTCCGGCTGGGTGAGTTGGGTCG
>NZ_MOMC01000141.1 GCF_001983105.1 Pseudofrankia asymbiotica | reverse complement strand
CCAGCAAATGGGGCCTCGACACCCTCGACGCCCTCACCCGGCTCTTCACCACCGGCCCCTGGCTACCACCAGCGGCACAACCCGTCTGATGACCAGCACAATCAGCTACGACGCCAGCTGAACAGCTACGATTGCAGGGTCCGATCGAGGATGAACTTCTCGACGAATTCAGGCGTCTGAAGCAGGGCATAGTCCTTGCGGGCCTGCGCCGAGATTTTTTGGTACAGGTCGCCGAGGAACCGGGTGGAGAGGCTGGGGTCGGTGAAGTCGTGGGCCAGCATGCCGAGTTCGGGAGGCACGTACCGCCAGAAGCTCAGGAGCCTCGTCGCGGCGTCGGGGGTGATGTCGACGAGGTGCAGCGGGTTGTGTTTGTCGACGAGGGCGCGGGTCGCCGGGTGGTCCTCCAGCCGTCCGATGGCGGCGCGCAGGTAGTCGAGGTCGTCGCGGCGCCTGCGGCCCGCCTGGTCTTCCGCGCGGAACCAGGCGGCCTGGCGCTCGCGGGCCTCGGCGACGCCGTCGACGGGGTCGGAGGCCGGGCCGCGCTCGTCGGCCTCCTTCGCCAGGTGGACAGGGCCAGCGAGCATGGAGTGGTCGAGGAGCCGGTTGTCCTCGCAGAAGCGGGTGAAGACGCAGGCGAGCAGCCAGCCGACGGCGACCTGGGTGAGCTGCTGACCGAGCCACGTCTCGTAGGTGACGCCAGTGCGCTCGCCGTTCTTCGCCGCCGCGTACCGCTGGCCGAGCCTCCCGCGGACCACGGCGTCGGTCTCGGCCTGCTTGAGCAGGTCCTCCTCCAGCCCCGCGAGCTGCTTCTGCAGGTCCCCCAGGAGCCTCCCGGCCTCGATCACGCTGCCCCTCCCGCGACACCACGAAGATTCACATCGGCGGCGCCACTCTCGTGCCGCTTGATCCAGCTATCGGTCAGTACCAGGCGCTGGTTGCCGAACTGCGGCACCGGCGCGCCGAAGTCGAGCGCCGGCTGGGTCTCCATGTCGGCCCAGGGCACCAGCACCCACACGGTGCGCACCGGGGCCGCGGTGGTCGCGATCCGCACCGAGTCCCGCAGCGCGTCCAGGCTGGAAAGTCCCGGGTCGTAGCGGGCGAGCACGCCGGGGTTGGTCACGAGCACGGCCGGGCCGGCCGCGTCGATCGCGCCGCGGACCGCCTTGAGCCCGCTCTGCGCGACGAAGGACAGGTTCTCCCAGTCGGCTGAGGCCCGTTCCGCCGCGTCGGATTCGAGCGCGACCTGCCAGTCGACGCCGTGGCTGGCGCAGACGTCGCGCATCGCGCCGAGGAGCACGGCTTCGGCGTCGATGGTCGTGACACCGGGCCAGCCGCGCAGGACGCGTTCCGCGCGGGCGAGTCGCCTGGGATGGACGGGAAGTACCAGCCAGCCGCCGTCCGCGCGGGTCCGTTCCAGTCTCTGGTTGGTTTCCGACGCCTGGTCGCCTGGCCGCCGGGCCCGGGCGGCCGTGGTGGCGCCGAGGCGGGTGCTGCCCAGAGTGGTGCCGGTAAGCAGCGTCAGCGGCGTGACTTCCGCGCGCTTGGCGACGTAGAGCTTCTGCTCGTCGTCCCAGCTCAGCGGCACACCGGCTGCCTCGAGCAGCGCGTCGAGGTCCGGATGGTCCGGCAGCGCGGCGGCGAGGGGGAAGCGTGCGCGCACCCGGTCGGCCACCTCTGGAGCTGTGAGCCGGTCCGCGCCGTAGAGGGTGCCCGCGGCCAGGCGCACCGCGCGCCTCGCGTCCAGCCCGCGTGGGTAGACCTCGAGGCGGGGCGTGGCGACGGCGGTCGTGGCGGCGATGACGGCGACGTCGAGAAGACGGTCGGCGGGGACCAACAGGGCGTCGGTGCCCGCGGGGGCCGGGACCGCGCGCAGCGCCTCGACGACCGCGGCGGACACGGGCAGCGGGTCCGCGCCGGCGAGTTCGTCGGCGGCGGCGCCAAGCCGGCCAGCCCACTCCAGCCTGGCGGCGGTCGAGGGTCCTTCCTCTGGCCGTGGGGGCCCTGCGGCGACGAGGATGCCGTGTTCTTCGCGGCTGTAGGTGAGCCGCGGGTCGGCGTCGGTCTTCTGGTCGGCCAGCTCGGTGTCGATCGCGGCCCGGACCACTGCCTCGGCGAGCCGGGAACGCAGTGGTTCGTCGACCGTGCTGCCCTGGAAGCCGAGAAGGGCGGCGGCGCAGTGCCGCGCGGAGGCGACCCCGCCCGCGGCCTCGACGACCTGGACGAGCGTGTCGCGCAGCTCCGTCATCCCGTCGAGCGCCAGCCAGTGGCGTTCGAACCTGGCGACCGTCTGCCGGATGGTCTTCTGCTCGAGGCCGAGGTTCTTCGCGGCGTCGCGGACCGAGGTCCACGCGCTTCCGCCCGCCTCCCCGAGGCCGAGCAGCGCCTCGGCGACGGCCCGGTCCGCGTCGCGTGGGATGAGATCGCCGGCGACCCGGTCGAGCAGGGTCGGGGCGGAGGGCCGTTCGGCGGAGGAGAGGGTGACCTGCTCGGCGAGCCGAGCGAGGTCCTCGACCAGTTGCAGGCGGGTCTTCGTGCCGATGCCGGGCAGCCAGACGACCTGCGCGCGGCTGAGCGCCAGCGCTTCGCCGACGGTGTTTACCGCGAGCCGTTCGAGCGCGGCGAGCACCGGGCGGGCGAGCCCCGCGGCGCCGATCGGGGTTTCCCGGCTGATCCGCGCCGTCGCGTCGGCGGTCTGCTCGGCAGGCTTCTCGGTGAACAGGACGGCCCAGGCCCGGCGCATGTCGGCGACGGTGTCGAAGCGTCGCCGCGCGTCGCGGTGCAGGGCGCGCCGGAAGAAGTCGGTGAGGCTGGAGGCGTAGGACCGGTCGAAGAGTTCCGGGTCGATCGTCACGTCGGCGTCGCCGAATCGGGGATGGCCGCCGTGGGTGCCGTACTCGGGCTGGCGGGCGGTCGCCATCTCGTAGAGGGTCACGGCGGTCGCGTAACGTTCGGCGGCAGGGTCCCACCGCTTGCGGTCGCCGCGGCCGAGGAACGGGTCGAGGTAGGGCCGGGTGCCGGCGTCGATCGCGTCGAGCGGCGCCTTCGCGAGCGAGAAGTCGAACAGGACGAGCTGGCGCTTTTTCCCCTTCCCGCCGCGTTCGGCGATGCCGAGGTTGTCGGGTTTCAGGTCGCGGTGGGCCAAGCCGGCGTTCTGCAGATCCTCGACGATCGAGAGCAGGTCGTCGCCCCAGCCGTGCAGCCATTCGGGCTGGAGTCGGCCGCGTTCGCGCAGTTCCTGGGCGAGCGTCCGGTCGCCGGCCGATGAGAGGAGGATGGCGCGTCGCCCGCCGATCTCCAGCACGTCGTCTGCCAGCAGTTGGACGACGCCCGGGTGGCCGCGCAGCGCCCGCAGGGTCTCGGCCTCGGCCTGCAGCCGCGCAGCCCGCTCGTCGTCGAGCGCGACCTTGAGGACGGCCTGCTGGCCGTCTCGCTCGACCAGCAGCGCGACGGCCGTGGAGCCCTGGCCCAGGCGCCGGACGACCGTGAACCCGTCCTGGAGGTCGACGCCAGCTTCTGCCGTCAGCGGGTCCTTGATCTCCTTCGTCTCGACCTGTTCGGCGAGACGCTGCCGGACGAGATCGAGGTCGAGCATGAACGCGGCCATGTCGCGGGTGCGGTGCTCGACATCGGCGTTGGTGGCGTCGGTCACGAGGTCGTTGAGCGGCGCGGGGACGGCATCGGCCAGGTCGACGAGCGACAGCGAGCCGTGGGCGGCGAGGCGCTGGCTGAGCTCGCCGAAGCTTGCCGCGGGCGGCTGGCCGGTGAAGATCCGGTAGGCGATGGCGCCGAGACCGAAGACGTCGAGCGCCACGCCCTTGGCGCTGCCCAGGCCCCACTCGGGCGCGAAGTAGGCCGTCGACGCGTCGTCAGCCAGTTCGATCAGGCCGGTCGAGGTCGGCGTCGGGACGATCGCAGCCCCCGCGGCGCCGGTGGTGCTCCGCGGCTCGGCGCCGCGCGAGGCGGTCTGCCAATCCGTGATCTGCACGGCGAACCGCTCACCGTTCTGCCGGACCCAGACGCAGCGAGGGCTCAGACCCCGGTGGGTGAGGACCCGCCGATGTGCGAACGCCAGCGTTTCGGCGATCGTGCGGAGCAGCACCAGCCGGTCGTCGAACGACAGCGTCCGTTCGTTCTGGTCGAGGAAGTGGTCGAGCCGGACCAGCTTCTCGTCGTGCGGGAAGACCAGAGCAGGGCCGAGGTCGTGCTCGACGAAGTCGAGGGGGGCCGCGATGCCCGTGTGGTCGATGCCGCGCAGCGCGAGGTACTCGCGTTCGGCGGCGCGGACGAGCTGATCGCGCCGGTAGGTGGTCTCGACGCCGCTGGCCAGATAGATCCGTACACGGCGGAAGCGGTCGTCGGGGAACCGCGGGTTGCGGCCGAGGAAGTCCTGCCAGCCGGGGCCTTCCTGGAAGGCCGCCCGCTCCAGCCGGAGGCTGCCGACGGTCCTGGTCCGCTGGGACTGGCGAATGCCCGCCTGGTCGACAGCCTTGGCCAGCGCGGCGCTGAGCTGGCGATCGACCGGGCCCGGCCGGTTGGCGAAGGCCAGAATGCTGGGCAGGTCGGTCTGGTCGTGCCTGCCGTAGACGTGCGCACGTCCCTCAGGCCTGAGTTGGACCTTCAGATGACCGTCGCTGAGGAAGACGACGCCTTCGACCCACGGCACCCTGAGACCGCGCATCGCGTCGCGGGTCGAGAGCAGGGTCTTGAGCTTGCGCGCCTTGCGGTTCGCCCCGATGACCGGGTTGTCGACCGGGCCCCGGTGGGTCTGCCGCCAGGTACCCGCATCGCCCGTGAGGACGCCTGACCACGACTTGACCTCGATGATCGCGATGCCCGCCGGGGCGACCAGGAGAAGGTCGATCTCGTTGACGGAGCCGTCCTGACCGAGGAACTCGGCGTTCGACCAGCCCCGGTGGATGCCGGAGTTCCGCAGTTGGTCCCTGAGATAGGTGAGCGCGGCGCGCTCCCAGGCGTACTCGGACGGGGTGCACTGCGTCCAGTGCTCGTCGTCGAGCGACACCGAGCCCCCTCCCCCTGGAGCGACATACCTACAGATCAGCCCGCGCCACTTTATAACCGGAAGATCGGAGGCCTACCCTCTGACTTGGCGGGGCGCCGGGCGATGACGAACGTACGCCGCGGATCCGACAGGTTGGCTTATTGCCTGGGCTATGTCACCTGCCCCGCACGGATAGCGTCGGTCCGGTGACCCCGGCCTGACCATGGCTGTGGAACTCCGAGTGGGGGGACTTGGTGACGGAACAGGTCAGCACGGCGCGGCGGCGAGAGGTGCTTGACGCGCTGCGGCGCGGGGCGGTGCCGGCAGCGGGGCTGGATCTGCTGGCGGTGAGCCTGGACCGGTTCGAGCGTTCCGTCGCCGACGACCTGGCCGCGGTCGCCGCCGGCGGGTCGGTGTTCAAGGCGGTGCGCGGGGAGTATGGCTCGGGGAAGACGTTCTTCAGCCGGTGGCTCGCGGAGCAGGCCAAGCGCGCCGGGCTGGCGACGGCCGAGGCGCAGATCTCGGAGAACGAGACGCCGCTGCACAAACTGGAGACGGTCTACCGGCGCCTCACCGAGCGGTTGACGACGGCGACGTTCCCGCCGAGCGCGTTGCGGCAGGTCGTCGACGGCTGGTTCTACGCCCTCGAGGAGGACGCCCTCGCCGCCGGCGATCTCGTCGCCGCTGGGGCCGGCGAGGCGACGGAGCCGGCTGCGTTGGAGAAGGCCGTCGGTGAGCTGCTCGAAGCGCGGCTACGGGAGGTTGGCCGTAGCGCCCCGGCGTTCGCGGCGGCGCTGCGTGGCTACCGGGCCGCGACGGTGGCCGGGGATCAGGCGACGGCCGCGGCGGTGCTGGCCTGGCTCGGCGGGCAGCCACACGTCGCGGCGAGCGCCCGCCGGGCGGCTGGGGTCCGTGGCGATCTGGACCATTTCGGCGCACTCGGGTTTCTCCAGGGGCTGCTGGTGGTGCTGCGTGACAGCGGGTTCCGGGGGCTGCTGGTCGTTCTCGACGAGGTGGAGACGCTCCAGCGGGTTCGTTCCGACACCCGAGACAAGGCGTTGAACTCGCTGCGCCAGCTGATCGACGAGGTGCACAGCGGCCGGTTCCCCGGCCTGTTCCTCGTCATCACCGGGACGCCGGCGTTCTACGACGGGCCGCAGGGGGTGGCGCGGCTCGCTCCGCTGGCCCAGCGGCTGGCGACCGATTTCACGGCCAACCCAGCCTTCGACAATCCCCGCGCTGTCCAGCTGCGCCTGGTCGGGTTCACCGAGGCGTCGCTGGTCGAGCTCGGCGGCCGGGTCCGAGGCGTGTTCGCCGCCGGGGCGGCGCCCGACGCCGCCGCGCGGATCAGCACACTGGTCGACGACGCCTACCTCGGCGAACTGGCCGGCGCGGTCGCCGGGCGGCTCGGGGGAAAGGTCGGGATCGCGCCCCGGCTGTTCCTGAAGAAGCTCGTCGCCGACGTCCTGGACCGGGTCGACCAGTTCCCCGCGTTCGACCCGCGGCGCGACTACCCGCTGACGCTCAACAGCGCCGAGCTGACCGACCTGGAACGCAACGCCGCCCGCGTCGACGGCGCCGCGAGCGCCGCCGACATCGACCTGGACTTGGGGTGACCGCGGCGGCTGACCTGCTCCACCCCGTGGTGCTGCACCACGTCGTCAACACGCTGCAGTGGCCCGGGCTGCGCCCGTTGCAGGAGGCCGCGGTCGCGCCGCTGCTCGCTGGCGCGGACGCGTTGCTGCTGGCGCCGACGGCGGGCGGGAAGACGGAGGCGGCGGCCTTCCCGACGCTGTCGCGGATGGCGGCCGAGAACTGGCGGGGCACGTCGGTCCTCTACCTCTGCCCGTTGAAGGCCTTGCTGAACAACCTGGCGCCGCGGCTGGAGACCTACACCGGCTGGCTGGGCCGGCGCGCCGCCGTCTGGCACGGCGACGTCTCCGCGAGCAGGCGCGACAGGATCCGCCGGGAACGGCCGGACGTGCTACTGACGACGCCCGAGTCGTTGGAGGCGATGCTCGTCAGCATCCGCACCGACCATCACGAGTTCTTCGCCGGCATTCGGGCGGTCATCGTCGACGAGGTCCACGCCTTCGCCGGCGACGACCGCGGCTGGCACCTGCTCGCCGTCCTCGAACGCCTGCGCCGACTCGTCCGCAAGGCCGACCCTTCGCGGGAACTACAGGTCATCGGTCTGTCCGCGACCGTCGGGAACCCGGCCGAACTGCTGCACTGGCTCGAGGGCTCAGGTGCCGGGCGGCGCCAGGCCGAGGTCATCGCCCCGGACCTACCCACGGCCACTGTTGTGGGCGCCGCGCCGGGCGCGGTTCCGCCGGGCGCGATCGAGCTGGACTATGTCGGGTCGGTGCCGAACGCGGCCAAGGTGATCGCCTCCCTGCACGCCGGCGAGAAGCGGCTCGTCTTCTGCGACTCCCGGGCTCTCGTCGAAATGCTCGGCACCGAACTACGCGCCCGGGGCGTCACTACGTTCCTCTCTCATGCCTCGCTGTCCGCACAGGAACGGCGCCGCTCCGAGGAGGCGTTCACCGAGGCCCGCGACTGCGTGATCGTCGCGACCAGCACCCTGGAACTCGGCATCGACGTCGGCGACCTCGACCGGGTGATCCAGCTCAACGCCCCGACGAGCGTCGCCTCGTTCCTMCAACGCCTCGGCCGCACCGGCCGGCGCGCGGGCACCGTCCGCAACTGCCTGTTCCTGACGTTGACCGACGACGCCGTGCTGCGGGCCGCGGGACTGCTCACCCTCTGGGGCCGCGGCTGGGTCGAACCCGTCGTCGCCCCGCCCGATCCACGCCACATCGTCGCCCAGCAACTGCTCGCCTACTGCCTCCAGGAAGGCAAGGTCGGCGACCGGCTCTGGGCCGACGAATGGAACGGCCTCGCGCCGTTCGACCGATCCGCCGAGCCGATCGTGCGCCACCTCGTCCGCGCCGGCTACCTCGACTCCGACGGCGGCCTGCTCTTCATCGGCCCGGAAGCCGAACGCCGCTTCGGCCGCCGCCACTTCATGGAACTCACCGCCGTCTTCACCGCCGCACCCGAGTTCACCGTCCTCTGGGGCCGCGACGAGATCGGCCGCACCGACCCGAAACTGCTCACCGACCCCGTCGAAGGCCCCCGTCTCCTGCTCCTCGCTGGCCGGAGCTGGCGCGTCACCCACACCGACTGGAAAAGCCGCCGCTGCTTCGTCGAACCCGCCGACAGCGGCGGACGGGCCCGCTGGCTCGGCCACTCCCCGTTCGCCCTGTCTTTCCCGCTGACCCGGGCGATGCGCGACGTCCTGCTCGGCACCGACCCACCCGTCGCCCTCACACCCCGAGCCGTCGCCCGCCTCGCCGAGATCCGCGATAAGTACACCGACCGCGTCCACCCCGCCGCAACGATGATTGTCCGGGATCCGGACGGCGACGACGTCCGCTGGTGGACCTGGGCTGGGGACCTCGCCAACCGGGTTCTCGCCGCCAGCCTCGGCGACCTCGCCGACCCCCGCCAGGCCCCCGACGAGGCCTACCTCCGCCTCCGCTCCGACCTCACCCCCCAGATGTGGAAAACGGCGACGGCCGGCCTCGCCGACCGGATCTGCCTGCCCCACGTCAACGCGGAGTCCCTCGCCGGCCTGAAGTTCAACACCGCCCTCCCACCCCGCCTGGCCGAAGCCACCCTCGCCACCCGCCTCGCCGACCTCCCCTCCGCCCAGACCGTCCTCCATGAACCCACCCGCTGGAGCTGAAGCGTTCCCGCTGTAGCACCGCGCCAGCCCACCCGGCTGCCCCGTCTCCAGATAGTTCGCGACCGCCCGCGCCCGCCCCACATCGCCAGCACCCCGCGCCCGCGCCCGCAGCACCCGCACCGTCGCAATCACAGTCCCGTCCCGGACCCGCCCCCGCAGAGGCACCCAACAGACGGCCCGACGATGCCCGGCCCACACACCCGCACGGTCACCCCAAGACACACCCCCACGCACACCGCGCAGATCCGCACCTTCGAAATKCCACCGCGGTGGCCATCGCGCCGTCGTGTTGTCGCGCCGAAGATCGAAGGCAGGCCACCGCCCCGCACGCACCGCTGCCGCTGCCGCCTCGACAACACCCGCTCAGACCCGGCAGCCGAGATCGCGACGCTGAGCACCGCCTTCGAAGTGGGCCGACGCCGATCCGGGCCCGGCGACGGCCGGTGCATCGCGTGCGACGACGACGGAGTCACACACAGGGGTGCCGCGCGAACCGCCGCGGCGGCAGAACAGCCGTGGACTGGGTGTGGACTCGAACCACCGCCCTCACCATTGGGTACGTATTTTCGCAGTTCAGAGTACATATCGATCTTAATGAGCGAAGATCACCCAGATCTACGAAGGCACCAACCAGATCCAGCGCGTAGTGATGTCGAGGCAGCTACTGAAGGGCTGATCGACAGAGCGTTTTCGCTGGTCATCCCTGAAGGAGCGGGGCCGGTCATCCCTGAAGGAGCGGGGCCGGTCATCCCTGAAGGAGCGGGGCCGGTCAAGACGATGCTGGGATCTGTTTTGGCTGGTTGTGGGCGTGCGGGGGTTGGCCGCCGTGGGGTCGGCGGCGTGTGGGAGGGGCAGGCAGCTGT
>NZ_MOMC01000140.1 GCF_001983105.1 Pseudofrankia asymbiotica | reverse complement strand
CGGCCCCGTCATTGCTGAAACGCTGATCGCTCAGGAGCGCCCTGACGTCGTCGTACCGGGAGAGGAACACCATCGGCACATCGCCGACGCCAAATCGGAAACGGTGAACCGGGTCATGGATCCGCAGCCAGTCGTACACCGAGTACGGGTCCTGATAATAGGCCGAGTCGAACAGCGTCGGCGCCTGCTCCGTTGTCTGCATGATTTAACCTCCTGGAAAGCGCCGGAACGGATCGTCAGAGATAGTCGGTGCCGGGCTCGAGTCCGAGCAGGACGCGGCCGTGTGCCTCGAGGGAGCTTGTCGGCGTCAACAGGCCGTGCAGGGAGAGTGCCGCGATGTCGCGGAACGCGCGCTGGAAGTGGTTGGTGCGCAGAATAGTGGACGCAGAGCTAATGTTGTAGAGCGTCTCCACGGCCTCTTTGGTCGACTGCACCAGGTAGCCGACCTGTCCGCGGACCACCGCCTTCTCGGCGACAGTCATCTTTTCCCCGCGGTCCGCGCGGCCCTGGATAACTTCCAACCAGTCCCGGGAGAGTGCCTCGCAGGCGGCGATCTGGTTCGCGGCCCGCGCTACCTGGATCTGTGTGTGCGGGTGTTCGCGCTGCTCGGTCCAGGACGTGTAGGTAATGCCCTTGCCTGGCAGCCGCTCGATGAACAGTTCCAGGGCATTCTGGGCAATGCCCAGGTAGACGGGGGCGCAGGTAGCCAGGACGTAGCTGAGAAGGTTGTAGTTGCGACCCTTCGTGTCCGCATTCCAGCGGTTGCCCGTGGACGCGTCGTAGACCGAGGTGTCCACCACCCGATGATCGGGGACGAACACGTCCTTTGCCGTGGACGTGGYGCTGTCGGTGCCCGAGGCGCCGAACACGTCCCAGTCGTCGGCGATGGTGATGTCCCCGGTCGGCACCAGAGCGAAGAGTTCCTCGTGCCTGCCATCCGGATGATCGACTGTGGCCGCGTGGACGTTCCACTGCGCTCCGCGCACGCCCGTGTTGAATCGCCAGCTGCCGTTGAGGATGTAGCCGCCGTCGACCGGGACGAGCGTGCCAGATGGGGTGAACCCGCCGGAGATTCGAACGGAGCCCCCTTCGAACACCTCCTCCTGAGCGCGGTTCGGGTACAGGCTGGCGATCCAGGCGGTAGAGACCCACACCATCGAGGCCCAGCCCGTCGACGCACATCCACGGGATATCGCGGTCAAGATCTCGGCTTGCTGCGCCACGGGGAGGTCGAGGCCGCCGAACCGTTCGGGAACCGCAATACGGAAGACCCTGGCCTCCTGTAGGAGCTCGATGTTCTCGTCCAGGATTCGGCGCTGGTTCTCGGTGGCCGCACCGTTGTTACGCAGGGATGGCACCGCATCCCGCACCGCGTCCAGTACGTTCAGGGCATCAGTACCGAGCCAAGTCATGCTGCCTCCGGCTGGGAATTCATGGGATCCACTTTTATCCGTCGGTTGCCGGGCTCACTTTATGTGGACGGCTGGAATTTCCCACCCATGCTTCGGTAATGGTTCGCTCACAGGTGGCGCGTTACGCGCTCTTCCTAGCCGACCGGAGGATGTAAACCTGACCAGGGTGAGGTCTCGAGGGGGTGCCTGAACGACCACCTGGTCCTAATCTCACTGGTCGCCAGCATTTTGGTGATCTGGCCCCGCCGCGTCGCCTGCCGGCTGCGGCCGGACAGTTGGGGGTCGAGGGCCGACGAGGGCTTCGACCCTCGTAGACCGTCGGATGTGACGGCGCGAGACTACCTACTCGGCGTGGCGAGCCGGTCATCCCAAGACTGAGGATCATGGCGGACCTGCCGTGCCGGCTGGTGTTGGAGCGGCGCGCGGAGAAGATGAGACCGCGCGTCCCGCGGGCCCGCGACATCGACCTGGACCAGCGCTCGCGACGGGCTGACCGCCCCGTCCGCGTCCGGGTCCTGCGGGATCGTGACGAAGCGCGGCGGGACGTCCAGAAGCAGGTCGGTGGCGAATTCTGGGAGTGGTTCAAGAGCCAGCGTCGCGACATGGCTCTCAGCGCCCTCCCACACGGGATCCTGGAGCGCGAGTTCCACCTCGGTTGTGGCGACCAGAAGCAGTGGTACGTCGCTGAGACGGGTGAGGCCGGAGACGAAAGCGGAAAGAACGTGATCAGCGAGGTGGAGATCGTCGACAAGGAGGACGACGGGCTGCTCGTGGGCGACGAGTCTCATAAATTGGCGGCAGGCGATCGACCTGGTCGCCGATTCGATCACGTCCTCAAGCCGGTGATCTGGCTCGACGAGCGGATGCAGACCCCGCAGAAGCTGGCGTGCCTCATCCACGTCATCGGTCAGCCGGGTGACTGTCCGTGCTAGCCGGTCCCACATGACCGCGTGGCCGCCCGGCGCCTCCGCGTCGCACAGGGAAAGCACAAGCGTTCGCCGCAGCTCGGCCGCGGTGCTGCGTTCAGAGTGCCGGGCCTGGTCCACGGCGAAGCGGACGACCCGGGACCGCGCCGCTGACAACTGCGCGAACTCGGCGAGCAGGTGGGTCTTGCCGGACCCGGGTTCACCAAGAATCGTCACCATCCGTGGTGTGCTCTGGTAGCGGGACCGCTCCAGCAGACCGGTCAGCAGGGCGATCTCCACCTCCCGGCGCGCGGCGGTGGCAAGGTGCTGATCGGCCTCGCGTCGGCGAGCCCTCGTCACCGTCCAGTCGCTGCCGTGTGCGGCGTCATCCCACCCGCCCGCGGCACGATAGTCGATCGCCTCCATCGTCCGTGCCCGTGTGGTCTCGCAGACCCGGATCTCGCCGGTCTGGGCCCGGCCGAGAAGAGAGTCGCAGAGATTGAGGAGACTGCCGCTGATAGACAGAGGCTGATCTGGGTCATCTGGYCGGTGACATACCAGGGCCGTGCCGGTCGCGACCGCGGCTTGCGACAAGAGTCGGCCCTCGTGGCTCGGGGCCGGCGGTGAATGCGCGGCGGATCTGAACCCTTCGCGAATCGCCAGTGCGGCCAGTACGGCTCGCTGGGGATGCTCCTGCTTGTTTGGTTCGGTGTCGAACACCGCCATCGAGACAGAGCCAATCGCCGCGGTGACGAATCCGCCGAACTTCTCGATACTTTTCTGGACCCACCGCGAGACGTCCTCCAGGATCTCGTCCACCGCGTAGGGGTCATCGTCCAGACTCCCAGCGTCCAGCTGGGCACGCACGAGCAGGACGCTGACATGCCGTTGCCGCATCGACGTGATCGTCGGAGACTCGGTGAGGAACTGGCCGTTCGTCGGCCGGCCGGCGTCGTGCGCGTCGACGTGGTCTCCCGCCGCGGTCGCGTCGGGCCGCACCTTGGCGACAGTCAGGTGATCGGCACTGGTCCTGACGGGCGGCGGCTGGCCGGGGAGGAATCGGGGTGGGTGAGTCGAGACAGGCGGGGCCGCCCGCGCTGGGGCCGCGGGCCTGGGGCCGTCGACGGTGAGCGCCGCCGAGCCGTACCGGATGGTCTGCCAGGTGGTGTCGCCTGGGAGGTTCAGCGCGGGATCCTGGCTCAGGATCGCCTGCTGCAAGGTCTGCAACTCGCGCCCAGGTTCAAGACCGAGCTCTTCGACCAGAACCGATCGTACTCGACTGTAAACATTGAGTGCGTCCGCCTGGCGGCCACTGCGGTACAGCGCGATCATCAGCTGGGCGTGAGCTCGCTCCCGCAGACCCGTGTTCTCCACCATGTGTTCCAGCTCGCCGAGTACGACCTGGTGGCGGCCTCTCGCCAGTTCCGCGTCGAAGAGATCCTCCATCGCGTCTCTGCGTCCGTTCTCGAGAGCGGATAGCTCAGGCCAGGTGATTCCGGCCTCCACGAGGTCGGCCAGGGCCGGGCCTCGCCACAGCTCGAGGGCCTGACGGAGAATGAGGGCCGCCGTGGTGGGGTCACCGATGGTGAGTGCCTCTCGTCCACGTGCAACCGTGCTCTGAAAGTGGTGGACGTCGACATCGGACGGGTTGATCGACAGCTTGTAGCCCGGTGACTGTGTATCCAGTAGGACGGACGGGTTCGCGCCGGCTCGGGGAGCTAGGGCGCGGCRCAGTCCCCACACGGCGTTCTGGAGGATCTTCCGCGCCGAGGCCGGCGTGTCGTCATCGGGCCACAACGCGCGCATAAGGTCACTGATGGCGATGACCCGGTTGGCCCGCAGGAGCAGATATCCGAGCGTCGCCTTGGGTTTGGCACCGCCCAGGTAGATCGGACGGCTGCCATCCAGGACTTCGAGGGGCCCGAGGATTCGGAACTGCACGGCTCCTCCTTGCGTTCGTGAGTTGACCCCATGGCGCGGCGCGGGAGACAGGCCGGCAAACGCCGTGGCCGGACTCGCCGGGCGTCTGGGCGCGAAGCGCATAATTCCCCGCTGCCGGATATGCCTGCATGAATTCGTGTTCAGGGCATTCGGCTCGTTGACGACTTTCTCTAATGCTGCTTGGTTGAGTAAAGATCGACCGGTGCCGCCGAAGGTCAGTGGACCACTCAAAGACAGAGAGGGGTTGTAACCCAATGGCATTGGGCTTTGATCTGTCCCGTGAGGTGGATGTGACGTTGAGGGGCAGGGCCTGGCGTGTTTGGCGGCCCGGCGCGACCAGCTTCGGTCGTCAACACCAGCATAAGGCCAGCGGTACGCGGTCCCCGTCGACCCGCGCGCCCGCCRCTGACGGCCTCGCCGCTCCCTTCGCCGGGTGCGCAGTAGGCCTCCGGCGGCTGGGGYGGTCCATAGTTAGGAGCTCACGGGCACGGTTCGGGTGGCCAGCGCCGTGGTGTCTCGGAATGCCGCGGCCAGCCACGACGTCAGGCGGCGGAGTGCCCCCGGGCACGCCATTTCCACGGCGGACGTGCGTATCTCCTCTTGCGGTGCCGGGGCAGGTCAGCGGTCTCGTCACGGATTTTTCCGGAGCCCGCGCGGGACGTTTCGTCTATGCCGCGCACGACATCCCCATTGGGTGATCGAGACGGTACGCGTGAACCCGATTCGGCCGACGGGGCGGTCCTCGTCTCGGCCCATAGAGCGGCATGAGTCAGGGCGAGCTTCGAGGCCCGAGTCCTCATGGTGAGAAAGGCGTTCGCTGACGGAGCGAAGGGCAACCTGCGCCTGCGTCGCGCCGCTCGTCCTCTTTGGATCGCCGGCGATCCAAAACGCGATACGGGCTCACGTCTCCATGGGCGCCGGCGTATCCTGGTCGTTCACGGGGACAGCGGCTCCAATCGTTCATCCGAACTCAACCCCCGGTCTGTGCTATAGCGCTGTCAAGGTACGCTTGAATGAACCCGCCACGATGCGGGCTCTTGTGTTTCTCCGCGTGGAGAGCAGTGGTCTGTCCCTTCAAATCGACCTTATGGCGCCTCAGACTCGGAGGTAAGTACTGACTTCGAGGTAACCACGTGCTACCTGAGGTGACCGGCACCGCGTCCCCGCGCGCGTGTCGATCACGGAACGTGATGAACCCTGGTCATGGGAGTGAGCGGATACAGCGACGTAACATCGCCACGGTGTCGGGCTCATCGTGGTCCTCGCCACACGGCACGCCGTCGGTGGCGCTCGACCGACGGCGGCTGGTGTGAGTGACCGCGTCAGATCGACTCGTGGCGAAGGGATGTCCCCTTACCGCAGGCCGTTTGGCTCAGCCGACGTCGCCGGGAGGTGGCGGGAAGTTGCCTACCTGCACGAAGAAGCGGACATAAGTGGTGAAAAGCTCCCTGGTCAACGCCGGGCAGACAACGCTGGTCCCGGCCAGCGCCATTTCCGTCTCGGTCGTGTCCATCGCGGGATAGAAAGCGTCTGTGGCCGTCGTCATCATCTCGAAGGCGTGCAGGAGCGGGTTCAACGCGTTCGTCGGATCCGAGCGAACCGAGTCAATCCATTCGTCCCACGGGACTTCACGCAGCCGGTAGCCCTGCTCGCGCAGATAGTGAACGCACTGCTCCAGGCTCAACGCGGCCTCGTTGAACAGGTGATAGGTGGCACCAACGGCGGCTGGTTGGCGGGCTATGCCGAGAATCGCCGCGCTGACGTAGTCGACCGGCAGCAGGTGGAACCGGCCACTGACACCGGCTGGGGCGCTGCCCGCCTGCAGCAGACCCTTCAGGCTCAGCCATACGAAGTCCTTCGTCTGGCACGCGCCGTGAATCTGATCGCCCGAGACGACGTCGACGCGGTAGACCGACACGGGTATTCCACGCCGCCGGGCCAGGTCGATGAGCCCCTCGGCGACCCACTTGCTTTGCAGGTAGCCGCTTGGCAGTGCCTCGGGTGGCCCGGTCTCGTCCCGTGTGGTCAGCGGCGCTCCGTTCGTCGCCTGTCCRTTGAAGACCCCGATCGTGGAGACGTAGTGGACAGGGACCGTACGGTGCCTGGCCGCCAGTCGGAGAACCTCCTCAGTACCTCCGACATTGGCGTTCCGCAGTGTCGCGTACGGCTTCAGYCAGTGCACCGCCGCGCCGTTGTGGTAAATGACGTCCACCATTCGGGCCAGGTCGTCGAATCGTTGCTCCGACAGGCCGAGCGCGGGTGCCTCCAGATCGCCGACGACGACGGACAGCCGGCCGGGATCGACGTCGTCCCATACCCGGAACCAACGGGCGTTCTCTCGTAGCCGGCTCAGGGCCGACGCCTCGTCGGTTCCGCGGACAAGACAGTGCACGCGCGCGGAGGTGGTCCGCATGAGGTCACGCAGCAGGAAGGCGCCGAGGAAGCCCGTCGCGCCGGTGAGCAGGATGTCGGACGGCTCCGCCGCGGATGCCGTGTACGGGGCGGCGGGCACGATGTCATCCGCGAGCCGTACCTCCGCGTGGAAGTCGACGTCTCCCGCGGAGCCCGCCCGTTCCGGTGTCGCCTCCTCGGCGGCTCGCCCGCCGCGGAGCACGACCCGCTCCAGGTGATCGGCGAGGGCCGCGGGGGTGGGATGGTCGAAGACCAGAGTGGCCGGCAGCCGGGTTCCGACCAGTGCGTCGAGCCGGTTGCGAAGATCGACCGACGTGAGGGAGTCGAAGCCAAGCTCCGGCAGCGCCTGGTCCGGGCGTATGCCGTCGAGGTCGGCATGTCCCAGGACGGTCGCGATCTCGGTGAGCAGCGCCGCCATGACGAGGGCGCGCCGTTCGGGACCGGCCAGGCCCTCGAGCCGCTCCGCCAGCGGTGCCGCGTCGGGCTCCTGGCCCAGGGGACGGCGCCGTGCGGGCACGCGGGCAAGCCCTCGCAGCAGGTCGGGGATCTCCTCCGCACCCCTGCGTACCGCCGGAAGGTTCAACGGGGTCGCGACGAGCGCCGCGTCGTCCAGCCCGAGCGCCGCGTCCAGGAGGTCGGTTCCGAGTTCCTCACCGACCGGGAGGAACCCGCCGCGGGCGATCCGCTTCAGGTCCTTGTCCGTGAGATGCCCGCTCATGCCACCGCGCTGCTCCCACAGCCCCCAGGCCAGCGAGAGCGCGGGCAGTCCGTGCGCGCGGCGGTGGTGAGCGAGAGCGTCGAGATAGGAGTTCGCCGCCGCATAGTTGCCCTGTCCCGGACCGCCGACCGTGGCGGCGATCGAGGAGTAGAGCACGAACGCCCGCAGCGCCCTTCCCCTTGGCTGGTCGCTGGTGAGCCGATGGAGGTGCCAGGCGGCGTCCACCTTGGGACGCAGGACCGCGTCGACCCGCTCGGGCGTCAGGGATGTCACCAGCGCGTCGTCCAGGACACCCGCAGTGTGGATGACGGCGGTGAGGGGACTCTCCGCGGGAATTCCGTCGAGGAGCGCCTCCAGAGCGGTGGGATCGGCGACGTCACACGCCTCGACGGCGACGTGCGTGCCGGCGCCGGACAGCTCGGCGCGCAGTTCGTCGACGCCCGTCGCCCGCGGCCCGCGGCGACTGACCAGAAGGAGCCGGCGCACACCGTGGCGGTGGGCGAGATGACGGGCCAGGCCGGCGCCCAGGCTGCCGGTGCCACCGGTGATGAGGACGGTGCCCTCGTGCCAGCGCAGGTCGGCGGCGTCGCGGTGCGTGGGCCGGCGAAACCGCGAGCGCCGGAGTTCAGGAACCAGGACCATGCCCGCCCGTAGTGCCGTCTCCTTGCGCCGGGCCGTGACGACGAGGTCGAGGACCGAGGGCAACCGGCTGTCGGTCCCGTCGGGCTCGGCGGTGGCGTCCACGAGGTGGAAGCGGCCGGGATGCTCGCTCTGCGCGGTACGCAGCAGACCCCACGCCGCGGCCCCGGCGAGGTCCGTGACGTCCTCACCGGGAGCCGTGGAGACGGCCTCGYGCGTGACGAGGACGAGGGGGACCGTGGCGAGCTGGTCCTCGGCGAGCCACTCGTGCAGCAGTGTGAGCACCCGATGCGTCGTCGTGTGGACGTCCTGTGCCCGGTCGGCGGAGCCGGGCCCCTCGACCCAGGCGACGACGGCGTCGACCGGCCGACCGGCGTCCAGCGCGGCGGCGACGTCCCGTGGAGTGGGGAGGATCTCGGCGCCTTCCGTGGCCATGGCCTTGGCGCGGGGGTGGGGTGCCGCGGCAGCGCCGGTGGCGGAGCCCGCCAGGACCGCCCAGCGCAGGCGTCGCCCGGTGGTCGGCGCGGCGCCGGTCGGTCGCCAGGCGACCTGGAACAGCGCGTCACTCTGGCGCACCCGCGCCTCCGTGAGCGTCCGTGCCGTGACCGCCTCCAGCGAGACCGACGTGATCGTGGCCACCGGCCGCCCTTCCAGGTCGGAAAGGTGGACCGTGTGGCCGCCGTCCGCCGACGGGGCGATGTGGACGCGCAGCGCGCGGCTGCCGGCCGCGAACACTCGCAGGCGCCGCCAGCTCGTCGCGGCTGGTATGAGGTCGTGTTCCGGGCCTGACTGACGAAGCAGGAGCGTCGTGTCCACGGCCGCACCGAGCAGTGCCGGATGCAGGACGAACCCGTCACCGTCGGCGTCGTCAGGCAGGGCGACCTCGGCGCGCAGCGCGTCGCCCGACCGCCAGACAGCCCGCAGGCACGACACCGCCCGCGCCGTTCGGCCCGCGGCGGTCAGCTGTCGCCGAGCCTCGTCGACGTCCATCGCCATGGCCCCCCCTGGCCAGTCCACCAGCGCCGCGTCCGGCTCGTCGGTCTCGACCGGGTCACCCACACCGCTCGTGAGCGCGGCGGCATGGCGTGTCCACGGGCCGTCGGGTGACTCGGGCGCGCTGTACACCGTCACAGGGCGGCGGCCGCCCATGTCGGCGGGCAGCACGCGGACCTGCACCCGCGCCGTCCCGGCGTCGGGAAGCAGAAAAGGAACCTCTACGTCGAGCTCGTCGAGCACCGTCGCGCCGGCCTGGGCGGCGGCGGTCAGGACGAACTCGGCCAACGCCGACGGGGAAAGCACCGCCGACCCGTCGTGCCGGTAAGAAACGAGGCTTTCGTGGGCCGCGGCCGGCACAAGCCCCTGGAGAAGAATCTCGTCCGACCCCGCTACGGCGACCGGCGGAGAAATGAATACGGGATGACGGAGAGCGTCGGAACCCTCGGTGTTCGGCTTCGTTCTCGAGCCGCTCTCACCTCGTCGATCCAGCCAGTATGTCTGGTGTTGGAAGGGGTAGGTGGGGAGGGGTGTGTGGGGGGTTTGGGGGTGGTTCCAGGTGATGGGTGTTCCGTGTGTGTGGAGGTGGGCGAGGGCGGTGGTGAGGGTGTGGGTTTCGGGTTGGTGGGGGTGGAGGGTGTTGATGGTGGGGGTTTGGGTGGTGGTGCGGGTGAGGGTGGTGAGGGTGTTGTCGGGTCCGATTTCGAGGTTGTGGGTGGTGGGGGTGTGGTCGGTGAGGGTTCGGGTGGCGTCGGCGTAGCGGACGGTGTTGCGGAGCTGGTTGGTCCAGTATTCGGGGGTTCGGTGGTCGGTGTTGGTGGCGTGGGTGCCGGTGAGGGTGGAGATGATGGGGATTTTGGGGGGGTGGTAGGTGATGGTCTGGGCGGTGGCGTGGAATTCTTCGAGGATGGGGTCCATGTGGGGGGAGTGGAAGGCGTGGGAGGTGTTGAGTTCGCGGGTTCTTCTTCCTTGTTCGGTGAAGTGGGTGGCGATTTTTCGGGTGGTGGTGGTGTCGCCGGATATGACGAGGTGGGTGGGGGTGTTGATGGCGGCGATGGCGATGTTGGGGTGGTGGGTGAGGTGGGGTTGGATTTCTTGTTCGGTTGCCTGGATGGAGATCATGGTGCCGGGTGGGAGGTTTTGCATGAGGCGGGCGCGGGTGGTGATGAGGAGGGCGGCGTCTTCGAGGGTGAGGATGTCGGCTATGTGGGCGGCGGTGATTTCGCCGATGGAGTGGCCGAGGAGGTGGTGGGGGGTGATGTTCCAGGTTTGGAGGAGGTGGTGGAGGGCGGTTTGGAGGGCGAAGATGGCGGGTTGGGTGTTTCCGGTCTGGTGGAGGAGGTGGGGGTGGGTGATGAGGGTGTGGAGGGGGGTTTCGAGGTGTTTGTCGAGGTGGTGGGCGGTGGTGTCGAATGCTTCGGCGTAGGCGGGGTGGGTGTGGTAGAGCTGCATTCCCATTCCGGGATGCTGGGAGGCTTGGCCGGTGAGGAGGTAGGCGAGTGTGGGTCGGGGGTTCGCGCGGTTGTGGGTGAGGGCGTGGTGGTGGCGGTTCTCGGTGAGGGCGGTGAGGGCGTCGAGGAGTTCGTCGTGGTTGGTGGGGGTGATGGCGGCGCGGTGGTCGTGGGTGGCGCGGCGGGTCGCGAGGGTGGTGATGATGTGCTGGTGGGGGGTGTCGGGGTGTGTGTGGAGGTGGTCGAGTAGTCGTCGGGCCTGGGCCGCGAGCGCGGGTGGGGACTTCGCGGA
>NZ_MOMC01000139.1 GCF_001983105.1 Pseudofrankia asymbiotica | reverse complement strand
GCACGAGGGCGATCAGGCCGCCAAGCCAGCCGTCGAGGTTGTCATCGATCGTGAACGCGTGATCCAGCGAGGCGTACCCCGGGCCGAACGTCGCGATGGCCAGGCAGACCACCGCGATCATCAGGACGTACTCGTAGCCCTGGCCCGGCTTGAAGATGAAGAAACCGTTCCTGCGGTGCGCCGTCATCCCGGCGACGACCATGATGCCGATGATCGCGCCCGCGCTGAACGGCGTGAACAACCCGACAGCCAGACCCGCGCCCGCGGCCAGCTCGATCAGGCCGCTCGCCCAGGCGTGCACGATGCCGGGTCGCAGCCCCATGCTCGCGAACCAACCCGCKGTGCCCTGGATGCCTCCCGGCCCGAAGATGTGGTTATAGCCGTGCGCGACGAT
This sequence comes from Pseudofrankia asymbiotica, assembly GCF_001983105.1. Lineage (GTDB taxonomy): Bacteria > Actinomycetota > Actinomycetes > Frankiales > Frankiaceae > Pseudofrankia > Pseudofrankia asymbiotica. The sequence continues at coordinate 10,540 of NZ_MOMC01000139.1, read as the reverse complement.
CGTCAGCCCAACGACGACCCGTAGCACGAGGTCCGCGGTGTCCGCTGCGGTCACGAATATTCCCTTCCATGGGATTGGATCCCGGCGGCGACCCGCCAGCCATCGTCATGATCACGCCAACCCTCACCGGCGTCTCAGATCCAGTATCCCGGATCCCGGAGTTGACGACAGCACGCCTGCCAGACAATCATTCGGTATGCGTGATGCTGTAACGAATAGTGTAAAGATTCGGTGACCGGCGGCCCGGCTGGGGCGTCGGCGTCCGGAAGMCTGTCCACTCTCGCCCGCGGGCTCGAGGTCCTGGAGGCCCTGTCCGGCCGGGATCTGACAGTGCGGGACCTCGCGGCCGCCGTCGGCTGCCACCGGCAGGCGGCCTACCGCGTGGTGGTGACCCTCTGCGAGCTCGGCTGGATCCAACGGGTGGCCGGGACGGACCGGTACCGGCTGACGATGCGCGCCTGGTCGGTCGGGGTGCGCTCGCTGGTGACGGTCGACGCCGCCCGAGGCCGGGTGCGCGGGGTGCTGGTCGATCTTGCCTCCCGCTACGGCGAGACCGCGGACATGGCGGTCTACGAGGCCGGAGAGGTGGTGCACGTCGACCGCGCGGACGGCTGGCAGACGCTGACCAGCTTCACCGCGGTGGGTCAGCGGGCACCGGCGTACTCGGTCGCCCCCGGGAAGGTGCTGCTCGCGCTCGCCGGCGAGGTGGAGGTCGAGCGGGTCCTCTCAGGCCCGCTGGTCCCGTTCACGCCGCTGACGATCTGTGAGCCGGCGGTGCTGTGGGCCGAGCTGCGGGAGGCCTCGGCGGCCGGCTACGCGGTCAACCGCGGCGAATACGTGCCGGATGTCGGTGGGGTGGCCGTTCCTGTCTATGGCGCCGACGGCCGCCCCGCCGGAGCGATCGGGTTCTCCGGGCCGGCCGAGCGCATCCTGCGGCGGCGCCAGGAACTGGTGACCGCCCTGTTCGAGGCCGTAGGGCGCCCGGACAGACCAGTCCTGGTTCGGGAGGCCGCCAACTAACCGTCGGACTCRCTCCGTCGGTCGACCGGGAGCAGCGCTTCTCGGCGCCGAATCCGGAGGGCGGGCGTACCGAGTTCCACCGCCGCGAGGTCTACCTGCGATGGGAGGACCGACCCGGCGCGGGCTTCGTGGTGCTGGGTCAGCATCTCAACCGCACCCAGACCGGGGGGCGGCGAGACTTCAACAGATCGGCTTCGACCACGTCACCTTCCGCGTCAACGATGTCGCCGACGTGGTCCAGCGAGCAAGGGCCGCCGGGGYCGACGTGATGGTGGGGCCGAAGGAGAACGACGGCGCTTCCCAGGGATATGTCGAGGGCGAGGCGTCCATCCGCACCGCACTGCTCTACGACCCTGAAAGCAACATCATTCAGGTCAATCAGTGGCTGTGAAACGGCACGGCGCCTCGACGCGGACCCGCGCCGGGCCGGATCGGACGTGCCACCAAACAGCCCCTCCCGCCGCCAGACTCGCCTGACTCCGGCGCGCCTACCATTAGGTTACCCTCTGCGAGATCCTCACCCCGCCGCTCGATCAGTTTCTTCGCATCGACGACGGCCTTGAAGATCCATCTGCGAGTAGGCTAGTATCCCGGATCCARCATTCTCGCGAGGTCCGCTCGGACCTCGCGAGTTCCGCTGCCATCACCTCGCGATTTCCGTCGCGCCATCGAGGCGTCGAGCCGCAATTCCAAGACCCCGACCATGGCCCGCCGGGACCTCTCACACATGGACGTGCGATGCATAACGGACAAAAGCCGACGAAAACGCCCATCAAGGAAACAGCTCAGGCGAGGGTGRCCACACTGGCCGTGGCTCTGACGCTCGCCGCCGGCGGATGCTCAGTCGGCAACGGCTCGGCGCGCCCCACGGGCTGTTCCTCGCCCGGCGTCAGTCAGGACGAGATAAAGGTCGGCTTAATCTATCCAGACACAGGAGAGCAGGCTGTGACGGTCTCCGCGGCTCGCTCGGGCGTGCAGGCCCGCATCAGCGCCGCAAACGAGGCAGGAGGCATTCACGGCCGGCAGGTGAAACTCGACTGGCGAGATGATACGTCAACCACGAATGGGAATCTCATCGCCGCGAAGGATCTTGTCGAACGGGCAGGAGACTTCGGAATCATCGAGCAGTCGGCCGTGTCCGCAGGCTCGGCGGACTACCTCACGGACAAGGGTGTCCCGGTGACAGGAAGCGCCCTCGAGCCCGTCTGGAAAGACCACGAGAACATGTTCTCCGGCTCATACAACGACGGCCAGGGGGCTACCACCGCATTCGGGCTCTACGCCCAGCACATGGGTGGCACAAAAGCTTTCGTGATCAGTACTCCGGTGGCGGCCGCCAAGGGGATCGCCACCAAGCTGACGGCCAGTCTGAAGTCGCAGGGGATTCCGGTGGTAGGCAGCATGGAGTTCTTCGACGCCACGACCTCGCCCGCCAGAGTGGCGGCTGAGTTCGCCGCGGCTGACGCCGACGTACTGGTCGGCGCGACCAGCGGTGAGGCGTTCGCGTCGGTCGTCGCGGCTCTTCGGTCGTCACACACGGCGCTCAAGGTCGCGTTCTCCCCGGTTGGCTATGACGGGGCACTGCTACAAAAATACGGCGCGGGGGTCGCCGGCATGAGCGTCTACATGTCCTTCACGCCGTTTGAAACGCAGACGCAGGGAATCAGGAGGTTCGACGACGCCATGACCCGGTTCGCTCCCGAGCTGAGGAGACCGGACCAGACCTTCGCCATGAACGGTTACATAGCCGCCGATCTCTTCCTGCGTGGGCTCGAGCTCGCGGGCACCTGCCCGACCCGTGAGGGTTTCATCGACAGCCTGAAAAAATCCTCCTACGACGCCGACGGCCTGCTGCCTTCGCCCGTGAAACTTGGCTCCATACCCCGGACCGTTGACGACTGCTCTTTCTTCGTGCGGGTCAACTCCGCCGGAACTGCCTTCGACCCGGTGCCGAGCGACAGCAAAACAAAACTTCAATGGTGCGGTGAGCATATCTCCGAGTAGAAATCCGCGGCTTGCCACGCCGCCTCAGGTCATGACTTTGCCATGGTGAGACAGGCGGGACGGACTGGCCTGCCCTTCCGAGCCGAGGTCGGCAGGGCGGCCCAGTCTTCAGCGTCGGTCAGGCAAGGCGCGGTCGGCGGACCAAGGTCGTGGCGACCACCGCCCGCGATCGCCACGAGTCCCCCGCGACCGGGTGCCGGCGCGGACCGGCGACCGGCGAAGAGTGCGGTCAGTCGTTGACGGCCGTCCGGACGCGCTCGTGGTATGCGGCCCGTTCCCGCAAGAACTCCTCGGTCTGCACCTCGGGCGGGAAGATCCCGGGCCGGCCCGAGTCGCGGGCGTAGAACTCCAGCAGCGTGCAGCCGTCGGGACCGGCGGCCGACGGCCCGTACTGCACTCCCGCCGCGAGGATCCGGATCGTCCCGCGCGGGTGGACGACGTCCTCGACCCGCATCGAGCCCTCGACCACCGCGTCGCAGAACGGTGAGGGGTGGTGGTGCAGCRGGATGACGGCGCTGGGCGCGAAGCGCGTCACCACGAGGACCGGCCGGTCACCGTCGGCCTCCTCGCCCAGGCGGAACAGTGCCTGCTCCAGCCCGAAGGGAAGTTCKAGGAATTCGGCGTCCGCCCAGTTGAGGATCTGCACGCCAGGCCGGGGGCTCTCGTCCGTCATGTCGCCGCTCGCTCTCGGTGCCGGTGGTCGTCGCGGTCCAGTGCGGCTGCCGCCGCGCTGCCCAGTTAGCGACGATGGAAGGATAGGATCCAGGATACACGTATCCACGAAAGAACKAGGGTGGTGAGGCGGGGGCACGAGCACTGGAAGCCCCTCGCTCCCCCGCCGGCCAGCCGGTTCCGACCTGCACCATCATCGCCTCAGGAGCTTCGATGCGCGCCTACCGCGTCACCTCCCCTGGACGTTCCGAACTCGTCGACTGCCCGTTACCCCCGCTCGGCTCGGGAGAAGTGCTGCTGCGCGTGCGGGCGGTCGGCCTCTGCCACAGTGACGTGTTCATCCGGCAGGCGCCCCCTGCTCTGCGCCAGACCCTGCCGGTGACCCTGGGTCACGAGGTGGTCGGCGTCGTCGAGAGGACCGCCCCGGACGTCACCGGCTGGCGGCCGGGCGCGAGCGCGGCGGTCTACATGCTGGTCGGCTGCGGCCGCTGCGCGGCCTGCGCACGCGGTGAGGACAACCTGTGCCGCAACGGCTACCGGGGCATCGGCACACACCTGGACGGTGGGCTCGCGGACTTCGTGGCGGTCCCGGCCGCCAACCTGGTCGGCGCCGGCGGCATCGACCCGGTTCTCGCGGCACCGCTGACCGACGCGGGCCTGACCGCGTACCACGCGGTCTCGTCGGCCCTCCCGCTGCCGAGATCGTGGCACGTCGGCCTCGTCGTCGGGATCGGTGGGCTTGGCCATCTCGCGGTCCAGATCCTCGCCGCGGCCAGGAGCGGCGCGCGGCTCATCGCGGTGGACGTCGACCCGGCGAAGCTGGACCTGGCCCGGCGCCTGGGCGCCACCGACACCGTCCTCGCGGGCGACGACACGACCGCCCGGGTCGTCGACCTCGTCGGCGGCCGTGACGTGGACGCCGTCCTGGACTTCGTCGGCGCCGACGCGACCATGGCCCTCGCCGCGGGCGTGACCAACCGCGGCAGCGCCATCGTCGTCGCCGGCCTCGGCGGCGGCTCCATGCCGTTCGAGGCGTCGCCGGTGACCCGGGTGAGCCCCGAGGTGACGCTGCGGCGCGTCTCGACGGGCAGCCGCGAGGATCTGGGCCGCGTACTGGACCTGGCCCGAGCGGGAGGGCTGCGCGCCGAGACGGTGCGGTACCCGCTGGAGAAGGTGGGCGAGGCGCTGGCCGCGCTGGAGGCGGGCACCGTCCTCGGCCGCGCCGTGATCACGATCTCCTGACGGGCTCGGCCCGTCCCTCGCGGACGGACCCGTCGGCGCGGTCCGGAGCCCGCGACGGAGCCGCCGGCCGGCATCGAGGCTCGATAGGCGCGCCCTGATGCCAGCCGTCCGGGGATGCTATGCCGTGATGCCGAACCTGCCGAGGCCGTAGCAGGCGATGGCGTTCCCGCGTACCAGCTGGTAGACCTCCCGGTCGCTCAGGCCCGCGCCCGCGGCGAGCTTCTCGACCATCTGGAGGCTGTTCGGGAAGCTCGTGTCCCCGTGCGGGTAGTCCGTCTCGATCATGATCTGGCTCATGCCGATCTGGTCGCGCGCCCGCAGCCCGGCGAGGTCGTCGAAGACGCACCCGAACACCCGGCCCGGGATGTAGCTGCTGGGCGGCCGCGGGAGACGTTCCCGGATGTTGTCCTCGAACAGGTCGGCGAGCTCCCACTCGTTGTCGAGCCGGCCCGCCAGGAACGGGATCCACCCGACCTGACCCTCGGACAGCGCGATCCGCAGCGTCGTGAACCGCTCCAGCAGGCCGGAGGCCAGCCAGTCGGTGAACGCCGTCTGCGCGTTCTGGAAGCTCAGGGACTTCGGCACCAGCGCCGGGGAGTCCTTGCCCGTGTTGGGCCAGGTCGACGACGAGCCGATGTGCATGTTGACCACGCTCTCGGTCTCCTCGCAGGCCCGCCACACCGGGTCCCAGGCGCCCGAGTGGATGCTGGGCAGGCCGAGGAAGGGCGGGCACTCGGAGAACAGGATGGCGCGCGAGCCCTTGGCCGCGCACCGCCGGACCTCGGCGGCGGCGAGTTCGGGGTCCCACAGCGGGATCAGCGTCAACGGGATGAGCCGGCCACGTCCGGCGCCCCCGCACCACTCGTCGATCATCCAGTCGTTGTAGGCCTGGACGCAGAGCAGCGCGAGCTCCTTGTCCTCCCGCTCCAGGAAGGTCTGCCCGCAGAAGCGCGGGAAGGTGGGGAAGCAGAGCGACGCCTCGGTGTGGTTGAGGTCCATGTCCGCGAGCCGAGCCGCCTGGTCGTAGCAGCCCGGCGCCATGTCGTCATGGGTGACCGGCTCGTGGTAGTGCGTGTCCCGCAGGGCGTGGACCTGGGCCATGCCCGCCGGGATCACATAGCGCAGGTCGTCGTAGCGCCACTCGTCGGCCCACCGCGCGCCGGGGGCGTCCGCGTCCTCGACGACCCGGTAACCGGCGCCCGCCGGCTCGATCCGGCCGAACACCCGGACGAGGCGCGGCCCGCGGTCCCGGTAGCGGGCGGGCAGCCGATCCTGCCAGACGTTGCCCGGCTCGATCACGTGGTCGTCCACCGAGATCAGCCTGGGGATCGCGTCCATCCCGTACTCCTCACCACTCCTCGCCGACACGCTGGCACGAGCTGAGTATTTGTTGAATCCTGGATCCTGTCTACGAATGCTGGAGATCGCATCCGGCCGACAGCCAGGGACGATCGCCCGCGAGCAACCACTCCCGACGAGTTCCCCGCGCCCGTCACAGCCCACCACCGAGCGACGTAATCTACATCCTGGATTCAGTCATCCCGGACCATGACCCGGCGAGCGCCCGCCGGCAGGAGGAGGAGGTCAGATGGACCTGCGTCCGTTCTTCCAGGTGGACGACGGGCGGGTGAGGCTGCTCGGGACGCGGTGCGCGTCCTGCGGCACCGCCGCCTTCCCCACCATCCGGGTCTGCCCGGCCTGCGGCGGCCGCGACCACCTGCCCGCCGGCCTCCCGGCGCGCGGGCGCGTGGTCAGCTCCGCCCGGGTGTCGACCCCGCCGGCCGGCTTCGGCGAGCCGGTCACGGTGGCGGTGGTGACGCTGGACGACGGGCCCTCGCTGTTCGCCCTGCTGTCGGCCGACCCGGCCGAGCCCGCCCAGCTGGCGGCGGGCACGCCCGTGGAGGCCGTTCCCGGCCCGGTGCGCGGCGGCGCCGCGGGCTTCGTGTTCCGGACCGCTCGGGAAGACCGGGCCGCGGCATGACCGACGTCTGGGTGGCCGGCGTCGGCATGACGCCGTTCGGGAAGTTCGCCGACACGAGCATCGCCGACCTCGGCGCCACGGCGGTGCTCGCCGCGCTCGACGACGCCGCCGTCGAGCCAGGCCAGGTGCACGCGGCCTACGCGGGACACGCCCGGACCGGCCAGCTGCACGGCCGGGAGAACGGGGTCGGCCAGCTCGTGCTCGGCCAGGTGGGGATCCGGGGCATCCCGGTGACCGGGGTCGGCAACTTCTGTGCGTCGGGCTCGAGCGCGTTCCGCGAGGCCGTCATCGCGGTGAAGTCCGGCCTGGTCGATGTCGCGCTCGCGCTCGGCGTCGAGAAGCTCTCGGCCCGGGCCGAGAAGGGCAGGCCGCTCACCTCCGACGGCATGGAGTTCGAGGGCGAGTTCGGGTTCACCCCGCCCGCGTTCTTCGCCCTGGTCGCGAAGACCTACATGAGCCGGACCGGCGCCACCCCCGAGTCGCTGGCCCGGGTGGCCGTGAAGAACCGCGACCACGCCAAGCACAACCCGTATGCCCAGTACCGGGAACCGGTGACGGTCGAGCAGGTGCTGGGGTCGCGGATGATCGCCGACCCGCTGACCCTGCTGTCCTGCTGCCCGACCGGCGACGGCGCCGCGGCGGCCGTCCTGGTGTCCGACGCGGTCGCGGCCCGGATCGGCCGCTCCCGCCTGGTCCGCGTGCGGGCGACGAGCCTGCTGTCCGGGTTCGGCTCCCCCGTCCGCGACGGCCACTTCGAGGTGGACAGGCGGACGGCCGCCGCCGCGTACGAGCAGGCCGGGATCGGGCCGTCCGACGTCGACGTCGCCGAGGTCCACGACGCCTTCACCGTCACCGAGATCATCCACTACGAGGACCTGGGGCTGTGCCCGGTCGGCGAGGGGGCACGGTTCGTCGACGAGGGCCGCACCGCCATCGGCGGCCAGATCCCGGTGTCCACCAGCGGCGGCCTCATGTCCAAGGGCCACCCGCTCGGCGCGACCGGCATCGCCCAGGTGCACGAGATCGTGACCCAGCTGCGGGGCGAGGCCGGCTCCAGGCAGGTGGAGGGGGCGCGGGTCGGCCTGACGCACTGCGCGGGCGGCTTCTTCGACGGAGACGTCGCGAGCAGCGCCGTCCACCTGCTGGGCGGCTGACCACTCCCCCTTACATCATCTCGGATCCAGGATACAATCTTCGACAGGCCGTGTGGCTGGGAGACAGCAGTCGCGGGGCCTCCCGGCCGGGCCTCCCCGGCGCGGCCGCTCACGAACGGACGGACACATGGCAGGAACCACGCGGTCAGGCATCCCGCTCGCGGACTGCTACCCGGCCGAGGGCGACGGCGAGCGCCCCGGCACGGCCCCGTTCCGGCGCGGCATCGAGCCACGGATGTACGCCGAGCGCCCATGGGTGATGGGCCAGTACGGCGGCTTCGGGTCTGCCGAGGAGACCAACCGGCGCTTCCGCCAGCTGCTCGACGCCGGCCAGACCGGCTTCTCGGTCGCGCTGGACCTGCCCACCCAGCTGGGGCTGGACTCCGACGACCCACGCGCGCTCGGCGAGGTCGGGCGGGTCGGGGTCGCCATCGACTCCCTCGCCGACATCGAGGCCCTTTTCAAGGGCATCCCGTTCGACGCGGTGCGCCAGATCCGCACCACGGCCAACTCGATCGGGCCGCTGTGGCTGGCGTTCATCGTCGCGCTCGCCGAGAAGCAGGGCGGCGATCCCAACAGCATCGCGATCCTCATCCAGAACGACGTACTCAAGGAGTACATCGCCCGCGGTACGCAGATCTTCCCCCCCGAGGTGGGCCTTCGACTGACCGCCGACTCGGTCGAGTACGCCGCGAAGTACCTGCCGGCGTGGACGCCCCTGACGCTGAGCGGCTACCACATCCGCGAGTCGGGCGCGACGGCCGTCCAGGAGCTGTCGATCACGCTCGCGAACTCGATCGCCTACCTCGACGAGCTGGTCCGCCGCGGCGTCGACATCGACGCGTTCGCGGGGAAGCTGTTCATGTTCCTCTCGGCGGGCATGGACCTGCTGGAGGAGATCGCCAAGTTCCGCGCCGCCCGCGCGCTGTGGTCGGACCTGCTGGAGCGGCGCTACCAGGCCGCGGTCCAGTCGCGGGCGCTGCGGATCTTCGCCTACACCGCGGGTTCCAGCCTGACCGCGCAGGCGCCCTACACCAACGTCGTCCGGGTGACRCTCGAGGCGCTCGCCGCCGTGCTGGGCGGGGTCCAGACCCTCAACACGTCGAGCTTCGACGAGGCGCTCGGCACCCCGACGCTGGAGGCGGTGACGCTGGCGCTGCGCACCCAGCAGGTGATCCTGGAGGAGACGTCCCTGCGCGGGGTGGCCGACCCGCTCGGCGGCGCCCACGCGCTCGAGGCCCTGACCGACGAGCTGATCGGCCGGGTGCACACCGACCTGGCGCAGATCGACAGGCGGGGCGGCGCCCTGCGGTGCATCGACAACGGCTACTTCAGCGATCTGCTCGCCGACCAGGCGTACAAGGACCAGCAGGCCGTCGAGTCCGGCGAGCGACGGATCGTCGGCCTCAACTGCTACGCCGACGACGACACCGTCTCGGTCCCGGCGTTCAGCGTCGATCCCTCGGCGGAGCGCGACCAGCGCGGCCGGCTCGCGGACGTGCGCGCCCGGCGCGACGGCGCGGCCGTGGACTCCGCCTTGGCGGCGCTGCGCACATCAGCGCTGGAGGGTGCCTCGGTGGTCGAACCGATGATCGACGCCGTCCGGGTGTACGCGACGGTCGGCGAGATCTACTCGGTGCTGCGCGAGGTCCACGGGGTCTATCGGCCCTCGCGGGCAGGCTGAGCGCGAGCACACGGCGTGGAGTGCATGGAGACGGGCGGAACCACCCCTCGTCCGACGGGGTGACGGAGAGGCTCCGACGCGGAGCCGGCGGCGGGGCACAGCAGACCGGCGTGGCTGAATCCAGAAGAAGGGTTGACGCGGATGACGAGCGGCCGGGTGAGAATCGTGGTGGCCAAGCCGGGCCTGGACGGGCACGACCGAGGCGCCAAGGTCGTCGCGAACGCGCTGCGGGACGCGGGCATGGAGGTCATCTACACCGGCCTGCACCAGACCCCGGAGCAGGTCGTCGCGACCGCCATCCAGGAGGACGCCGACGCCATCGGGCTGTCCGTGCTCTCGGGCGCGCACATGACCCTGTTCCCCCGTGTCGTCGAGCTGTTGCGCGAGCAGGGCGTCGACGACATCCCGGTGTTCGGCGGCGGCATCATCCCCGACGCGGACATCCCCGCGCTCAAGGAGCTGGGCGTGGCGGAGATCTTCACGCCGGGCGCGTCCCTCACCAGCATCGTCCGATGGGTCCGCGACTTCGTGGCCGCGGCCTCCCCCGCGGCCACGCCCGCCCCCGCGGCCACGGCCACGGCCGACGCCAGCTGAACACACGGCCCGCGCACCCCCTCCCCCGCCCGCCCCGAGCGGCGACGCCGCCCGCGCCCACCGAACAGGACCGGATCTGAACGTGGACCCGAACTTCGATCTGTACCGGCTGCCGGACGAGCATGTCGCGCTGCGCGAGGCGGTGCGTGACCTCGTCGAGAAGGAGATCGTCCCGCACGCGGCGGACGT
>NZ_MOMC01000014.1 GCF_001983105.1 Pseudofrankia asymbiotica | reverse complement strand
ATCCCGACCGGCTGCCGGCGACCTACCGGCGCACCCACGGGATCCGTTACCTCCACGGCTGCTACTCGATCGGCGACGACCAGCTCTGGGGCGTGGTCCGCACCCACAAAAGCGCCGAGAACACCCTGGCCGCCTTCCAGTCGATCCGAGCGGCCCGCCCCGACAACGCCCCGGTCTACGTCATCTGCGACAACCTGTCGGTCAACACCACCCCGAAGATCCTGCGCTGGGCGGCGCGCAACGACGTGCACCTGTGCCTGACCCCGACCTACGCCTCCTGGGCCAACCCGATCGAGGCCCAGTTCGGCCCGGTCCGGTCCTTCGTCATGAACAACTCCAACCACCCCAACCACCCCGCGCTGGCCCGCCACCTRCAGGCATACCTACGCTGGCGCAACACCCACGCCCGCGACCCCTCCGTCCTGGCCGCCCAACGCCGCGAACGCGCCCGCGTCCGCTCCGAACGCCAACAACGATGGGGACGACCACGACCACACGCCGCCTGACCCACCCCGGCACACGTTCGCGGTCAGCGCACTAGCAGCCGAATGCCAGGCCGCGCGAAGCGCGGTGCCCGCGGCCTGGACGGCGTTTCCTACAGGCAACATCGCTACTTCGGCGAGGCGGTCGCGAAGCCCCGCCGATCGGCCGCGGATGGCCTGCCGCGTTGGACCGAGCGTCGGCCCGGAAGGGTGGACCGGGTGCCTGCCCCGGAGGGAAGGTCGCGCGAAGCGCGACACCGGGGGTCTGGGGGTCGCCCCCCGGGGCGATATCGCTACCGCGGCGAAGTTGCCCAAAGGGCAACGAGCAGCGTCGGCCCGGAAGGGTTGGACCGAGCGCCTGCCCTGGAGGGAAGGTCGCGCGAAGCGCGACACCGGGGGTCCGGGGGTCGCCCCCCCGGGGCGATATCGCTACCGCGGCGAAGTTGCCCAAAGGGCAACGAGCAGCGTCGACGGTAGCCCGGGTGGGATTCGAACCCACACTGTCGGTGGTTTGAGCACCGTCTCTCTGCCGTTGGAGTACCGGGCCTGGCTGGGGGAGGTCCCTGGGAGGTCTCCGAGGTGAATGCCGCGTGGCGGTCGCGCGTTGCTGTGGCTCAGGAGGTGCTCCCCCTGATGACTCTAGCCGGGTAGGGTGCGTTTCGACCTCTCGCCCCGCCCGTCGGGGCTCGGGCGGTATCCCGGGATCGGGCCGCGGTGTCGGTGTCAGGCACCCGCCGCGGTGGATGTGCTCCCGGCTCCGCCGTCGCCATGTCGGGTGGAGCGTGACGTCGCCGCGTGCCAGGCGGTGGCTGGCGCCCGGTGGGACCTATCCGGTCCCCGGGGCGTCGCCGCCAAACCATGACGGTGAGCTGCCGCCAACCGGACGCTGGGTGCATCCACGTGCGCCCGGTGCCGGCAGAATGGTGACGACGCCGACCGATCCCCATCGACGCCGACCTCAGGAGAACGTCTCGATGAGCAGCCAGCCATCCTCGACGCCGCGCCGGGTGCTGATCGCCGAGGACGAGGCGCTGATCCGTCTCGACCTGCGCGAGATGCTGCAGGAGGAGGGCTACGAGGTCGTCGGCGAGGCCGGTGATGGCGAGATGGCCGTCGCCCTGGCCGGCAAGCTGCGGCCGGACCTGTGCATCCTCGATGTGAAGATGCCGAAGATGGACGGCATCGAGGCCGGAGCGAAGATCGCCAAGGAGCGGATCGCCCCGGTTGTCATCCTCACCGCGTTCAGCCAGCGGGAGCTGGTCGAGCGGGCGCGGGAGGCTGGCGCGATGGCGTACGTCGTGAAGCCGTTCCAGAAGAAGGACCTGCTGCCGACGATCGAGATGGCCATGAGCCGGTTCACGGAGATCGTGAGCCTGGAGGCCGAGGTCGAGGACCTGCAGGGCCGGCTGGAGGCCCGGAAGATCATCGAGCGGGCCAAGGGCGTTCTGCAGACCGAGCACAAGATGACCGAGCCGGACGCGTTCCGCTGGATCCAGCGGACCTCGATGAACCAGCGCCGCACGATGCGCGYGGTCGCCGAGGCGGTCCTTTCCGGGGAGGCCCTTCCCGGCCAGTGACCCGCGAAGACAGGCCCGACGACGCGGACGACGGCGACCGCGGCGGCGATGGCCAGAGCGCCGCGCGTACGGGCTCGGCAGGGTCGCCGCTGCGTCGGGTGGGGCGGTGGCTCGCCGGGAGCCCGCGGGGGAGCGAGATAGTCGCCACCGACCCGGTGGTCGGTGGCGGGGTCGATCCGGACGGGCCCCTGGTACCGGGCTGGCAGGCCGCCAAGGTGTGGCTCGCGGCGGCGGGGCGGCGGACGCGGCACTCGGCTGGGACGGCGGCGGCCTGGGTGGGGCGGCGGCGGACGCGGCGCGGGCAGGCGCTGCTGGCGGGGCTGCTTGCTCTGTTGGTCGCGCTTCCGACGGGTCTGACGCTCGGCCTGCTCACGCTGCGCGACGGGCGGGCGGGCGGTGGGGCGGGCGGCTCGCGCGGGCCGCAGGTGATGCGGATCGGGGTGATGGCGCCGCTGTCCGGCGACCTCGGCAACATCGGCGGGTCGGTGCGCGACGCGGTGACGCTCGCCGTCGACGAGTTCAACAAGTCCGAGGCGATTCCCGGCTGGAAGGTCGAGCTGGTCGCCGAGAACGACCTTTCCCGGCCCGACGGGGGCGCCGCCGCCGCTGAGGCGTTCGCCAAGGACTCGGCGTTGGTGGGGGTCGTCGGGCCGCTCAGCTCCAACGTCGCCCGGATCGCGGTGCCGGTGCTGGACGCCGCCGGCGTACCGGTCATCTCGCCGTCCAATGGCGATCCCGCGCTCACCGCGCAGGACGAGCCGCCCTACGCCCGCAAGCGCCCCTACGACCGGTACTTCCGGCTCAGCGGCAGCGACGCGGTGCAGGCCAGGGCGGGCGCCGACTACGCCGTGCGAGTCCTGCACCTAACAAAGATCATCGTCGTCGACGGCGGCCCCAGCTACGGGGACACGCTCGCCGGGCGCTTCGCCAGCTACGCCCTCGCGGCCGGCGCCGAGGTGCTGACCACCTACCAGGTGAAGGGCGCCGACGCCGACGGGAAAGAGGTCCAGGAGGTCGCCGAGGGCATCCAGGAGTTCAACCCGGACCTCGTGTACACCTCCACCGGTTACCTGTTCGCCAGCGCGCTGCGCCAGCGGATGGCCGACGAGGCGATCTCGGTCCGGATTCTCGGAACCGACGCCATGCTCAGCGCCCGCTACCTCGATTCCGCCGGCGGGGCGGCCGAGGGCGACCTGGCGACCGACCTCGCCGTGCCGCTGTCCCGCCTGCCCGCCGGCGCCTTCGCCACCGAGTACCTGAAGCGCTGGGGACCGGTCGCCGGCGGCCCGGAGCAGCCCGCCATCCCCGACAAGAAGACCGGCTCGCCGACGCCGACGCCGACGGACGGCGCGACTGGTCCGGCGGCCCCGCCGGGCGGCCCGATTCGGGATGGGCAGGGCACGAACACGCCCGGTGGGTCCGGATCGAGTGCGCCGGGAGCGGTGGTCCCGGGCGACAATGGCTCGGGCCGCGGCGACGAGCCGTCGGCGGTGACCGGGCAGGAGGCTGACATGATCCCCGCGCTGGCCGCCTACGCCTACGACTCCGCTCGCGCCCTGCTGCGCGCCGCCGCCGTCGTGCTCCCCGGCCGGGTGGCGGTCGACGACGCGACCAGGGCGGCGATCACCGCCCAGATCGCCCGAGGCTCGTTCGCCGGCGTCACCGGCCAGGTCGCGTTCGACATCTTCGGCGACCGCCGCGACCCGTCCGCCGTGATCTACGCGATCGTCAACGGCCGCTTCGTCCCCACGGTCATTCCGGCCAAGTAGTCCGCCGCGCCTGGATCTTCGCCGGTCGCCGGCTGTGCCGGTTGCCGGCCGTGCCAGTCGCGGCGGCCGTGCCAGTCGCGGCGCTTGCGCCGGCCACCGAGACCCTCGTGGTCGCCGCCGCGTACCCGAACAGTGATCTTCTGTCCGCCGGACACGGCGTTGGCCCAGCGAGACTACAAGAAGTGACGACACGCTTACATTTAGCTTTTGGTTTGGCCTGATCGACCGTTAGTTTGCCGGCCGTCCGGCGATAGTCGGGCCCGCGTGGGTGGGCGCGGTCGGCATGGCTGGGCGAAGGGGCGGACCATGGGTGGTCTGGGTCGGCGGCTTCGGCTGCTGGAAGCCGCCGCGGCGGTGGCCGCGGTGGCGGTGGCGGCGGCCGGGTGCGGCGGGGGCGGTGACAAGGCCGGGGCGAAGAAGGAGTTCGCGATCGGTTTTCAGGGCCCGCTGTCCGGCGAGAACCAGCAGCTGGGCATCAACGCCTACAACGGCATGCTGACGGCCGTCGACGCGGCCAACCGGAGCGGCAAGCTACCGTTCACGCTGCGCATCGTCGCCTCCGACGACCAGGGTTCCCCCGAGCAGGGCCCGACCGCCGCGCAGAAGCTCGTCGACAACTCACGGGTCATCGCCGTCGTCGGCCCGATCTTCTCCGGGGCGACGAAGTCCAGCGAGCCGCTGTACAGCCAGGCCGGCCTGCTGTCGGTGAGCCCGTCCGCGACCAACCCCCAGCTCACCAGCCTCGGGTTCGGCAGCTTCTTCCGGGTGATCGCGCCGGACACCATCCAGGGTGCCGCCGCCGCGGACTACATCGCCAAGGCGCTCAAGGCCAAGCGGGTGTTCTCGCTCGATGACCGTAGTGACTACGGCGCAGGCCTCTCCACCGCGCTCGAGAAGGCGCTGAAGGCCGACAACGTCACCGTCACCCACGACGGCGTCAACCCGACCAAGGACTACACCTCCGAGACGACGAAGATCATCGCGGCCGATCCGGACGCCGTCTACTACTCGGGGTACTACGCCGAATTCGCGCTGCTGGTGAAGGCGCTGCGCGGCAGGGGCTACGAGGGCAGGATCCTCGCGGGCGACGGCTCCAACGACGACCAGCTCATCGAGCAGGCCGGCGCCGACACGGCCGAGGGCACGCTGCTCACCTGCGCCTGCGGCGACGCGAACTCCGACCCGAAGGCGGCGTCCTTCGTCGCCGAGTTCAAGCGGGTGAACAGCGGCACAAAACCCGGCACCTACTCCGGCGAGGCCTACGACGCCACCGAGGCGATCATCTCGGTGCTCGCCAGGGAGGGCGCGGACGCCACCCGCACCTCCGTCGTCAGCGGATTCCGCGCCATCGACATGCCGGGCGTCACCAAGCAGATCAAGTTCGACAGCCACGGCGAGGTCCTGGGCTCGACGGTGTACGTGTACGAGGTCCGGGACGGCAAGCGGGTCGTCCTCGGCCCGACGAGCGCGCTGCTGAAGCCGTGACCCCTGCCGACGACACCGCGCTGGTCACGCTGGCCGGCGACGCCGCTGGCGCCCCCGTGTCGACGGGGGTGCCAGCCGCTGGGTCCGCGGCCGTGGACGCGTCTGGGCCCGTGCCAGAGCCCGTCGCGCCGCCCGCCGGCTCGACCGCCGCCGGGGACGGCGCCCGCCTGACCGATCTTGCCGGTAGCTGGGACCGCCGGGTGCGCACGGCGAAATGGGGAGCGCGATCCGCGCGTGGGTAGCGGGGGGCAGGTCGCGCGGCTGGCCATCGACGGGCTCATGGCCGGTGCGGTCTACGCACTGATCGCGCTCGGCTACACCCTCGTCTACGGCGTGCTGCGGCTGGTCAACCTCGCGCACGGCGAGGTGTTCATGCTTGGCGCGTTCGGCGGCCTCTACGCGGCGCGGGCCGCGCTGCCCGCCGGGGCGGGCGGTGCGGGCCCCGGTGTCCTGGCCTGCGTCGGGCTGGTGGCGGCCGGGACCGCCGCCGGCGGCCTCGGCGGCGCGGTGGCGGCGCTCGGCCTGGAGCGGGCCGCCTACCGGCCGCTGCGCCGCCGGCGCGCGCCGCGGCTCGCGTACCTGGTCAGCGCCGTCGGCGCGTCGATGTTCGCCGTGAGCCTCGCTGGCAAGGAGTTCGGCCGGCGCGACGTTCCCGTGCCGAACCTGTTCACCGACCGGACCGTGCTGCGCGTCGCCGGCGCACCCGTCTCCGCGGAGGCGCTGGCGGTCGTCACCACCGCGCTCGGCCTGCTGCTCGCCGCCGACCGGCTGGTCGCCTGGTCCAGGCTCGGCCGGTCGATCCGGGCGGTGACGCAGGACGCCGAGTGCGCGGTCCTGCTGGGAGTCAGCCTGGAACGGGTGATCGTCGCGACGTTCGTGCTCGGCGGGGTGCTCGCCGGCGCCGGCGGCTTCCTTTACGCGATGACCTTCCAGGCGTCCTACACCATGGGCTTCGTTCCCGGGATCAAGGCGTTCACGGCCGCCGTCCTCGGTGGTCTCGGCAACGTGCGCGGGGCGCTGGCGGGCGGGCTGCTGCTCGGCCTGGTCGAGAGCTTCGGCGGCTACTACCTGCTCGACGCGGACTATCGGGACGTCATCGCCTTCGCCGTGCTGATCGCCGTCCTCCTCCTGCGCCCGTCAGGCCTGCTCGGCGCCCGCCTCGGACGCCCGGCATGAGCGGCGGTCCGGACGAGCCGGTGGGCCCGCCGGTGGGCCCACCGGCGGGAATGCCGTCGGTCGCCGAGCGGGTGGCCCAGCTGCGCGCCGAGGACCGGCCGCCGGACGGCTGGGCGGGCGCCGCGACGACGACGGGCACGGCGGATGCCCTGGCTGCCGCGGAGGCCGGGAACGTCGGAGACGGCGAGGGTGTCGAGGGCTTCGGAGACGAGGCCGGGCCGGGCCGGTGGGGGCGCAGGCTGGGCGGGTGCCTGGTGCTCGCGGCGCTCGCGGCGCTGGTGACCGGGCCGTCCGGGAACGCGGACCGGCCGCTCGCCGGGGCCAGCGGGTCGCTCGCGGGCGAGCGCGGCGTCCTCTTCCTCGCCGCCGCACTGCTGGCCTGGGCGGGACTGACCGGCTGGCCGCGGCTGCGCGGCCTGCTCGGCCGCCCGGCCGCGTACCTGACGGGCGTCGCCGCCGAATGGACGCAGGACGCCCGGGACCGGTCAGGATCATCCGGCCGGCGGCGCCCGTCGCTGGACGAGGCGGTCTCGCGGCGCGACCGGATGGTGGCGGAGGCACAGCCCCGGCCGGCGACCTCGGCCCGTGTCGGGCCGAAGCGACCGGACCAGCGCGAGGACAGCGCCCACCTCGTGCCACCCTCGGACCGGACCTGGGCGGTCCGGTCGAAATGGGTGATCTGGCCGGCGCCGCGGGTACCCACCGAGCCGCCCGCTCCCACGTCCGCCTCCGGCCGACTCGCCGCCGGGCTCGCCGTGGGCGCGCCGGCGGTGGAGGCGGGAACATCCGGCCGGCGGCGCTGGTACCGGCGCCCCTGGGCACGGTGCGCGGGATACGCGCTGGCGCTGGGGGCCGCGGCGGGCGCGCCGTTGGTCGTCTCGACCACGGTCCGGCAGGCGATGGTCAACGACATCGGGCTGTACGCGCTGCTCGCGCTGGGACTGAGCATCGTCGTCGGGCGCGCCGGACTGCTCGATCTCGGCCATGTCGCCTTCTGCGCGATCGGCGCCTACACCGCGGCGTACCTGTGCGCCCCGGGGGCGATGCCCTGGCACGCGCCGGTCACCGTCTCGCCGCTGGTCGCGATGCCGGCGGCGATGGCCGCGGCGGCGCTCGCCGGCCTCGCGCTGGGCGCGCCGCTCCTGCGCCGGCACGCCGACCTCCTGTCGATGGTCACGCTCGCCTTCGGCGGGGTCGTCCAACTGGTCGCGAACAACGCGGACGGGATCACCGGGGGCGCCGGCGGCGTGTTCGGGGTACCGCCGCCGTCGGTGCGGATCGGTGGTCTCCACTACGGCTTCGGGCTGGACCCGCTGCCGTACTACTACCTGCTGCTCGGCCTGGTCGTGCTGGTCATGGCGGCGCTCGCGGGCTGGGACCGGACGCGGGCCGCGCGGGCCTGTGCCGCGCAGCGCCAGGACGAGGTGGCCGCGGGGGCCCTCGGTGTCCGCGCCGCCGGGATGAGGCTGCTGGCCTTCACGACCGGCGCGGCGGTCGCCGGCCTCGTCGGCGCGGTGCTCGCGGCCAAGCAGTTCTTCAACCCGCAGACGTTCAGCCCGCAGGCCTCGATGCTCGTGCTCGCGATCGTCGTGGTGGGCGGGGCCGGCTCGCGCCTCGGCGCCGTCCTTGGCGCCGTCGTGCTGCAGGGCCTGGCCTTCCTCCTGCGTGACCACGTGCCAGCCGCGGACCGGTTCCTCTACTTCGGCGCGCTGGTCATGATCATGACGGCTCTTCGCCCGCGGCGCCTGCTGCCCGCGGGCCTCCAGCGCGTCGGCCCCCGCGACGGAGGGCCATGACCTTCCCCGAGCCGCGCCGCCGGCCCCCGGCGGTGGTGCCCGCGCGCCCGGGCCCGCGCGTCGGTTGGAAGCCGGACGCGCCGACCGTGCCCGCGCCGAACTCGGCGCCGCCGCCACGGCCGATCCTGGACCTCGCGGGGCTGACGCTGCGCCTCGGCGGCCTGACCAGCCTCGCGGACGTCTCCCTGCGGCAGCAGCGGGGCACGGTGCTGGCCATCGTCGGCCCGAACGGCGCGGGCAAGACGTCGCTGCTCGACTGCCTGACCGGAATCCGGCGTCCGAGCCGCGGCAGCGCCCACTTCTGGCCGACCCGCAGGGTGCGCGGGGCGGAGGGCGCCGGTGCCGAGGCGCGCGGGCCGGTCGAGCTGGTCGGGCGCTCGGCGCCAGCCGTGGCCCGTCTCGGCATAGCGCGCACGTTCCAGGAGACCAGGCTGTTCGACCAGCTCACCGCCCTGGACAACGTCCGGGTCGGCATCGAGGCGAAGGCCGGCGGCGGCACCTGGCGGGCGCTGCTCCCGAGGTCGCGCGAGCGCCGGGAGATCCGCGCGGCCAGGTCCGCCGCGTGGGACCTGCTGGAGTTCGTCGGGCTCGCCGACCGGGCGGGCGACCGGGCGGCCTGCCTGCCGCACGGCGCCCGGCGGCGGCTCGAGATCGCCAGGGCGCTGGGCACCCGCCCGTCGCTGCTGCTGCTGGACGAGCCGGCCGCCGGCGTCACCGCCGTCGACCGGGCCTGGTTCGCCGGGCTGGTCGGCCAGCTCCAGGCCCGCGGTGTGAGCGTCCTGCTCGCCGAGCACGACCCGCGCCTTGCCCTGGCGGTCGCGGACGCGGTCGTCGTCCTTGAGGCCGGCGCCGTGGTCGCGGCCGGCACGCCCGCCGAGGTCGGCGCGAGCCTCGCCGGCCTCGGCGCCTACCGGGCGCCGGGCGCCGCCGGCCGCTGACAGCCGGCAGCCGGCAGCTGGCAGCCGGCAGCTGGCAGCCGGCAGCTGGCAGCCGGCATCGGCGGGTGCCGGGTTCTCGACGTTTTCGACCGGCCAATCAGTGGGGGAGGCGCGCCGAGCGTGCCAAACAGGGAGATGAGTTGGCGGATACGGCGTGCCCGCGTCCGGGAACGCACAACAGCCGGCCGCCGTGCGCGGGCCACGTTGACGTCGTTACCGAACGCTCCTAGCGTCTCACCCGCAGTGTGGGGACCGGGGGCGGGCGAGTAGAAAACGTCCTGGCTTGGGGAAGGCCCGGACGGCGCCAAAGCTCGCCCCCGGATCGCCGCACTAGTGTCCCGCGTCGTCCCAGGTGTGGCCCGCGCCGACGGAGACGTCGAGCGGGACGGACATGGTGTACGCGCCGCTCATCTCGGAGCGGACGAGTGCCTCGACGTCCTCGCGCTCGCCGGGGGCGATCTCGAGGACGAGCTCGTCGTGGACCTGCAGGAGCAGGCGGGAGCGCAGGCCGCGCTCGCGCAGGCCGCGCTCCACCCCCAGCATGGCGATCTTGATGATGTCGGCGGCGGAGCCCTGGATCGGCGCGTTGAGGGCCATCCGCTCGGCCATCTGCCGGCGCTGGGAGTTGTCGCTGGTCAGGTCGGGCAGGTACCGGCGGCGGCCGAGGATCGTCTCGGTGTAGCCGTCCGTGCGGGCGCGGTCGACCACACCGCGCAGGAAGTCACGCACCCCGCCGAAGCGGGCGAAGTACGCCTCCATCTGCTCGCGGGCCTCGTCCGCCGCGATGCCGAGCTGGGAAGCCAGGCCATAGGCCGACAGGCCGTAGGCAAGGCCGTAGGACATCGCCTTGATCCGCCGGCGCAGCTCCGGGTCGACGTCGGCGACCGGGAGGTTGAACGCCTGCGCGGCGACGAACGTGTGCAGGTCCTCGCCGGAGGAGAACGCCTCGATCAGCCCCGCGTCGCCGGACAGATGCGCCATGATCCGCATCTCGATCTGCGAGTAGTCCGCGGTCAGCAGCGTCTCGTAGCCTGAGCCGACGACGAACGCGCGGYGGATCTGGCGACCCTCGGCGGTGCGGATCGGGATGTTCTGCAGGTTCGGGTCGGTCGATGACAGCCGGCCGGTCGCGGCGATCATCTGGTTGAACGTGGTGTGGATGCGGCCGGCGTCGTCGATCATCGGGAGCAGCGACTCGACGACGGTCTTGAGCCGGGCCACGTCGCGGTGGCGCAGCAGCGTCGGGATCAGCGGGTGGTCGGTCTGGACGGCCAGCCACGTGAGCGCGTCCGCGTCCGTGGTGTAGCCCGTCTTGATCTTCTTGGTCTTCGGCAGGTTCAGCTCGTCGAACAGGATCTGCTGCAGCTGCTTGGGCGAGCCGAGGTTGAACGGCCGGCCGACGATCTGGTGGGCGGCCTCGACGACCTTGGTGACCTCGGCGCCGTACTGGGACTGCAGGTCGGTGAGGTAGTCGGCGTCGGCGGCGATGCCGGCGCGTTCCATCCCGGCGAGAACGGTCAGCAGCGGCAGCTCGATGTCACGCAGCAGGCGCGCGGCCGAGCGGCGCTCCAGATCGCCGTCGAGCGCGTCGGCGAGCTCGGCGACCGCGCGGGCGCGCACGGCGTCCACCTCGGCCTCGTCCGCCTCGGCGATGCCCTCGACCTCGACCTCGAGGGTCAGCTGGCCGTCCGACGGGCCTTCCTCGGCCTTCAGCTCCCGGTGCAGGTAGCGCAGCACCAGGTCGGCGAGGTCGAACGAGCGCTGGCCCGGCAGGGCGAGATAGGCGGCGAGCGCGGTGTCGCTGGTGACGCCGTCCAGGGTGAGACCCAGCTCGGCGAGCGCGAGCATCGGGCCCTTGGCGTCGTGTACCGCCTTGGGCCGCGTCTCGTCGGCGAGCCAGGCGGCCAGCGCGTTCTCGTCGGCGGGGACGAGCTGGGACGGGTCGATCCAGGCGGCGGTGCCGTCGGCGGCGGCCAGCGCGATCCCGGCGACCGTCCCGGTGCCGCGGCCCCAGGTGCCGCGCAGGTGCAGGCCCGTGCGGGCGCCGCCGGCCGTGTGCTCGGCGAGCCACTCGGTGACGTCACCCGGGCCGAGGATCGTGTACTCGACCGCGAACCCGCCCTCGCCCGCCGCCGGCTCCACGATCGCGAGCGCCTGGTAGAGCCGCTCTCGCAGCACCCGGAACTGCAGGGTGTCGAACAGGGTGTGTACCGCCTCCCGGTCCCACGGGACCAGCCGCAGGTCCACGGGCCCGCGCTCCAGTGGCACGTCGCGGGCGAGCTCGGTGAGCGCCCGGTTGCGGATCACGTTGGCCAGGTTCTCGCGCAGGGCGGCGCCGGCCTTCCCAGTGACCTCGTCGGCCCGGTCGACCAGGTCAGCCAGGCCGCCGAACTGCTGGATCCACTTGGTGGCGGTCTTCTCGCCGACGCCGGGGATCGAGGGCAGGTTGTCCGACGGGTCGCCGCGCAGCGCGGCGAAGTCCGGGTACTGCGTCGGGGTGAGGCCGTACTTGGCCTCGACCTCCGCCGGGGTGTACCGGATCATGTCGCTGATGCCCTTGCGGGTCATCAGCACGGTGATCCGGTCGGTGACGAGCTGGAGCGCGTCGCGGTCGCCGGTGACGATGAGGACATCCATGCCGGCCGCCTCGCCCTGGGTGGCCAGCGTCGCGATGATGTCGTCCGCCTCGTAGCTGGCGGCGGACATGCTCGGCACGGCGAGCGCGTCGCAGACCTGGTGGATCAGGCTGATCTGGCCGACGAAGTCCGACGGGGTCTCGGACCTGCCGGCCTTGTACTCGGCGTACTGGGCGTGCCGGAAGGTCGGCGCCGGCAGGTCCCAGGCGACGGCGACGTGCGTCGGCTTCTCGTCGCGCAGCGCGTTGATCAGCATGGACGTGAAGCCGTAGACGGCGTTCGTCGGCTGCCCGGTCGTGGTGGAGAAGTTCTCCACCGGCAGCGCGAAGAACGCCCGGTAGGCCAGCGAGTTCCCGTCCAGCAGCAGCAGCCGCCCCGTTCCGGGAGCCGGCGCGGCGCGCGCGGCCGCCGGGGCCGCGGACCTCCCGGTCGCCCTGGCGGGCGCCTTGGCCGGCGACCCGCCGCCGGCCGACCTCGAGGCACGTCTGGCCGGCGCCTTCGCGGGGGCGTCCTGGGGCGCCTCCTGGGCGGCGTCCGCGGGGACGTCGGGCGGGCTACCCAGGTCGGGCTGCGTTGTCTCGGGCTGCGTCGTCGAACCGGGCACCCGGCGAAGTCTAGGCCGCCGGTATGACAATCCACCGACCGCGCCGGCCGTCCGCCCGGCGCCCCGTGGTCCCGCAGGTGCCCGGCGGGCACCATATTGTCGGCTGGTGACTGTCGAGACGGGCGCGGACGGTGCCATTCGGGGCGGGCTGCCAGCCGACGAGGCCGAGCTGGTCGCCGCCCTCAACCTGAACCGCGGCGAGCTGAACGAGCGCATGGGCGTCGAGCTGCTGGAGGCCACGCCGGAGCGGGTGGTCGGCCGGATGCCGGTGGAGGGCAACCGGCAGCCGTACGGGCTGCTGCACGGCGGCGCGTCGGTGGTGTTGGCGGAGACGGTCGGCTCGATGGCGGCGATGCTCACCGCCGGCCCCGAGAACGCGGCCGTCGGCCTGGAGATCAACGCCTCCCACCACCGGGCGGTCACCTCCGGCTGGGTCACAGCGGTCGCGACCCGTCTGCACGCCGGCCGCTCGGTGGCGACGTTCGAGATCAGGATCACGGATGACGGGGGCCGGCCGGTCTGCACCTGCCGGCTGACCTGCATGCTCCGGTCCAGGCCGCCCGCCGGCGGGGTCGTCCCCGGTCGCGGATAGGCCGCGACCACGCCGGTGACCCGGGCCGCTGGCGCTAGTAGCGGCTGGTCGCCGGGCGGGACCGGCGCCGGCCCGCCGGGTCGGCCTCGGCCGCTGCCCGGTCCTCCGGGCCGCCGCCTGGAGCGCCGCCGCCCGCCGGGAGGTCGTTCGGGGCCGTGCCTGCCCGGCCGCCCGCGCGGGGAGCGCTCCTGCCCAGAGCGCCCCAGCCGGACAGGGCCCCGTCGGGCACGTCGCCGGCGGCGCCCCCGGCCTCGTCGTGAGAACCGGGGCCGGGGGCGGCCGCCTGGCCCTGCGCGGCGCGCAGCTTGGCGAGGGTGAAGCGGGCCTGGCCGCAGAACAGCGTCACCGCGCACCGTACCGCCGGGTCGAGCCGGGCCAGGTGCTGGGTCCAGCGGACGGTGATCATCCCCTGGACTCCGCCCTCGCCACGCAGCGGCATCATCAGCGCGGAGGCGATCCCGAGCCGGCGCACCATCTCGTTCGGGATCAGCGGGTGCGCCGCGGCGTCCGGGATGAACACCGGGCCGGCCGCGGCCGCCAGCTCGCTGATCGCCTTCTGGTCCTCTCGGGTCGCGCGCACTCCGAGCTCCGTCAGCGGCCGCACCCCCTCGACGACGGACACCCCGGCGGCCCGGAAGACGGTCGAACCGGGCAGCTCGGGCAGCATCACGGCGACCGCGTCGGCCTGGGCCAGCCCGCGCACGACGTCGGCGCACAGCGTGGCGGCGGCCGGCAGGTCGTGGTGGTGCCAGAACGCCTCGAGCCGTTCCAGTCCGGCGGTGGCCTCCGCGAGCAGCAGCCGCTGGAGCCGGGCGTCGAGCAGCCGCATGGCGTGCCTGGCCAGGGTGTCGAGCGCGGTCCGTTGGCCGGTGGTGAGYCGGCGAGACACCCGGTCGGAGACACACAGCGCGCCGAGCACATGGCCGTCGGCTGTGCGCAGCGGCGCGCCGGCGAAGAAGATCACATGCTTCGGCTCCATCCTGGCCAGGTGCGCGTAGCGCAGATCACGGGAGCAGTCCTGGATCTCCAGGTAGCGGCCGTCCGCGACGATGAACGACCCGGGCCCGACCCGGGCCCGAAGCTCCGCCGTCTGGACGCCATGGCAGGCCTTCGGCCACTCCCGATCATCGTCGATGAACACCAGGTAGGCGAAACCACAGTCGGTGAGCTGGGCGGCGAGGCCGACGAGGGCGTCGAACTCCGGCTCGGGAGGCGTGTCGAGGATCCGGTATCGGCGCAGGGCGTCGAGCCGGGCCGCCTCGCCGGGCGGCTCGGGCGCCACCACCCCGGTCCGCTCCCAGGCTCTGATCGTCTCTTCCGGCACCGTCGGCCGCGTCGCGTGGATGTACGGTCCGTGCGCCTGGCCGGCGGGTCCGCTGTCTCCGCCCGCCTCGTCCCGCCCGGCGGGGTCGGCGGGGCCGGGTGGAGTGGCGGGGCCGGGGGGAGCGGAAGGTCGGCCGGGCTCCGCGGGCGAGGCCTGCTCGCCGGTCCGGTGCCCGTTGCTGGACGGGGTGACGCCGGTCCTCGCCAGCCCCGCCAGGCGTGCCGTGTCCGCCCGCGCCGTGTCGTTCCTGGCTGTGTCGTTCCTGGCTGTGTCGTTCCTGGCCGTGTCCGGGCGGGCCGGGCTGGGCTCGCCCCAGGCGGCGGCCAGCGGGCCCGAGCCGTCCGTCCGCCACGCGCCGGCGCGGTTCTGGCGTACGCCCATGCCGGCGGCCAGCAACTTCTCCAGCTCGTCGGATGGCAGTGGCGGCGACAGTGCGTCGCCCTGCAGGAGGTCGCACCCGAGCTCGGTCAGCATCCTGGCCGACTGCTCGTCCTCGACGCCCTCGCCGACGACCCGCAGGCCCAGCCGGTGGCCGAGGTCGACCACCGACCGCACGATCGCGACGTCCGGCAGGCTGCCGCGGGCACCCGCCACGAAGCTCTTGTCGATCTTCATCTCGTCGAACGGGAGTGCCTTGAGGATCTCCATCGAGCTGTAGCCGGTGCCGAAGTCGTCGAGCGAGAGCTTCACGCCGGCGGTCCGCAGCTCACCGAGCATGGCGGCGGCTCGCGCGGGCTGGGACACCAGCGCGCTCTCGGTGATCTCCAGAGTGAGCATCTCCGGCGGCAGGCGGTGGTGTTCGAGCCGGCGGGCGACCTTGCCGGGCAGGTCGTCGATGATGAGCATCCGCGCGGACAGGTTGGCCGAGATCGGGAGCCGCAGGCCGRCCCTGACCCACCGGGCACACTGGGCGAGCGCCTCCTCCAGCTCCCACCAGGTCAGGCTGACGATCAGCGAGGAGCGCTCGGCCATCGGCAGGAACGAGCCGGGCGGCAGCAGCCCGCGCTCGGGATGGCGCCATCGCATCAGCGCCTCGGCGCCGGCGACCCGGCCGGTCGCCGCCTCCTGCACCGGCTGGTAGTACAGCACGAGCTCGCCCTTGGCGATCGCCGTGCGCAGCTGCGCGTGCAGGGCCAGCTCCCAGGAGYGGACCCCGACCGTCCCCGCCATCCCGGCGCTCCAGACCCCGACGCGCGCCCCGTCGCGCTTGGCGTTCGCCAGCGCCGCGTCCGCGCACGGCAGCACCTTCGCCAGCCGGTCGCCGTCGCGCGGCGCCGCCGCGACGCCCGCCGTGGACTCCAGCTCGATGTTGATGCCGCGGATGCGCACCGGCCCGTCGAGCTGGTCGAGAACCCTCTCGCCGAGCCGCGCCAGCCATTCGCCGTTCGGCTCGTCCGGGCCGCCGATCTCGCTCTCGCCCGACAGCACGAGGACGAACTCGTCGCCGCCGAGCCGGCCGACGAACGCCGGCCGTGGGTGCACCTCGCGCAGCAGGTCGGCGTACTCACGCAGCGCCTCGTCGCCGGCCTGGTGCCCGAGTGCCGAGTTGATCTCTCGGAACCGGTTGATGTCRAGCACTATCACCGCCTGGTCCCGACCGGCGACGAGTGCCTCGGCTATCGCCGGTTCGCCCGCGTGCATGAGACCCGCCCGGTTGGTCAGCCCGGTCAGCGGGTCGGCGAACGCCTGGCCGCGGCCCCAGCTGAAGAACCCGTAGGTGAACATCGACGAGGCGACGATGCTGAACAGGAGGGCCACGTAGGTCAGCGGGTCGGCGTTCAGGTCGTCGCGCGCGGCCAGCGCGGTGGCGAGGGTGAGACAGATGGCGCCGGTCAGCGCGGCCACCCTGCCGACGCGGCGGGACACCAGGCCGGCGTAGCCACCCACCCACGGGAACCAGGCCAGGAAGGCCAGCGGCGTGCGGGTCGGGTCGCCGAGCAGCGCCGTCGTCATCGCGGCGGTCATCATCACCGTGACGATCAGCGCCTTGCGCCGGGGATGGCCGCGACCGGCGCGAAGGACGTAGCCGAGCGCGGCCACGGAGACCAGGAGGGCCGTGAAGGTCTCCGGCCGCAGGTACGACCGCGACATGGGCAGGACGAGCATGAGTAGCAGGAACAGCGTGCCGACCAGCGGGAGCACGGTGAGGTACCCGCGCTCCCGGACCGGGCCACTCCCTCGCATCCGACTAGCCCTCCTCGTCCCGGGACGCCTCGGACAGCGCGGAGGATGAGCGTCTGYGCGCCGCCTTCGGCGTGGTCCCGGCCTAAGGACGTGCCCGCGCGACGGCGGGAGCGAACGGCCCGACCGGGTCCAGGCTGGGTGGGGCCGCCCCCGGCAGCACGGCCCGTTTTCAGTCAGTCACACCATGTCCATCGCGCGGCACAGGGTAACCCGGCCTGCTCCCTTTCCCGGCCGCGAGCGACATGATCTGGCCACGCACCGCACGTGAATGGCAACGCTCCGTGCAGGCCCGGGGGCATACCCGACGTCTTCGGTCGCCATCGATCGGCACGGGAGTGTGACGGCACCGCCCGCGTCGCCGCCACGGCCCGGGCGGGCTTGTCGGGGGGCCAGGCGGCCCTGGTGTGCCGGGCGTCGGCTCGGCACGCCAGGGCCGCCTGGCCTACCTGGCGGAGGGCTCGGTCTCGGCGCCGGCCGCCGCGTCCAGCGGCGGCGGCACGGTTCCGCCGTCCTCGTCCTCGTCTTCGTGCTGGGCCCGGTCCCTGCCTTCGGCCCCGGCCCCGGCCCCGGCCTCGGTCGAGCGCCGGCTGGCGTGGCCGTGCAGCAGCGCGAGCGTGGCGTCGGCGCCGAGAAAGAGCACCGCTAGCCACGACACGGTCGCGACCTTGTCGAACTCCGACACCCACGAGCCGTTGACCGACAGGTTGTAGCGGACCTGCACCTCGATGACGTAGGCCACGGCCGCGGCGAGCGCGACCACCGACCCGGCCCGCAGCAGCACCCGCCCGCGAGGCATCAGCGCCGCCACCAGCGTCACCGCGGCCGTGGCCGCGCCGGCGGCCGGGCTGACGATGAACGCCCCGACGGCCGCCGCCCCCAGGACCAGCGCCGCCACCTGGCGCAGCGGTAGCCGTGGCGTGGCGGCGAACGGCCGGTCCAGGCTCGGCAGGTCGCGGACGGGCGCGCCCGGCCAGCCGGACCCGCGCCGCCGTCGGCCCGTCACACCGAGCAGCGCCAGGCACAGCACCACCGTCACGACGGAGACGGTCAACGCGGCGAAGACGACCCGTTGCGGTGTCCAGGTGAGCTGGACCTTGAAGGTCTCCGACTCCGGGTTGATCCGCCAGCCGTCGGCATAGCCGTCGACGAGCCGGGGTGAGCCGATGTCGGTGTTCTCATCGATCTTGCCGTGCCAGCCGGGGGAGAGGCTCTGCCCCAGCACCAGCCAGAACGGCGTACCCGGCTTGGCCCCGGTGACCGTGAGGACGAACGTCGTCGATCCCGCGACGTCCACCTTGACGGTCGGCGCGGCCGGCGTGGCGGCGGCGGTGCCGGCCACGTTGCCGGACTGGGCCGCGAGGTCGGCCGTGCGCCGCTCGCGGGAGGTGTCCAGGGCGTTGATCGACGTCGCGTCCGGCCAGGTCGTGCCGCCAGCGTCCGAGGCGAAGACCAGCCGGTCCAGGTCGATCCCGGTCTTCGCCCCGTTCGCGGAGCGCACCACGTGGTCGCCGGCGGAGAGCCGCACCGGGGTGCCGCAGGTGCGCACGTCCAGGCCGAGCCGGCCGGACGCGTCCCTGGTCGTGCCGTTGATCCGCACGCCGACCGGCTGGCCGTCGACGGCCAGGAGGTCGCCGCGGCAACCCGTGGAGAGGTCGGCCGGCGGCCGCGCCGTCGACGCGGTCTGGCCCGGGGTTCCTGCCGGATCGGCGGAGCCGATCTGGGAGGTCTGACCGTTCACGCCCGGCAGCTCGATCTCCGCGACGCCGACCGGCGTGGTCAGGGTCGAGCCGGAGATCGTGTCCGTCGTGGTCACCGGGCGGACCGCGTCCACGACGAAGCGGATCTGGTGCCCCGTGCCCACCGGCAGTGGCACGGACACTGTCGTGGTGGCGCCCCGCCTGCCCACCGCGTCGGCGACCGGCGGCACGTCGACCGTGCCGGCCCGCTGTCCGTCGACCTCGACGCCGAGCTTCGTCGGCACCGAGTGCCGCCCGTCGGTCACCAGGGTGATCTTCGCTGTCGACAGGGTGACGTCGTCCAGCGACGTCAGCTGCAGCCAGTTGCCGGTCTGGCCGCCGAAGCCGGGCGACCAGGCCGTCGCGGTGTCGCCGTCGAAGGCGGCCGAGCCGCGGGCGTCGATGTCACCGGGCAGCCGGCCCGAGGACACCACCAGCGGCGGGCCGTCCGGCC
Source organism: Pseudofrankia asymbiotica (assembly GCF_001983105.1). Classification (GTDB taxonomy): domain Bacteria; phylum Actinomycetota; class Actinomycetes; order Frankiales; family Frankiaceae; genus Pseudofrankia; species Pseudofrankia asymbiotica. The sequence continues at coordinate 262,427 of NZ_MOMC01000014.1, read as the reverse complement.
GGCCGAGCAGCTTGTCGATCACGTCGTCCGACGCGTACGAGGAGAGCCTCGCGGTGCCGGTCAGGCTGAACGCCCGGTCGGTCGGCAGCGAGAACACCCGGGCGATCGTCGACTCGGTGTCCTCCTTGAACGGCTCGGCCGGGTTCGCCCGGTCCCGCGACATCGTCAGCACCAGCGGGTGGTCGAGCGAGCCCTGGCCGGCCGTGGCGAGCAGGTCGGTCGGCATCCGCAGCAGGTCCTGCGCGACGGCCGGCCTGGCGTCCGCCTTCGGGATCTCCACCTCGGCGAGCCCCACGGCGGACAGGCCGTCGTAGCTCTTCTGCTTGCCGTAGTTGGTCGCGTCGACGGTGATCGTCAGGGTCTTGAAGGTCCGCTCAGGGAAGGTGATGACCTGGCCCTGGTCGGTCCTGGAACCGTCGATGAGGTCGACCGTCACCGGCGAGCCACCGTCGAACGTCAGGGTGACCTTCGTGATGAAGCGGTTGCGCGGGCCGGTGAGGGGCTGCACCAGCTTGATGTGGTCGGTGGTGGTGGGCGCGGCGAGCGTCGTCTGCCAGCGTTCGCCCGCCGGGTCGGTGAACGCGCCGACCCGCCACGCCGTCGTCGGATCGGCGTCGATCGCGTGCACGGGCCGGTCCGCCGGGCCGTAGGCGAACGTGTTGCCGTAGCTCGACGCGGTCACCGCCGCGACCTGCGGCTGCTCACCGGGGGCGGTGAGCACGGCGACCGTCTGGTTGGACGAGTCCTGCTCGGGGAACAACGGCAGCCGGTTGTCGTCCGGGTCCTTCGCCAGCGGCGCGACGCCGGGCTGCTCGACGTAGCCGAAGTTCTCCCGGATACCCGTCCAGCGCTCCGCCCGCAGCCGGTTCGAGTCGCTCAGTAGCAGCTCGGCGCCGTCGGCGAGGRCCTGGTGCATCCCGTCCCGGTCACCCGCGAGCGCCCCCGTGTAGAGCACGGTCCGGTTGTTGTCCACGACGTCGGTCAGCAGGCCGGAGGCCGCCGCGTCGACCAGCGCCTCGCCGTTGCCGCTGACCAGCAGCGGGCGGTCGGTGGTGGCCGCGCGGACGATCGGCGTCGGGTCCCTGACCGCGAAGTCGGCGAGCGTCGGCGGGTCCGGGACGGCCGGGTCGGTGCCGAGGGTGATCTCGTCGAGGTAGGGGATCGTCGTCGTCTCGCTCACCGGCGGCCCGTACGTCGTCGGCTTCTCCAGCCCGTTCGGCGGCCGCGAGGTGAACAGGTCCCAGTTGGCCCGCGGCCGTGGGCCGCGGAAGCGCTCGTACTGGTTGTTGCCGCGCAGCACGACGTCGCCGACGCCCATCAGCCGGGCGACGTCGTAGAGCGAGGACGTCTCGAAGACACCCTCCTGCAGCCGGCGGTCGAGGGAGCGGACGAGGTCGACGCTGCCGGCCTCGCCGTAGGGGACGAGCTCGCGCTGGACCGTCGGGCGGTCCGTCAGGCCGTAGGTGACGGTGTCGAGCGTCGAACCCCAGCGGTAGTGCGCGAAGTCGGCGCCTGGCAGCTCCAGCACCCGGGTGGCGTTGCCCTTGGCCCCCAGCGCGTCCGCGAGCTGCTGCTCGTAGTCCGGGACGTTCTCGGGCCGCTGCAGGCCCTGCTCCAGGAACTGGCCGCGGAACAGCGGCGCCATGTCCAGCGCGAGCAGCACCAGCACGACCACCGTCACGGCGGTCGGCAGCGCGGAGCCGGGGCGCGCCCGGAAGACCATCCGCTGCCGGCGCCGCCGGCCGCGCGTGCCGCGGCCCGCCCCGCCGGCCGGGGAGCGGCCCGCGGCGGCCCGCGCCACCGACCGCTCGGTGAACGCGGCGAGCGCGCCCGCCAGCAGCACCGACAGGCCCAGCACGACCAGCGGCGCCGCGCGCGGCAGCGAGCGCAGCGCGAGCCCCGCCGTCGACCCCTCGGCGAAGTCGCGGAAGAACCGGCCGAGCGGCGACGGGTTGTCGTACGGGTACACCCCGACGGCGACCGTCGTGCCCAGCACGACCAGGCCGACGAAGTAGGCGCGGTGGCCCCAGCGGATCAGCGACGCGGCCGTGAGCCCCAGGAGCGGCACGGCGAAGCTCACCATCAGCAACCACAGCGCCTGGGTGTAGCCGACCGCGGGGGTGACCCAGGGGCCGAGCGCGTCCTCGCCGTAGAAGAACCAGTTGCCCAGGCCCCGCAGTACCTCGGAGGCCTGTGAGCTGCTGGCCACCGTCTTGACCGTCTCGGTGAACGCCAGGACGTTCAGGCCGTAGCCGGCCTGCGTGTAGAGCCCGGCCACCCACCAGGCGTTCGCGAGGATCGTCATGATGACGGCGCGGCTGATCAGACCGGCGGTGGCGCGCAGCGTCGCCTCGCGGGTGCCCCACACCGCGAACGGCAGCCAGAGCATCGGCGCGAGCATGATCAGGATCAGGCTGGAGGCGTTGATGCTGCCGACCGAGGTGACCACCAGCGCGAACGTGGCCGGCCAGCGCCACGCGTCCGCGCCGCGCCAGCTGCCCTTGCCCTCGCGGGCCTCGCGCAGGCCGCGCACGGTGATCCCGATGAACCAGCCGAGGCCGGCGTAGGGCAGCAGGATCGCCGAGATCCGCGCCTCGTACTCCAGCGAGTACGGCGTGAGCATGTAGCCGAACGCGGCGACGACCGAGTACCGGTCGGGCCAGCCGAAGGAGCGCAGCAGGAACAGCACGCCGGCGCCGGCGACGAACAGGATGGTGCCGGTCCACAACCGCTGGGCGACCCAGTCCGGCAGGCCRACGACGTCCAGCACGTAGTACCAGAGGCCCTGCGGGAACAGGTAGCCGATGTTCTGGTGGGTGACCGTGCCCATGCCGACGCCCGGGTCCCACATCGACACCGCGCGGCGCAGCAGCCGGCCCGGGTCGAGGTAGAGGTACGCCTTCGTGTCGGCGCCGATCTCACCGGGCGACGTGCGCAGCAGCGGCAGGTAGGCGACGGCGGCGAGCAGCAGCGTCGCCCAGGAGGGCCGCGACGGCCGCCAGGCGCGCCATCCCCGGCGACCGCCCGTACCGGGCGCGTCGGCGCCGGTCGGCTCCGCCACGGCCGCGGTGGTGTCATCGGTCGCGAGGGTCGTCGTACCGGCGGTACCGCCGGTACCAGCTGCGGTCCCGGCCGCGTCACCGCCGGGATCGCCAGGCCCGGAGGGGCCACCCGGGTCCTGCGCTGTCAAGGTCACCGCAGCGGCCCGTGCAGCCGGTCGAGACCGCCGGGGCGGGGCGCGCGGCGGCTGTGCTTGGCGGCCTCCTGGACGAGTGCCGCGTACGTCTGGCGGGCGGTGTTGGCCCAGGTGAACGTCGCGGCGTGCGCGAGCGCGCCCGCGACGAGCCGGTCGCGCAGCCCCTGGTCACCGATCACCCTGCCGAGCGCGCCGGCGAGGTCGCGTGGCTCGACCAGCAGGCCGGACAGGCCGTCGGCGACGGCGTCGGTGTGCCCGGCGATGTTGGTCGCGACGGACGGGGTCCCGCAGGCCGCCGCCTCGGTGATCGTCATGCCCCAGCCCTCGCGGGCCGAGGCGCTCGTGAGCACCCAGGCCCGCCGGTAGAGCGCGAGCAGGCCGTCGTCGTCGACCCGGCCGGGCAGCTTCAGCCACTCGGTGGCGCCCGCGGCCCGGATCTGGGCCTCCAGCGCCGGGCGTTCGTAGCCCTCGCCGACGATGATCGCCTCCATCGTCGGGTGCTGCTGGCGCAGCCGGATCAGCGCGTCGACGAGGATGTCGAACCGCTTCACCGGCACCAGCCGGCCGACCGCCAGGACCAGCGGATGCGGCGAGCGTTCGCCGAGCGGGGCGTAACGCCCGTCGATGCCCGGCGGGATGACGGAGATGTTCGCCGGGGGCAGCCCGAGCATCTCGATGATCTCGTGGCGGGACGACTCGGACAGCGTCAGCATCCGGGTGCGCCGGTACAGGGGCGGCGCGATGGTGCTCTCCAGCGTCTCGCCGATCTTCGCCAGCGGTGGCTTGAGCACCATCCGCCACATCTCGCCGTGCACGTGGTGCAGGAACACGACGCGGGGGCAGGGCGCCCACACCGGCGAGAAGAACGGCATGCCGTTCCAGATCTCCACCAGGCCGTCCCAGGGCCCGCCGTGGCCGAGCGCGCCGGAGATCGCCGAGCGCGGGAACACCATGTACCGGCCGGCCTTGCGCACGACGGAATAGCCGTTGCGGGTCGCGGTCTCCAGGTGGCCGGGGGCGTGCGCGGTGCGCATGCTCACGTCGACGCCGGCCGCGGCCCAGGCGGCGGCGACCTGGTCGGCGTGCAGCTCGGAGCCGCCGGCCTCCGGGTCGTCCAGGTCGCGCCAGGCGAGCATGTGCACGCGGCGCACGCCCGAGCGCTCGACCAGCTCCGCGAGGGTGGGCTCGCGCGCCTCGATCCACGGCGCCTGGCGCGGCTCGGCGAGCCGCACGGCCGAGCCCGGCCGCCCGCCGCGCGCAGGCTGCTGGCCGGGGACGGTCCTGCCCTCGTCGATGGTGCTCATGCGGGCGCCACCTCCGTGGCCGCGCGCCCCGCGCCCGGGGCGGACATCGTCCGGCGGGCCGCGCGGGCGACGAGCAGCCCGGTGACCGCCGCCAGCACCGCCTGGACCGCGAGGTCCATCCGGGCGGTGGTGACCGGCGAGCCGCCGGCCAGGGCGATCAGCCCGGCGGCGGCCGCGGCCGTGAGCCCGAGCGCGACCAGCACCGCGCGCGAGCCCAGGGCCAGCAGGTAGTGGGTGAACAGCACAGTTGCTCCGAGACAGGTCATCGCTGCGGCCAGGGGAAGGAGAGCGCCGGAGGCGTCGGTGAAACGCGGCCCGAAGGCCAGGGACAGAAGGGTCGCGGGCGCGGTGAACGCGGCCACGAGGAGCGCCGCGGCCGGCAGCGCGAGGATCGCCAGCGTCGCGCCGAGCTGGTGGAGGGCGTGCTCGCCCAGGTGGCGGCGGTCGGCCGCCTCCGGCAGCAGGAAGCCGGCGAGCACCACGGCCCCGAACATCAGCACCTTGCAGGTGACGGACACGGCCGCGTACTGGCCCGACTCGCCGGGGGACAGCCGGCCCTGGATCAGGACGTCGACGTTCTGCAACAGGGCGAGGAAGGCCAGCGCCGTGAGCGCGGCGCCCAGCTCCGCCGCCAGCCGGCGCTCCCCCCGCGCGGCGGCCGCGGCCCTGGCCCCCCAGGCCGGCGCGGGCGGCGTCTCGGCGGCCTGGTCGCCCTCGGCGGCCTGGGCCGAGCCGGCGCGGGTCGTCGGTCCAAGACAGCGGCGGGCGTGTGCGAGCGCGGCCAGCACGCCCAGGAGGACCGCGATGGCGGCGCCCGTCTGCGCCAGCCCCGCGAGTACCAGGCCCGCCGTCGCCGCGCCCTTCACCGCCGCGTCCACCAGCAGGTTCGCGGCGAGCTCGCGGTAGCGGTGGGCCGCCTGGAGCAGCCCGCGGTCGACGCACAGCAGGCACCAGGCCGCGCCGGCGGTGAGCGTCTCGGCGACCCCGCCGGGCCCCGGCAGCGACAGCTCGTGGGCGAGCGGCCCGCGGGCCACCAGCGCGAGCACGGCGACCGCGACCACGCCCCACAGCCCCGTGCGGCGCACTCGCGCCGCCCAGCCGGCGACCAGGTCGGCCCGGCCGGTCCGGGTCCAGGTGGTCACCCGGCGGACGACGCCGACCAGCAGCGCGCTGCCCGGCATGGAAACGATCATGAAGAGGGCGAACAGCTGGGCGGTCGCTCCGTAGGAGCGGGTGCTCATCGCGCGGGCGATGACGAGGGTGACGCCCAGGTTCGCGACGTTGGCGAGCAGACCGGCGAGCGCCAGCGGCGTCGCCCCGCGAACCGCGCCGCGCAGCCGGCCGCCACCGGCCGCGGCGGACGTGGGCGTGGCGGCCGTGGCGGACGTCGGCACGACGGGCGCGGGGGTGGTGGCCAGGGGGGCAGTGGCCGTGGCTGGGGCGGATGTGGGCTCGGCGCCCGGAGCGGGCGGGCCCTCGGCCGGCCCGAGCGGTTCGGCCGGTCTGGCCGGTCCGGGAGCCTCCGATGCCGGCTTCGCCCAGTCCACCGGGTCCCCCGCGGGCTGCCCGGCCGCGAACAGGCCGGCGGGGTCGTCGTCCCGGCTCGCCGGACGACGCGTCGGTGTCGCTCGCGGGGGAACGTAGGGGCGCCGTGACATACTGTTACTGTCACGCGGTGTAGCCGACCGCGCCCCCGGTATCACCGGTGGCGTGGCCGGCGCTGCCGCCGATGCCGCTGTCGGTGCACGGCGTCCCACCCAGGCGCTGCCGCGGGCCGGGGTGGTCGCGCCGAACCGAGGACCGGTCACCGAATCGTCAGCGCCTGCCCCGCGGTCTCCCGCTCCAGCGCGAGGTCCGCGTCCACCATCATGTCGACGAGGGCGGTGAAGGTGACCGTCGGCTTCCAGCCCAGCTTGTCCATGGCCTTCGACGGGTCACCGACCAGCAGGTCGACCTCGGCCGGGCGGAAGAACCGCGGGTCCTGCTTGACGTAGGGCTCCCAGTCGTCGATGCCGACCCGGGCGAACGCGGACTGCAGCAGCTCGCGGATGGAGTGGGTCTCCCCGGTCGCGATGACGAAGTCGTCCGGCTCGTCCTGCTGGAGCATCCGCCACATCGCGTCGACGTAGTCGCCCGCGAAGCCCCAGTCCCGGCGGGACTCAAGGTTGCCCAGGGTGATCGAGTCCTGCAGCCCGAGCGCGATACGGGCGACGGCACGGGTGACCTTCCGGGTGACGAACTCGATTCCGCGGCGAGGCGACTCGTGGTTGAACAGCATCCCGGAGCAGGCGAACATGTCGTACGACTCGCGGTAGTTGACCGTGAGGTAATGCCCGAAGGTCTTCGCGACGCCATAGGGCGAGCGCGGGTGGAACGGCGTCGTCTCCCGCTGCGGCGTCTCGCGGACCTTGCCGAACATCTMGGACGAACTCGCCTGGTAGAAGCGCATCCGGGAGACATCGCTGCCGGCGGTGATCCGCMGCGCCTCGAGGATACGCAACACACCCATCCCGGTTGTCTCGCCCGTCAGTTCGGCCTGTTTCCAGGACAGTCCGACGAAGGAGATGGCGCCGAGGTTGTACACCTCGTCCGGCTGTGAGATCTCCACAGCGCCGATCAGTGAGGACAGGTCGGTAAGGTCGCCCTCCAGCAGCTGGACGCCTGGGATGATCCGCTCGACGGTGGCTACCTTGGGGTTGGACTGGCCCCTGACCAGTCCAAACACCTCATAGCCCTTGGCCGTGAGCAGTTCTCCCAGATACAGACCATCCTGGCCGGTGATCCCTGTAATGAGCGCGCGGGGCACGATCACCCTCCTGTCTGAGTGCGGCACGCTGCCGTCGAAAAGGTTAGCGTTCGGTAAAGCACGCAGGTCAGCCGGGGGACGTGGTCGTCCCCACGAGGGGACGACCCGCATCTGTCGGACGAACCAGCCCAACAATCGCGGGAAGCAACGCCTGGCCAACGATGCGCCCACCCGGGGCGGTAATGTGCACGCCGTCGTCCCGGGTGAGGACGCCGTTCACGTGGTCCGTGTACCGGTTGCCCGGCGTGAGAACCCCGTTGAGATCCGCGATGGTCGCCACGCCCCGGTGCCGGTCGGCCGCCGCGCGCAGCAGCTGGTTGAACCGGGCCACCCGCGCGGGCTTCGTCTCCGGATACTGCGACCCGTCCGGCCCCTCGCGGACGGCGACCGCCGGTGTGGTGAACAACACCACCTTCGCCCCGCGCGCGGAGAGCGTCGTGATCGCCAGGTCCAGCTGCGCGGCGAGATAGGCGTCGAACTTCGGCTCGCCGACATGGGTCCATTCGCCGTCCATCAGCTGGTCGGTGACCTCCCAGCGGCCGGCGAGCAGCGCCGCGATATCCGGATTGACCTCGTTCACCCGCTTGGTGAACCGCGCCGGCCACTGGTCGCAACCGATCGTAGTCGGCCCGGGCTTGCCGTCCAGCTTCCTGGTCGGCAGCCGCGCCACCCCGCAGCCGAGCATGGACGCGTCCGCGAGCTGCACGTTCATGGACGCGGCGACGTCGCCGAACTGGCTGCCGAGCAGCGTCGTCGCCAGCGAGTCCCCGGCGATGAGCATCCGCAGCGGCCGGTTGCCCTGCGCGTCCGGTGCCGCCGTGGGCAGGGCCCCACCCGCCTGGACCCTCGCCGCCAGCTTCTCCAGGTCCGCGGGGCTGCGGGCGCCGGACGCCTGGGTGCTCGTCGCCAGCACCGCCACCGCGACGACACCGGCCATCACCGCCGGCGTGGTGACCATCGGCATCGGGATGCGGATCGATCGGCGCCGGATCGGGTTCTCGATCAGGTAGAACGACAGCAGGGTGCAGGCCATGGTCGCGGCGATCCTGGCGGCCAGCAGGGCGGGGCCGTGCAGGCCCGTCCGCCCCGCGGTGACGGCCAGCAGGACCGGCCAGTGCCACAGGTAGAGACCGTAGGAGATCTTTCCGACATAGGTCAGCGGCGCGATCGACAGCGCCTTCGCCACCGCCGAGCCCGGCACCTCGACGATCGCCGCGACCAGCACCGCGACGATGATCGCGACGCCGAGGAAACCGCCGGCGTACAGCCCGCGCGACTGGCCGTCGACCGTCGCCCACAGCGCCACCAGCGCCACCAGCGCCACGCCGCCGGCATACCCGAGCACCTTCTTGCCGCGCGCCGTGAACCCGGCCCGCCGCTGCGCCCGCCACACGGCCAGCGCCGCGCCGGTCAGCAGCGCCTGCACGCGTATCTCGGTGCCGTAGTAGATCCGCGACGCGTCGACGCCGACGAGCAGCAGCACGATGCCGATCAGCGCGCTCACCTCGGCGCCGAGCACGGCGACCGCCAGTGCCGCCGACTGTGCCTTGCGCCGCTGGCCCTTCCACTTGTCGACCGTGCGCGCGCTGTGCCGCATCAGCAGGAACACGATCAGCGGCCAGAGCACGTAGAACTGCTCCTCGACCGCCAGTGACCAGGTGTGCAGCAGCGGCGACGGCGCCGAGAAGTGGTCGAAGTAGCTCTGGTTCGACAGCGCGAACCGCCAGTTGGCGACGTAGAACAGCGACGCCAGCATGTCCAGGCGGATCTTCGCGATGTCGCCCGGCGCGGCGAGGAACCGCGCGTAGGCGGAGACCGCCAGCAGCAGGAGCAGGAAGGCGGGCAGGAGCCGGCGGGCCCGGCGCGTCCAGAAGTCCTTGAGATCGATGCGCCGGGTGGCCCGGTACTCGGCGACCAGCAGGCCCGTGATCAGGAACCCGGACAGCACGAAGAACGTGTCCACGCCCAGCAGGCCGCCGGGGACCCAGGACAGCCCCGCGTGGTAACAGATCACCGCGAGCACCGCGAGCGCGCGCAGCCCGTCCAGCCCGGGGGAGTGGACGATCGGCGCGAGGAAGGTCCCGGTGGTGTCGGAGTCTCCCGGGCCGATCGCGGTCGTCGCCGGCGCGGCCGCCGGGTCCAGGAGCATCAGCCCCGTGGTCTTGGGCTCCTCCTCCAGGTCGAACTCGTCGTCGCGGCCGCCCGCGCGCGCCTCTGACGGGCGCCGGGTGTAGGTCGGGTCCGGCGCGCGCGTGGACGCCGGGCCGCGCCCGCGGGCGGCGCGCTCGATGGCGCCGCGCGCGAGCGTGATGGTGTGCTGGCCGGCGTCCTCGTCGGGCACGCGCCGGCCGTCCGGAGGCGTCCCCCCACGGCGTGCCTCCCCGCGCGCGGAATCCTCGCGCCTGGGGTCCTCGCGGCGCGCGTCGCGGGGGCGTCCGCCGCCGGCGCGCGTGGACCGGTCGCCGCCGCGGGGACTCCCGCCGGGACGGCGGAGCCGATCCGACGGGAGGTCCGCCGGAGGCTCTGTCGGGGGGTCCGGATCGCCCGCGGCGCCGCGTACTCGCATGGCGCGCTCGCCGGTGGCCCCGCGGTAGGGGCCGGCGGGCGTGCGTGCCGCGTCGCGCCCACCGCGCCCACCGCGGTCGCGCCCGGAGCTGTCCTGGCCCGCGGCATCGTGGCCGCGGCCGGCGCGCCGGCCGCCCTCGCGCCCGTCGCCGTGCGAGCCGGCCCGGTGCCAGTTCCCCCGGCCCGCCCCCGCGCGAGAGCCGTCGCGGCGGTCGGCACCCGCGTCGCCGTGTTCGTTGTCGTAGCTGTCGTCCCGGTGCTCGTCACCACCATGGGCGTCACCGCCGCGGCCGTTGTCCTCGCGTCCGCGACCGTCCCGCTGGTCGTCGTCGGGGCGGCCGGCTCGGGCGGGTGAATGATCGCGGAAGCGGGCGGTGTCGGAGATCCGGACGGTGTCAGCGTCCTTGCCGCTCAGCCGGGGCCTCCTCCCGCTCGTCCGCCAGTCGAGATCGGCGGCCCGCCTTCCAGCTGACCGCTCTGCGAAGTATGCGGTAGCCCCGACGTGGTCCCGCGCGCGCGTCCTCGGCTATACCGCACCGTGAGCCTCCGGCCGCGCGAGGCTCCGCCATCGTCGCGCGGCCTTCGGCTGGTACCGCACCGTGAGCCTCCGGCCGCGCGAGGCCGCGCCTCGCGGCCAATCGTCACACCTATCGCGCTCAGATGACTGGAGGCGCCTTGGTACTTTCCGGCCGTGACCGAGACCGCTACCGCGCCGGTTCCCGCGGAGATCCCCGAGACCGGCGGCCCATGGCCGCGGAGTCAACGCTGGTGGCTGCTGTTGGTCCTGATCGTGGCTGTCGGTCTCGGTGTCCGGCTGTGGTACCTCTTCGGCTGGATGCACCCGGTGGTCGTCCAGGGCGACCCGCTCTACTACCACCAGGCGGCCAACCTCTTCGCCGACGGGCGAGGCTGGCCCGACCCGTACGAGCTCAAGCTGAACCACCGGTACGTCCCGGACGCGCAGCACCCGCCGCTGACCAGCGCGCTGCTCGCGCTGCCGTCCCTCGTCGGCCTCACGACGTTCCTCGAGCACCAGGTGTTCGACTGCCTGCTGGGGACRCTGACCATCCTGGTCGTCGCGCTGACCGGTAGGCGCGCCGCCGGGCCCGCGGCCGGGCTGGTCGCGGGTGGGCTCGCCGCCGTCTACCCCGGCATGTGGATCAATGACCCGTTGCTGATGTCGGAGACGACCGGGATCCTGGCCTGCTCGATGGTGCTCTGGCTCGCCTACCGGTTCTGGGACCGGCGCGGCTACCTGGACGCCGCCCTGCTGGGGCTCGCCACCGCCGCGGCGGCGCTCGCGCGGGCCGAGCTGCTCCTGCTCTCCGTCTTCCTGGTGACGCCGCTGGTCCTGATGGCCCGCGCGCCCGGGGGGCTGCCGGTGGCGGAGGCGGCGACGGCGTCCTGGGGGCGCAGGGCGGGGATGCTCGCCGCGGCCGGGGCGGCCTGCGTCCTGGCGATCGCGCCGTGGGCGGTCTACAACCTGACCCGGTTCAACGAGCCGGAGTACCTGTCCACGGGTCTCGGCACCACGCTGGCGGTCACGCACTGCGACACGACCTACCACGGCCCCTTTCTCGGCTGGTGGGACTTCAAGTGCATCCTGAAGATCAAGAACGAGCCGACGGAACGCTCCGAGCGGGATGTCTTCTACCGGGAGGCCGCCTACCGGTACATCGGCGACCACAAGGCCGAACTGCCCAAGGTCGCCCTGGCCAGGGCCGGACGGACGTGGGGGGTGTTCCGGCCGTTCCAGCAGGTCCGGTTCGACACGATCGAGTCGCGGCCGGCGGGGCTCAGCAAGGCGGCGCTGTTCTCGCTGTGGGTGCTGATGGCCGCGGGCGCCGTCGGCGCGGTGCTGCTGCGCCGACGCCGCGCGCTGCTGCTGCCGCTGCTCGCGCTACCGGTGGCGTTGACCGTCGCCTCGACGATGGTCTACGGGACCAGCCGCTTCCGCGCCGTCGCGGAGCCGGCGGTGGTCCTGCTCGCCGCGGTCGCGTTCGCCTCCATCCGCGCCCGCTTCGTTCCCCGCGGCCGCCACAGCGGATCCCGGGCGACGGCACGCGCCGAGCAGGCGGGCCAGGAGCGGGAGCATCCGCAGGCCCCGGCTCCGGCCCTGTGAGCGCGGCCGATCCGCTGATCACCGTCGGTCCACCCGTGGTCCTGGGTGGTTGTCCACGGCGCCTTCCGCGAGGCGGGAACGGAGCCGGCTGGTACCTTGCGACCGTGCCGGACCGCAGCCATCCCCGGCCCGCGCCATGACCGGGGCCGGKCTTCGCCAGCTCGGGCGCCCGGACGACCCGACGACCGTCGCTGTCGACGCGGGCACGACCATCGTGTCCGAGGCGCCGCAGGCTCCCGCGGACGCGGGCCCGGCCACCACGCCGGCTGGCCCGCGCCGGGACGCGACGATCTTCCCCGGGTTCGACGGGTTGCGGGCCATCGCGGCGCTGCTCGTGATCGTCGTGCACGTCGGTTTCGTGACCAACCTGACGCTGCGGACCTCGCTCGGGCCGTACGCCGCGCGGGCCGAGATCGGCGTCGCGGTCTTCTTCCTGATCTCCGGCTTCCTGCTCTACCGGCCGTTCGTGGCGCGCCACCTCGCGCTGGCCGACCACGGCGGCGGCCGGGACGTCCCCGACGCCGGAGGCTTCCTGCTGCGCCGGTTCATGCGGATCGTCCCGCTGTACTGGCTGGTGTTCGTGGTCAGCCTGGTCGTCGTCACCGACAGGATGCTCGTCGCGAACATCCCGAGCCTGATCGAGTGCCTGCTGTTCGTGCAGGGCTACCGCAAGTCCTGGGCGCTGCAGGGCCTGACCCAGGCCTGGTCGCTCGATGTCGAGGTCGCGTTCTACCTGTTCGTCCCGCTCTACGCGTGGCTGCTCGGCCGACGGGTGCGCACGCCGCGCACCCAGCTGTGGCTCGAGCTGACCGGCGTCGCCGGGCTCTACCTGGTGGGCACCCTGGTGCACTGGCGGATGATCGGCACAACCTTCGGGCCAGCCGACAACTGGTCGGTGTGGCTGCCGGTGTGGTGGGACCTGTTCTCCTCGGGCATGTTCCTCGCGGTCGTCTCGGCCTGGTACGGCCGGCAGGGGCGCCACCCGCGCTGGTCGACGCTGCCGTTCTCCGGCACGGTCTGCTGGCTGCTCGCGGCCGTCTGCTACTGGGTGGCCAGCCGGAGGATCGGGCTGCCGCTGTGGCCGATCTACGACGTCACCGTCCGGACGGACATGGGCAAGCACCTGTTCTACGGGCTGTTCGGCTTCTTCCTGCTGCTGCCGGCGGTGTTCGGCCCGCAACGGCGAGGGCTCGTACGCCGGTTCCTGGCCAGCCGGGTGATGACCTTCCTCGGTTCGGTCTCCTACGGCATCTACCTGTGGCACCAGACCGTCATCGACGTGGTGATGGCGCGCGGCGGCTGGAAGATCTGGCAGGTCTCGTTCCTTCCGTTCTTCGCGGTGGTGGTCGTGATCACCGTGGCGCTCTCGACGCTGACCTATTACCTGGTTGAACGGCCATGCCAGAACCTCGCGCGCGACTGGGCCCGGCGCTGGAAGAACCGCCCCCGCCGCGACCGCGGCCGCGCGGTGAGCGCGCCCAGCTCCTCGGCCAGGCACAGCGCCTCGCCGTCCGGCCGTCCGGCTCCGGCTCTCCTGGTGCCCGTTCTCCCTACGCCGGCGTCCGCGGTGTCCGCGTCGACGACGCCGGCGTCCGCGGCGGCCCCGGCGTCCCCGGCGATGGGGTCGACCCGTGAGCTCCTGGTCGCGGGCGGACCGGACGAGACAACCATCCCGCCCCTCCCCGAGCCGCACCAACCGGATAGAGTCGGGTGGCGGGATGACACGGGCGGCCGTTTCGCCTCGAGCGACTGACCGTGGTCGCCGCCTCGTAGCCAGATTTCCCATGCTGTGACGCCGCCTCGGAGGGCCGCCCTCCGGACCCCCGATGCCGGGCTTCGCCCGGCCTGCGAAGTCGCGGGGTCCTTCGGACGTGGACCTGCCACAGGCTCCCGTTGACCTCGCCGGAGAGGCTTCCCTAGACTGGGAGTCAGCACGAGGGTCTGTGGGTCTCGGACCGAGCAGATCCACCGAGCAGTCGTTATCGGTTCTGACAGTGTCGTTGTCAGCGCAATGTCGTTGTAGCGCGTTCTCTGTCCCTCCGTCCCGGCGGTTCGACCCGGCTCTCGCGCTGACGTCAACCCCTAGTCGGARCCGACCCCTTGACGAGCACCACCGACGTTCGACCCGTGGAGAMCGTGACCAGCCCGCAAAGCCCGACCACACCACAGGTCGCGGTCAACGACATCGGCTCGGCCGAGGACTTCCTCGCCGCGGTCGACAAGACGATCAAGTTTTTCAACGACGGTGACATCGTCGACGGCACCATCGTCAAGGTGGATCGCGACGAGGTGCTGCTGGACATCGGTTACAAGACCGAGGGTGTCATCCCGTCCCGTGAGCTATCGATCAAGCACGACGTGGACCCGCACGAGGTCGTCTCGGTCGGTGACCACGTCGAGGCTCTCGTCCTCCAGAAGGAGGACAAGGAGGGCCGGCTGATCCTGTCCAAGAAGCGCGCTCAGTACGAGCGTGCCTGGGGCACGATCGAGAAGCTCAAGGAGGAGGACGGCGTCGTCACCGGCACCGTCATCGAGGTCGTCAAGGGTGGTCTGATCCTCGACATCGGGCTGCGGGGCTTCCTTCCCGCCTCGCTGGTGGAGATGCGCAGGGTCCGCGACCTCCAGCCCTACGTGGGCCGCGAGCTCGAAGCCAAGATCATCGAGCTGGACAAGAACCGCAACAACGTGGTTCTGTCCCGCCGGGCCTGGCTGGAGCAGACGCAGAGCGAGGTTCGCTCGGAGTTCCTGTCGCAGCTGGCCAAGGGCCAGATCCGCAAGGGTGTCGTCAGCTCCATCGTCAACTTCGGCGCGTTCGTCGACCTCGGTGGGGTCGACGGTCTGGTGCACGTCTCCGAGCTGTCCTGGAAGCACATCGACCACCCGTCCGAGGTGGTCGAGGTCGGCCAGGAGGTCACCGTCGAGGTGCTCGACGTCGACCTGGACCGCGAGCGGGTCTCGCTGTCGCTGAAGGCGACGCAGGAGGACCCGTGGCGCCAGTTCGCCCGGACGCACGCCATCGGCCAGGTCGTCCCGGGTCGGGTCACCAAGCTCGTGCCGTTCGGCGCGTTCGTCCGCGTCGACGAGGGCATCGAGGGTCTGGTCCACATCTCCGAGCTGGCCGAGCGCCACGTGGAGATCCCGGAGCAGGTCGTCAACGTCGGCGACGAGATCCTGGTCAAGGTCATCGACATCGACCTCGACCGGCGCCGGATCAGCCTCTCGCTCAAGCAGGCGAACGAGGCCTCCGGGCTCGCGGGCGACGGCGAGACGTTCGACCCGAGCCAGTACGGCATGGAAGCCAAGTACGACGAGGCGGGCAACTACGTCTACCCCGAGGGCTTCGACCCCGAGACGGGCGAGTGGCTGCCGGGCTTCGAGGAGCAGCAGGCCGAGTGGGAGCGGCAGTACGCCGAGGCTCAGACCCGCTTCGAGGCGCACCAGGCGCAGATCCGCGCCGCCCGCGAGGCCGAGGCCGCCGCGGTCGCGCCGAGCTCCTACACCTCCGAGTCGCAGCAGCCGGCCTCGGCGATCGACGAGGAGGCGCTGCGCCGCCTGCGCGAGCAGTTCGGCAGGGGCTGACGGAGCCGACCCCTGCTCGCTGCGCGCGATCGGGGGTGGCCTGTTCGCACTCTGACGAGTGCTCCCAGGCTCCCGCGTGATGTTGCTCCGGGGCCGAGCCCCGGACCCCACGGTCGGGGGCTTCGCCCCCGACACCCCTCACGGGGTAACTGTGGGGATGGCTTGATGTGAAAGCGCCCCCGCCGGGTTCCGGCGGGGGCGCTTTTGTCTCCCCCGCGCGGCCGCGTGCTCATCCTGTCCGGCGTTACGGGGCGTCCTGTCAGACGTCAGCGCTACGACCAGCATCGTTTCGTGACGCTGACGTCTGACAGGACGTTGGGTCTCTCAGGCGCTACTCGGTGCCGGTCCAGGCCAGGAGGCGGGCGCCGAGCACGGCGGTCTGGAGGACGTAGCGGTCCGCCGGGGAGGTGGGGTCGTGGCGGGTCAGCTGGTGGATGCGGGCCAGGCGGTAGGTGAGGGCGCGGACCGAGAGGTGCAGGCGGCGGGCGGTGGCCAGGGCGACGGCGCCGGTGGCGAAGTAGGCGTCCAGGGTCTCCAGCAGCTGGCCGGGTCCGCCGCGGGCGCTGCGCAGCGGGCCGAGGACGGTCTCCACCAGGTCAGCGAGTGGCTCCCGGTCGCGCAGGAGCACCTTGTAGATCAGCAGGTGGTCGGTGTGCACCGCCTGGCCGGTCAGGCCCAGCCGGGCGGCCAGCTCGGCGGCGCTCGACGCCTCGCCGAAGCCGATCCGCACGCCCGTCACGCCGGTGCGCGCCCGGCTCACCCCGACCCGCCAGCTGGGAACGCCCGCCAGCGCCGCCGTCAGGGCCGCGACGGCGCGCGGCGCGCCGGGGGCGGCCGCCGCCGCGACGGCGGGCAGCGGCGTGAACCCGGAGGCCCGGCCGCCGCCCGCGGTGCTGTTCGGGCCGTCCCGGCCGCCCGGCCGCGCTGAGCCGGGCGAGCCCAGCCCGGCGGCGACGGCCGGGGCCGGGCTTCCCGGTGTCTCCGGCGGGACGGCCGGGGCGTCGGCCTCCGCCTCCTGCGGGACGACGCAGACGAGCTGGCCGCCCTTCGCGACCACGAGCGGTGGCGTCAGGCAGGTCATGCCGAGCGCGGCGTCGACCGCCCTCGGTGTCCCGCGACCATCGACGAACCGGCGCTCCCCGGCGGCGACGAGGACCAGGTGCGGAGCCTCCAGCCGTAGCCCGAACGCCGCGGCCCGCTCGAGCACGAGGCCCGGGTCGGTGGCGGTGCCGGTGAGCAGGTCGTCGACGAGCTCGCGGCGCAGCGCCTCCTCGGCCCTGGCCCGGGCGGTGCGAGCAGCCTCGTAGCCCTCGCAGACGGCCGCGACCGCGTCGTCGCTCGCTCGCAGGACCGCGCCCGCCGCGGCCCGCGTCTGCTCGGCGGCGCCCGGTGCGTCGTCCCGCGGCCCGGTCCGCCGCCCGGCGGTCCGGGCCGCGGCGGTCCGGCCGGGCGGGAGACGGGTCGCCGGCAGCGAGGGCCAGGCCCGCCAGGTTGCGGAGAGGTACAGGTCGACGAGGGCTCGCAGCGACGCGCCCGACTCGGCCGCGGCCTGGCCCAGCTCCCGGAACCGGGCCAGCTCGTCGACGGTCAGCCGCCGGCCGGTGCCGGCGGCGGAGGCGAGGGCCGGGAGGTAGTCGCCGAGCAGGCCGGCTGGCAGCCGGGCGTCCTGGGCGGCGAGCACCGCGGCGCGTGGCAGCCGGGTCAGGCTCGTCCCCGGCAGGCCCGCCGCCTCGCTGAGCTCGTCGTCGACCGTCATCCGCCCTCCTCTCGCGCACGGGCCGCCGCCCGGCCACTCGTGGCCCAAAAGGCGAGCACACGGTGCGGCACCGCCCGGTCTGCCACGGCCGCGCATGCCTTCTTCTTGCCGAGTGTCGGCAACTTGAGGATAGCGATTCCCACCAACATTGGTGCGCTGCTGCCGGGACCCGGAAGGGTTCCAGGCGTTGAACTGGATGCAGGTCAGGTTGACGCCTCGACGGAGCCCGGCGCGGACCGGGATCGCGAGCCGGACCCAGCCCGACGGCCGGACCCGCCGTCCGCGACCCGCCGTCCGCGACCGCCCCCCATCCGCCGACTACCCGGACTCTCTAGGAGACTCAGCCGTGCACGTCCCCTTCTGGGCCTGGGCAGCCTTCGTCGCCGCCCTTGTCGCCCTTCTCGCCGTCGACCTGCTCGCGCACCGGCGGGCACACGTCATCAAGCTCCGCGAGGCGGCGCTGTGGAGCGCCCTCTGGGTGAGCCTCGGAATCGGGTTCGCCTTCGTCATCTGGGCCTGGCAGGGGCCGGCCGCGGCCGGTGAGTACACCGCCGCCTGGCTGCTGGAGAAGAGCCTGTCGGTCGACAACCTCTTCGTGTTCGCCCTGATCTTCAGCTACTTCCGGGTGCCACGGGAGTTCCAGCACCGGGTGCTGTTCTACGGCGTGCTCGGCGCGCTGGTGCTGCGGTTMGCCTTCATCGCGGGCGGCATGGCGCTGCTGAGCGCCTTCCATTTCGTGATCTACCTGTTTGGCGCGTTTCTGGTCTACACCGCGATCAAGATGGTGCGGGACTCCGGCGTCGACGTGGACCCGGGGCAGAGCCGCGCGGTGCGGCTGCTGCGCCGCGTCGTCCCGGTGACCGACGAGTACCAGGGCCAGCACTTCCTGCTGCGCCGGGCCGGCAAGCTCGTGGCCACGCCGCTGCTCGCGGTCCTGGTCGCGGTCGAGACCGCCGACGTCCTGTTCGCGTTCGACTCCGTGCCGGCGGCGCTGGGCGTGACCGACCAGACCTTCCTCGTCTACACGGCGAACGCGCTGGCCATCCTCGGCCTCCGGTCCCTGTTCTTCCTGCTCTCGGGGGCGCTGGACCGGTTCCATCACCTGGGCACGGGCCTCGCGGTCATCCTCGCCTTCATCGGGGTGAAGATGCTGCTCACCGACGTCGTGCACATCCCGATCGCCGTCTCGCTCGGCGTGATCGGCGTGCTGCTGGTGGCCTCGGTGGTCTGGTCGCTGGTGACCCCGCCGCCGGCCGACGACGAGGACGCCGGCGACGGCGACGACGACGGCGAGAACACGGCCGGCGCGAAGATCGGCGGCGCGGGCGGCGCTGGCGAGGACGCCGCCGTCACGGCTGCCGGCGCGCCGGCGCTGGCCGGGGTCGGCGCGAGCCAGCCGGACGGCCCCGGCACGGCGGCCGGCCCACTGGAGCCGGCGGCGGCGCGGGACACCGAGGCTCCGAGCGGCCCGCCCCGGGCGGGCGGCTGACACGGACACCGCCGGGACGCGACGACAACGGAGTCTCCCGTCCCGGCGAGGAATGCCCCGGGGCCGGCACACCACCTGTGCCGGCCCCGCGGCCTGTGCGCGGCCGGGGCCGGCGCGGCCGGCGCGGCGGGCACGGCGGCCGGTACTAGCCGGGCTCGCCTCCGGCCGCCCCGGGCTGCGCGGCGCGCCGGCGCACGCGGGACCGGACGGCCTGGACGGCCAGGCGCAGCGCGCCGACGGCGAGCAGGAGCAGCAGGCCCTCGGTGGCGTGGCTGTCCAGCCAGGTGACCAGGCCGCGGGCCCAGGGCGCCACGGCGCGGGCCGCCAGCAGGTAGGACGTCGTCGAGATGACCGTTCCCGGGATGAGGAAGCGCAGGAAGCGCCGCCAGGGGACGTCGCCGCCGCCGAGGGCCGCGTCGACGGCCGCGTTGGTGTTGACCAGGCAGAAGTACAGCAGGGCCCGCTCGGTCGAGCGGCGCGACAGGGCGTTCGCGAGGCGCTGGCCACCGGGACGCAACRTCATCAGCGAGCGCAGGTTCGCCCTGGCGATCCCGAAGTAGCCGATGTCGACCAATGCCCGCAGCGGTATCGCGATCAGCAGGGTCGGCAGGACCGGGGCGGAGCCGCCGACCAGCAGCAGGATCGACGGCGTCGGCCGCAGCGCGACGAGCAGCAGCGGCGCGCTTGACGCCAGCCGGGTCGACAGCGCCAGGCCCAGCACACCGCCGCCGATGAGCACCGCCAGGAGCACGGCCGGCCACACCCTGGCCGCCCAGACCCCGGCCGCCCACGGACCGGGTCGGGCCGGCGCCGGTGCCGGTGCCGGTGCCGGTGCCGCCGGTGCCCGCGAAGCCGCCGGTGCCCGCGAAGCCGCCGACGCCGCCGGTGCTGGCGACGGGCCCGGCCCGGTCTCGATCGGTGCCGGCTGCTCCTCCACCGGTCCAGCATGCCCGTCCCGTGCCCTCCGCCCGTCCCCGTGCTCCCCGCCGTCGGGTAGGGCAGACTCGGCGGCGTGCTGACGGTGGGACTTACCGGTGGAATCGGGTCGGGCAAGAGCGCCGTGTCGGCCCGGCTGGCGGAGCACGGCGCGGTGGTCGTCGACGCGGACAAGCTCGCGAGGGATGTGGTCGCGCCTGGCACCCCCGGGCTCGCGGCCGTCGCCGAGGCGTTCGGACCGGGTGTGCTGCTCCCGGACGGCGGCCTGGACCGCGCGGCGCTCGGGCAGATCGTCTTCGCCGACCCGGCGGCGCGCCGGCGGCTCGAGGGCATCACTCACCCGTTGATCCGGGATGAGACCGCGCGGCGGTTCGCCGCCCCGGTGCCGGACGCGATCGTCGTGCACGACATCCCGCTGCTGGTCGAGGCCGGGATGGGGGAGGGCTACGACCTGGTGGTCGTCGTCGAGGCGCCGCGCCAGCTGCGGCTGGAGCGACTGGCCAGCCGGGGCCTGCCCCGTGACCAGGCCGAGGCGAGGATGGCCACCCAGGCCGACGACGCGGCGCGCCGCGCCGTCGCCGACGTCCTGCTCGACAACTCGGGTGACCTGACCGGCCTGTACGCCCAGGTCGACGCCCTCTGGCATGATCTCGTCGCCCGCCGCGATGCCGGGCCAGGAACRGACGCCCCGCTGTGACCAATGGCCAGAGCCATGAGTACAGGAGGATCATGTATTTAGATTCGCTAAAGAAGTAGCGTCCGCATATGGCACGCGAATGGGACGCCACGACGTACGACAGCCTGCCCCTCCCGCATGAGCGGTGGGGACAGCGCACGCTGGCCCGGCTGGAGCTGGACGGCACCGAGACCGTGCTGGACGCGGGTGCCGGTACGGGTCGAGACACCGTCGCGCTGCTGGAGGCGGTGCCGGATGGCCGCGTGATCGCGTTGGATGGGTCCGAGAAGATGCTGGCCGCGCTGCTAGCCCGGCTGGCTGACCGGCCGGACCTGCGTGACCGCCTGACGGTCCTGCGCGCCGATCTGACAACGCCCCTGCCGCTGCGTGAGCAGGTCGACGTTGTCTTCAGCGTCGCGACCTTCCACTGGATCCCCGACCATGACGCGCTGTTCAAGAACCTCGCCGCCGTCCTGCGCCCGGGCGGCCAGCTGGTCTTCGACTGCGGGGGCCACGGCAACATCGCCGCCGTCGAACGGGTGCTCGGTGATCTCGTCGCCGACCGGCCGCCGGTCTGGCCGTTCGCGGCCGCCGAGGAGACCGCTGACCGGCTCGCCGCGGCGGGCTTCGTGGGTGTCGAGACCTCGCTCGACCCCGACCCGACGCGGCTCGACGACCCCGCCACGCTCCGCCGCTTCCTGGAGACGATCATCCTCGGGATGGACCTGGACCGGCTGCCCGTCGACGAACGCGCGGGGTTTGTCAACGCCGTCGCGGAACGGCTGCCCGAGCCTGTCATTGACTACGTCCGGCTGACCGGTACCGCCCGCCGGGCCGGCTGAGGCCGACGGAGGCCGACGGAGGCGGGCACCGGGGCGACCGCCTGAGACAGCCGGACGGCCCCGCGGCCGGGATCAACGTCATGGCCGCGGGGAGGTGTGTCATGCCGGAGATGGGTACCAAGGCTGGACAAGGTGCGCCGGAGGCGGAAAGGTCGGTCACGTTGCGCACCATCCGGGGGCTGGGCTGGCGCGTACGTGTCGCCCGGCCCTGAGACCGCCACAAGGGAGCCGACGTGCACCTCGAGCCCCGCAGCATCGCGACCACCCGGCAGACGCCCTGTGCGCTCCCGCCGAACATCCTTGAGCGGATCATCCGCAACGGCACCGAGGAGCAACGGGACTGGGCGCTGGGCACCCTGTCGCTGGACACGACCAACCGCATGGTCCGGCTGCAGACCGCGCAGATCGCGGCCGCGCTGCCGCGGCGCCGGCCGCGCCCGGTGCCGGCGTCGCCCTCCGCGCGCCGCACGATCGCCGACGCCCAGAGCACCGAGACGCTGCCTGGCAAGACCGTGCGCACTGAGGGGCAGGCGTCGGTCAGCGACGTCGCCGTGAACGAGGCCTACGACGGGCTGGGCGCCACCTTCGACTTCTACTCGGCGGTCTTCCACCGCGACTCGATCGACGACGAGGGCCTCGCGCTGCTCGCGACGGTCCACTACGGCGACCACTACGACAACGCCTTCTGGAACGGCGAGCAGATGGTCTTCGGTGACGGGGACGGCGAGCTGTTCAACCGGTTCACGATCTCGCTCGACGTCATCGGCCACGAGCTCACCCACGGCGTGACCGAGGACGAGGCGGGGCTCGCCTACCTGAACCAGGCGGGCGCGCTCAACGAGTCGGTCAGCGACGTGTTCGGGTCCCTGGTGAAGCAGTACAAGCTGGGCCAGAAGGCGGGGGACGCCGACTGGTTGATCGGCGAAGGCCTGCTCGCGCCCGGTGTGCAGGGGGTGGCACTGCGTTCGATGAAGGCGCCGGGAACCGCGTTCGACGACCCGGTCCTGGGCAAGGACGACCAGCCGGCGAACATGTCCGGCTACGTCCGCACCACCTCGGACAACGGGGGCGTGCACACCAATTCGGGTATCCCGAACAAGGCGTTCTACAACGCCGCGATCGCCTTCGGCGGCCACGCCTGGGAGAAGGCCGGCAAGATCTGGTACGAGACGCTGCGCTCGCCGCAGCTGCGTACGAACGCCTCATTCGTCGCGTTCGCGAACCTGACCGTCACCCAGGCCAGGACGCTCTTCGACGCCGACGCGGTCAGGGCCGTCCAGGATGCCTGGCGCGCCGTCGGCGTCAAGATCTGATTCTGCGTCAGGACCTGACAGCCCGCGTCCGGTCTCGCCGGGGGCACGGGGCTGTCGGCCCTGTCTGGGGCCGGCACCTCGCCGGGCCTCCGGCGGCCGGAGGCCCGGCCGCCGCGTGCGCGGGAGGACAATCGCCGTATGACTGAGGCCGAGCGGGTGCGAGTCGTGCTGGAACGATCCGGCGGGTTCGCCGGCCGAACGATCCGGCGCGGCCTGGACACCGAAGACCTGCCCGCCGTGGAGGCGGACCGGCTGCGGGCGCTCGTCGCCGCGCTCCCGGCGACCTCCGGGCCGGTCGGGGCCACCGCGCCCGACCGGTTCACCTACGCGGTCGAGGTGGACGTGAGTGGCCGCCGCGGGTTGCACCACTTCGCGGAGCCGGTCCCCGCCGAGGCCAGGGACCTCGTCCAGCTGCTCTCCCGGGCCCCGCTGCTGCCCGCCTCCCGTTAGGCGGGTGGAGCCTCGCGGGAGGGCCGCCCGGTCCCTCGCCGGCCGGGTACCGGCCCGCCATCGGGGACCAACTCGCCCGTTTGACGATCGACTCCCCGAAAAATGGTCCAGGGCAGGCACGGTCGGTTCTCGCGAAGATTCCTCTGGGTTTTTCGCGCCTCTCACCCAGCGTTTCMGGGGTGAGGTCTCGGGTATTCCACTGGCCTTACCGTCGAGCACGTCGGAGGCTGCCGTGTTCCAAATCCTGTGGATCGTGATCGGCGGGGCGATCGTCGGTCTGCTCGCCCGCGCGCTGATGCGTCGGGGGAGCGTCCCGCTGTGGGCGACCGTCTGTCTGGGTATTATCGGCGCCCTTGTCGGTAATGTCATCGCCAGTTGGATCGGGGTACGCCACACCGGCGGAATCGACTGGATCCGCCATATTCTTCAGATCGGCGTCGCCTGTGGGCTCGTCGCGCTGGCCGCCCCGTTCTTCCTGCGCAGGCGCACCGGGGGCGGCGTCGGCGGCGGGCCGTCGATGTTCGGCGGTGCTGGCCGCCGCTCCCACAACCGCGACCGCTCGCACATCGACCTGCGGTAGTCCCCCGGGTGAGCAGCCCGGTTCTCCCAGTCCGCCGGCCGAGGGCGCCCGAGCCCCGGCCGGCGGACGCATGCGCGGGGAAAACGATTTGTCCGTTGCCGAACGGTCTCGCATGCTTGTCCGGCGCGCATACCTGAGCCGGCAGGTTTCCGGTGACGACGACGCGCGGACGGACGGCCCGCGAGTGGAACGCCTGCCCGCCGCATGGAAATAGGAGCAACAAGTCATGAGTCCCGTGGCCCGGCTCGGTGGTGGGCGGTCGCCGATCTGGATGTGGACCCGGCCGGAGGGCGTGGAGAGCGCCGCTCTGGACCAGCTGCGCGCGATCGCCTCGCTTCCCTACATCCACCACCACGTAGCCGTCATGCCGGACGTGCACCTGGGCAAGGGCGCGACGGTCGGCTCCGTCGTGGCGATGCGGGAAGCCGTCTCCCCGGCGGCCGTCGGCGTCGACATCGGCTGCGGGATGGCCGCGCTGCGCACGAGCCTGACCGCGTCCGACCTGCCGGACGACCTGGGCGCGGTGCGGTCCGCCATCGAGGCCGCCATCCCGGTAGGGCACCGCCATCACGCCGATGTGTCCACCAGGGTTCGCCGCAGCGCCGACCTCTGGGATGCCTTCCCGGGTCTGCACCCGAAGGTCTCAGGCCTGCTCGGCAGGGCGATGACGCAGCTCGGCACCCTCGGGTCGGGCAACCACTTCATCGAGCTGTGCCTCGACGCCGACGACGCGGTCTGGATGATGCTGCACTCCGGCTCCCGCAACATCGGCAAGGAGATCGCCGACGCGCACATCAGGGTCGCCAAGGGCCTGGCCCACAACACCGGCCTGCCCGACCGGGACCTCGCGGTGTTCCTCGCGGGCACGCCGGAGATGGCCGCCTACCGCCACGACCTGCGCTGGGCGCAGGAGTACGCGTGGCGCAACCGGCAGACCATGCTCGCGCTGTACGCCGACGCGCTGCGCGGCTTCTTCCCGTCGCTGCGGGTCCCGTGCCCGCCGGCCGAGGGCCCGCACATGGGCGAGGCGGCCTTCGCGAACGTCAACTGCCACCACAACTACGTCGCGGAGGAACATCACTACGGCGCCGACGTGCTGGTGACCCGCAAGGGCGCGATCTCGGCGCGGGCCGGCGAGTACGGCATCATCCCCGGCTCCATGGGCACCGGCTCGTACATCGTCCGCGGTCTGGGCAACCCGGAGGCGTTCGCGTCCGCGCCGCACGGTGCCGGGCGGCGGATGAGCCGGTCCAAGGCGCGCAGGACGTTCACCCTGGACGACCTGCGCACCCAGACGGCCGGCGTCGAATGCCGCACCGACCCCGGGGTGCTCGACGAGATCCCCGCCGCCTACAAGGACATCGACGAGGTCATCGGCTTCAGCGGTGATCTTGTCGAGGTGGTCGCGCGGCTGCGTGCCGTCCTCTGCGTCAAGGGCTGAACCGGGGGCGGGACCGCCGCGGCCGTCATGGTCATGGCTCATGGACGGAGGACGTTCACCGGAACGGACCTTACGGTGGGTCCCGTTCGTTGGACAATACGTTCCAGCACATGGCGGTTCCGGCCGGCCAGTGGCCGCGTGTCACGACGTGGCCACTGGCCCCAGGGGAACAGGGAGGGCACCCGTGCCCGACGTCAGAGCGGTTCCAAACGACTACCTCACCGGCCCCGCGAGCCCGGCGGAGCCCCTCGGCCTCGCAGAGGCAGACCCGGCAATTCCCGCGCAGTCCGCCGCCTACCACAGCTTCGACGCCGAGCGGCTGGAGATCCAGACCGGCGCGATGCGCGTCGCCGCCACCTTCGAGCCACCGATGCTCTCGATCGACGGCGACATCGACGTGTCGGTACTGCCGGCACTCGTCGGCACACTCGCGAAGGTCGCGCACCACGGCCGCGGCGACGTCCGCATCGACCTGGCGCGGCTGCGCCGCGTCGACGTCGGCGGCCTGCGGGCGCTGGTGGCCTCCGCGGGCAACCTGA
Organism: Pseudofrankia asymbiotica; assembly: GCF_001983105.1. GTDB lineage: Bacteria > Actinomycetota > Actinomycetes > Frankiales > Frankiaceae > Pseudofrankia > Pseudofrankia asymbiotica. The sequence continues at coordinate 236,833 of NZ_MOMC01000014.1, read as the reverse complement.
ACCGCGACGGGCGGCGCCTCGTGCTGCACGCCGCGGCGCCCTGGCTGCTCGGCCTGCTCATCGTCACCGGCTGGGACGACGCCCCCGGCCTGCGCGTGCTCCCCGGCCCGGTGCCCGCCGGGTAGCAGCGGCTCGGGCACTCAGAAGCCCGGATCCCGACTGTTTCCGGGAGATGAACCAGGTCAGGGCCTCTGTCGCCGCACCTGTCGGCTACGCGGCATAGAGATCCTCTGGGCACCAACTGTGTCTAACGTCCCACCATCGCGCAGCTTTGGGGGACAGAATGAAACGAGAGATCGCGACGTCACTGCTGGCGGCCCTCGCCGCCGCCGGACTCCTGCTCACCGCTGGCTGCGGAGGTTCCTCGGGGTCGCCCGGAGACAAGGCCACCCCGAGCGCGTCGACCTCTGCCGCGCCCGTCCAGGCGACGGCGGCCACGCCGTCCGAAGAGCCGTCCGCGGACGCCTCGTTGCCGCCGGGGGCCCAGCAGGGCCTGTTCGACCTCAACGACGACGGGACGCTCGACCCCACCTGCGGCACCGAGGACTTCGGCGCCGGGCTGGTGCTGCGCATCCCCTGCGGGGACTTCAGCGGGTACGCCCACACCCCGGAGGACGGGACCACGCTGGTGCCGAACTCGCTCTACCGGCTCCCCGGGCCTGACGTCGACCTCACCGGGATCTCGGGCGGGAACCTCCAGGCCATCGACGAGACGGGCCGCGAGGTCTTCATCCTGATCTTCAACAGCGATGCCCTGTTCGAGACCGGAAGCGACGTCATCGGCAGCACCGACACGATGGACGCGACCATCAGGCTGATCAACGCGCACTATGCCGGCGGCGAGATCAAGGTGCGCGGGCATACCGACGCGACGGGCTCGGCGAGCGTCAACCAGCCCCTGTCGGAGCGCCGGGCCGCCGTCGTCCAGCGTTATCTCACCGACCACGGCGTTCAGGCCGCCTCGGTCACCTCCGTCGGGTTCGGGAGCACGCGCCCCCTGGTCGAGGAACGTAACCCGGACGGCTCCGTCAACGCGGCGGGCCAGCGCTTCAACCGCCGCGTCGAGATCGTCGTCCGCCTCCCGAAGAAGTAGCGCCGGCCAGGCGTCGCCTGGGCACCAAGCAGCGGCGCCAGGCAGTGCCAGGCGGCGCTAGACGGTGCCAGGCGGCGCTAGAGGTGCCAGGCGGCGCGACGGTGCCAGGCGACGCTAGGCGGCGCTGGTGGCGCCGATGACGGCGGTGAGCTGGGCGGCGTCCGCGGTGGCGGACTTCTCGGCACGGCCGGCGAAGATCTCGCGGAGGAAGACGCCGGTGTGGCTGGCCGTGTTCGCGGCGACCGTCTCCGGGGTGCCCTCGGCGACGACCCGGCCGCCGCCGGTGCCGCCCTCGGGGCCCATGTCGATGATCCAGTCCGCTGTCTTGATGACGTCGAGGTTGTGCTCGATGACGATGACGGTGTTGCCGGCGTCGACCAGGCGGCCGAGCACGCCGAGCAGCTTGCGGATGTCCTCGAAGTGCAGGCCGGTGGTCGGCTCGTCGAGGACGTAGACGGTGCGCCCGGTGGAGCGGCGCTGCAGCTCGGAGGCGAGCTTGACCCGCTGCGCCTCGCCGCCGGACAGCGTCGGCGCGGACTGGCCCAGCCGGACGTAGCCGAGGCCGACATCGTTGAGCGTGCGCAGGTGGCGGGCGATCGCCGGGACCGCGGCGAAGAACTCGGCGGCCTCCTCGATCGGCATGTCGAGGACCTCGGCGATGTTCTTGCCCTTGAAGTGGACCTCGAGGGTCTCCCGGTTGTACCGGGCGCCGGTGCACACCTCGCAGGGGACGTACACGTCCGGCAGGAAGTTCATCTCGATCTTGATCGTGCCGTCTCCGGAGCACGCCTCGCAGCGGCCACCCTTGACGTTGAACGAGAACCGGCCGGGCAGGTAGCCGCGCACCTTCGCCTCGGTGGTCTCGGCGAACAGCCGCCGGATGTGGTCGAACACGCCGGTGTAGGTCGCCGGGTTGGAGCGCGGGGTCCGCCCGATCGGCGACTGGTCGACGCGGACGGCCTTGTCGAGGTGGTCGAGGCCGGACACGGTGCGATGCCGGCCGGGGACCTCGCGGGCGCCGTTGAGCTTGTTGGCCAGTACCGCGGCCAGGATGTCGTTGACCAGGGTCGACTTGCCGGACCCGGAGACGCCGGTGACGGCGACCAGGCAGCCGAGCGGGAACGAGACGGTGACGTCGCGCAGGTTGTGCTCGCGGGCGCCGTGGACGGTGAGCGTCCGGCCCTTCGTCGGCGGGCGGCGCACCGCCGGGACGGCGATGGACCGCCGGCCGGACAGGTACGCGCCGGTCAGCGACTCCTCGCTGGTGAGCAGGTCGGAGACGGGCCCGGAGACGACGACGCGGCCGCCGTGCTCGCCGGCACCCGGGCCGATGTCGACGACCCAGTCGGAGGCGAGGATCGTGTCCTCGTCGTGCTCGACGACGATCAGCGTGTTGCCCATGTCGCGCAGTCGCACCAGCGTCCTGATGAGCCGGCGGTTGTCCCGCTGGTGCAGCCCGATCGACGGCTCGTCGAGGACGTAGAGCACGCCGACGAGGCCGGAGCCGATCTGCGTCGCCAGCCGGATCCGCTGCGCCTCGCCGCCGGCGAGGGTGCCGGCCGCGCGGTCGAGGGAGAGGTAGTCGAGGCCGACGTCGAGCAGGAACGCGAGCCTCGCGTCGATCTCCTTCAGCACCCGTCCGCCGATCGAGCGCTCCCGCTCGGTCAGGTCGAGGTCCTTCAGGAAGCCCGCGCACTCGCCGATCGACATCCCGGAGACCTCGGCGATCGAACGGCCGCCCACCGTCACCGCGAGCGACTCGGGCTTGAGCCGGGCACCGCGGCACGAAGGGCACGGCACGTCGCGCATGTAGCCCTCGTAGCGCTCGCGGCTCGTGTCCGACTCGGCCTCGCGCAGGCGGCGCTCCAGGAACGGGATGACGCCCTYGAAGCTCGTGTAGTACGAGCGCTTGCGGCCGTAGCGGTTGGTGTAGCCGACGTGGATCTCKGTGTCGCCGCTGCCGTGCAGCACCGCCTTGCGGGCACGGTCGGGCAGCGCCTCCCACGGGGTGTCCATCGAGAAGCGCAGGTCCTCGGCCAGCGCCGACAGCAGCCGCTCGAAGTACTCCTTGTTGTGCCCGCCGGACCAGGGGCCGATCGCGCCACCGGCGAGCGACAGCGTCGGGTCGGTGACGATGAGCTCCGGATCGACCTCCTTGCGGGTGCCGAGGCCGGTGCACTCGGGGCAGGCACCGTAGGGGGTGTTGAACGAGAACGAGCGGGGCTCCAGCTCCTCGAACGACAGGTCGTCGTAGAGGCAGGCGAGGTGCTCGGAGTACATCCGCTCGCGGTCCTCGTCCTTCGGGTCCCGGTCGACGAAGTCGAGCAGCACCAGGCCACTGCCGAGCCGCAGCGCCGTCTCGACCGAGTCGGTGAGCCGGCGCTTGGCGGTTTCCTTGATCGCGAGCCGGTCGACGACGACCTCGATCGTGTGCTTCTTCTGCTTCTCCAGCTTCGGCGGGTCGGTCAGCGGGATGACCGTGCCGTCCACCCGCGCGCGGGCGAAGCCGGAGCCCTGCAGCTCGGAGAACAGGTCGACGTACTCGCCCTTGCGCCCGCGGATCACCGGGGCCAGCACCTGGAAACGGGTGCCCTCGGGGAGCTCCATCAGCCGGTCGACGATCTGCTGCGGGGTCTGCCGCGCGATCGGCCGGCCGCACTTCGGACAGTGCGGGCGTCCGGCCCTGGCGAACAGCAGCCGCAGGTAGTCGTAGACCTCGGTGATGGTGCCGACCGTCGAGCGCGGGTTGCGGTTGGTCGACTTCTGGTCGATCGAGACGGCCGGTGACAGGCCCTCGATGAAGTCGACGTCCGGCTTGTCCATCTGCCCGAGGAACTGGCGGGCGTAGGCCGACAGTGACTCGACGTAGCGCCGCTGCCCCTCGGCGAAGATCGTGTCGAACGCGAGGCTGGACTTCCCCGAGCCGGACAGCCCGGTGAAGACGATCAGTCCATCGCGGGGAAGGTCGAGGTCGACGTCGCGCAGGTTGTGTTCGCGCGCACCCCGCACGACGAGACGATCCGTCATCCGCGTTCCCTCACGTCTTCTCGGCTTCGTCGGCCCTACCTGCGCCAGATCCGGCATCGCGTCCTGAGACCGAGGGACAGCACCACGGCGCTCGGAACGCCGACCGTGGGCTCAGACCCATGGTCCTGACCCGGCGATGCTCCTTGCCCGGTGCTCACCTCGGTACGGACAACCCGGACCCGAGCAAAGGCACTCCCAGCGTACGGATGGGATACGACACTTCTCGGATGCCGGACGCCTTCCCGAACGCCCGTTCGATACTAGCGGCCGGTATGCGGGTGTCCGTGGAGGGGCCACGCCGGTGCCACCACCCGAGTCGGCGCGGCCGGCGCGGGACGGCGGCGGGCGGCGCGGGACGGCGGCGGGCGGCGGGCGGCCGGCGACGGGCGGCGGACGGGGTGCGGAGCGGGTGGGGGGCTGGTGCCCGCGCGCCCTCGTCACGCCGTGGACGGCCTCCGGCCTCCGGCCGCCAGCGGTCCCGTCCCGCTCCGCCCAGCCGTCCGGGGCCTGAGTCGGGTGCGATTTCCACGAGATCGGCATGACGATTCCGGGGTGGACACAATGTTCCTTTTCGCCCCTCAGGTCATGATTCGGATCCGTATGCTGACTATGCTTCATCTGGTCGGAACGAAACATGGGATGAGATAGCCAGTTGGTATGGCGTGACCGGCGTCATACCGTTTCCCCGACTCGCCGGAAAGAATTTCCGGCCGTGCCCGTCCCAGGTGGTTACCGTGAGTCCGGTCGTCAGAACGCTGGTCGCAGAAATCACGACGAAGAGCGGCTGGCCCGCGCCCAGGAGGGCGGAATATTGCACAGCCTGCTCGCGGTCGTCGTCTCCTACGGCGGCTCGCCTCACCTGAACGGACTACTCGGCGCGCTCGCCGGCATGGCGGGCTGCCGGGTCGCGCTCGTCGAGAACAAACTCGGCGGGCAGCACGGCGCCGTTCCCGATGGTGTGCGGGTACACGCCGGGCACGGCAACATCGGCTACGGCGCGGCGGTGAACCTCGCCGTCAAGCGCTCCCTGGCGGCCCCGCCGCCGGGCGACGGCCCGCCGGGCGACGACTCACCCGGCGGCGTTCCGGACTGGCTGCTGGTCGTCAACAGCGACGTCACCATTCCCCCCGACACCCAGGAGATGCTGCCGAAGCTGCTCGCCCAGGCGCCGGCCGACGTCGACGTCCTCGGGTTCGCGATCCGCGCGAACGACGGCGGCCCGGGGCGGTCGACGGCGGTGCTGCCGACCATCGGCACCAGCGCCTTCACCGCGCTGCGCGGGGAGGCCGCCGCGGTGGTGCGCTGGCCGGCGCTCCGGTACCCGGTCGGGGCGTTCTTCGCGATTCGCGGGTCCGCCTTCCTGCGGATCGGCGGCTTCGACCCGTCCTTCTGGCTGTACTACGAGGAGACGGACCTGTTCGCCCGGCTGCTCGCCGCCGGCGGGCGGATCGACTGGTGCGACGACGCCTGGCCGGTACTGCACACCGGCGGTGGTACCGCGGGCTGGGACGCGGAGCTCCAGCGCGAGCTCGGCCGGGCGGCCGTGGCCTACGCCTCGCGCCACCGCGAGACCACCGGCCGCGGCTGGCTGCCCGTCCACGTGGCGCAGCTCGCCCTGCTGGCGGTCCGCAAGGCGGTCCTCGGCCGGTGGCCTGACGCCCGACGGGCCACCTGGATCCTCGCCGGCCTGTTGCAGGCGGCCGTGCTGCCCCGGCGGGAGCCCGCGTCCCGGTCGCGCTGGCACGCGGTCCCCACCCGGACCCGGATCGCGCTCGCCGGCCTCGACATCCCGCCGCGCCCGGCGGCCTTTGGCGGCCCTCGGAGAGAATGACGACGCCGGAAACGTCGGGCGCGGCCGCGGCCCGCAGGTGGCAGTGCTGGAGGAACGATGAGCGTGCGCGGGTACACGGGCGATGTCACGGTGGGCGGACCGGCGGACGTGCGGGAGCTGCCCGGCCTGACGGTCACCAAGGTCGCGGTCGGACCGTTCGACAACAACTGCTACCTGCTGCGCTGCGCCGCGACCGGCGAGCAGCTGCTCATCGACGCGGCCAACGAGCCGGACACCCTGCTGCGTGTGATCGGCGACCAGGGCCTGGCCACCGTGGTGACCACGCACCGCCACGCCGACCACGTCCAGGCGCTCTCCGACATCGTCGCGGCCACCGGCGCGACCACCGTCGCCCACCCGGACGACGCACCAGCGATCCCGGTGCCCACCGCGGCGCTGCTGCGCGACGGCGAGGAGGTCCGGGTCGGCGAGGTCACCCTGCGGGCGATCCACCTGGTCGGCCACACCCCCGGCTCGATCGCCCTGCTCCACGACGCCGACCCGGCCGCCCCGCACCTCTTCACAGGTGACTGCCTCTTCCCGGGGGGGCCGGGGAACACGCGCGCCGACGCGGCCGCCTTCACCTCCCTGATGGACGGCCTGGAGACGAAGGTCTTCGGCCCGCTGCCGGACACCACCTGGATCTACCCGGGCCATGGCAAGGACTCGACCCTGGGACGGGAGCGCCCCCACCTCGCGGAGTGGCGCGCCCGGGGTTGGTAGGGCGCGGCCCAGGCAGTCGAAACCGGGCCGGTTCTGCCCCTCGGACCCCGGTGGGCTGGCTCGCGGACGGTGTGACCCGCGGTCGGCGGGGCGGGTGGGCGGGTCAGGTGAAGTCGGGAGCCCTGGCCTTGCGACTCGCGCGAGCGTGGCAGGCTGACGGGGTGAGCAAGGAGAAGCCGAAGGAGCGACGGACGCCTGTGCCCGCGCCGTCGGCGGCTGGCACCGGGCCGCTCGCGGTGGCACTCACCGAGGACGAGGCCGCCGCCGTCGCCGTGGCGCTGGTCGCGCTGCCACAGGGCCCGGCGAGCGACGCCGCCCAGGAGGCCCTGCACAAGGTGCTCACCGCGCTCGGCCCCGCGGGCCACGACAAGGTCACGGAACTCGCCTCCCGGACGTGGAACCGGCCCGACGGACTGCCCCGCACGCCGGCCACCCCGGTCATCGAGGACGCCATGCGCGACGGGGTCGCCGTCAGCATCGACTACGTCGACGCGGCCGGGAGGCCGAGCCACCGGCGGATCGAGCCGCACGCCTTCGCCTATGCCCGCGGCAACTGGTACCTGATGACGTGGTGCCTGGACAAGAACGCGCCGCGCTGGTTCCGCTGGGACCGTATCGAGCGCGCCGAGCTCACCACCACGCCGATCCAGCCCCGCGTGGCCTTCTCCGTCTACCCCGCCCCCAGCCCCGGGCCTGACCGCTCACGCCGCCCCGAGGCCGATCGCTCACGGCCCTAACGGCCCGGGTGGTGGTTGGGACGGCTGAAGCTGGAGGGGATCACGGCGCGGCCGCGTAGCGGGGACGTCTCGATCGCGCGGCGGATCTCCGCCGGCCCGACCAGCCCGACCACCCGGGGACGACCCCGCTCATCGGGCCGCTCCTCGTCGAGGACCAGGACGTAGCCGGCGGCGGGCCGGCTGGCGAGCCGGGGGGCGACGATCGTCAGCGGTTCGTCGGGACGCGCAGTGGGGACCGCGGACAGGGGGATCGTCACCCGGCTCACCCTCGCGAGGCCGCGGTCGTCGAGCGGCACGGCGGCCAGGGCGCGTGCCAGCGCGACTCCGGCCAGCGACTCGTCGAAGTCATGCACGGTGAAAACACCGGATACCGTGCTCCCCGGCGCCGCGACGGAGCGCAGCGCCTCGTCCACTGTCTGCCAGGACGGCAGCCGGGGCGGCGGCGGGAGCATGACATCGCGGACGAACACGCCCTCGAGCGCGCTGCCGGCGCGCTGGCGTGCCTGCGCCAGCCGGGAGGTGCCCAGCGCCATCCAGCCCAGCAGCACCGCCCACAGCCCGATCAGCCCGACGAGGAAGCAGGCGGCGACGCCCGCGGCGATCATCGCCCACCCGATGACGACGCCGGTCCGCGCGACCACCGCCTCGGCCCGGCGGGGGTCGCCAGTGCGGCGCAGCACGGACGCGGCCAGGATCCGCCCGCCCGGGGTGCGGGGCGACGGCAGCAGATCGACCAGGGTGATGAGCAGGGTGAAGGTCCCCACCCACAGCGCGACCTGCGCGGCGAGGGCGAGCGTTCCCCCGGGCGCGAGCGCGCCGAGCGTCACGAGGACCGCGCCGAGCAGGCCCGTCGTCAGCAGGCCAGCGCGGGCGATGGCCGCGTCCGCCCTCGGGTCGAGCCCGCCCGACCAGGGCTGGCTCCCGCCGGCCGCCTCGCGAGGCTCGGTCGGTGTACCCGGCCACTGCGCGCCGTTCGTGGGCTCCGCTGGGTATGGCTCCGCGGGGACTCCCCAGACGATCTCGTCACCGGGCCGCTGCCAGCCGCCCGGCGCCGTCGGCCGGCCGAGCACGAGCCGGCTGCCGAAAGCGCCCAGCACGATCGCGTGGACGTCGAGCCCGGCCCGCCGGGCCGCGACGGACCGCAGCAGGTCAGCGGCGACCAGGATCGCCAGCAGCAGGAGGGCGCCCAGCAGGCCGGCGCTGAAGTACGAGGATCCCGTCCGGTTCGGGACGGTGACCGGCAGCGTCAGCCAGCCGAGCAGCGCGGTGACGACCGCGACCGAGACGGCCAGCCCCGGACGCACGGTGATCCGGGGCAGCCGCCCGCCCCGGCCCGTGTCATGGGTGGTCATTGCGCCTGCGGCTCCTCTCGAGGTTGYCCGCGCAGATTTGCCCTGCGCTGTTGCCCTACGCTCCCTCAACGTCTGTCGTGCCCCTCGCTCTCCCGCCCGAACCGGCGATCTCGCTTCCAGTGCCGGGATCATGTGGTCCTACAACGGTTCCGGCCGGTGGTTCGGAAACTTGTCGGAGCCTTGTGGTGTTCTGAAGGACATGAGCACGACGTTCGAACGCCCGACCCTGAGCGTGGAGCGCTCCAGCGCGCCCTTCACGGTCGTMTCCGACTACCAGCCGTCCGGCGACCAGCCGGCGGCGATCAAGGAGCTGGCGCGGCGCATCAGAGCCGACGAGAAGAACGTCGTCCTGCTCGGCGCGACCGGCACGGGCAAGTCCGCGACGACGGCGTGGCTCATCGAGGAGMTGCAGCGCCCGACATTGGTGATGGCGCCGAACAAGACGCTCGCGGCCCAGCTGGCCAACGAGTTCCGCGAGCTGCTGCCCAACAACGCGGTCGAGTACTTCGTCTCGTACTACGACTACTACCAGCCTGAGGCGTACATCGCCCAGACCGACACCTACATCGAGAAGGACTCCTCGATCAACGAGGAGGTCGAGCGGCTGCGCCACTCGGCGACGATGAGCCTGCTCACCCGCCGCGACACGATCGTCGTCGCCTCCGTGAGCTGCATCTACGGCCTTGGCACCCCGCAGGAGTACATCGATCGGATGGTCCGGCTCTCCGTCGGTGAGGAGATCGACCGCGACATCCTGCTGCGCCGGCTGGTCGACGTCCAGTACGCCCGCAACGACCTGGCGTTCACCCGGGGCACGTTCCGGGTCCGCGGTGACACGGTCGAGGTGTTCCCCGTGTACGAGGAACTGGCGGTCCGCATCGAACTGTTCGGCGACGAGATCGAACGGCTCTCCTACCTGCACCCGCTGACCGGCGAGATCGTCCGGGAGGTGCAGCAGCTGCACGTCTTCCCGGCGACCCACTACGTCGCGGGTCCCGAGCGGATGGAACGGGCGATCGCCGGCATCGAGGAGGAGCTGGCCGCCCGGCTGGAGACGCTGGAGGGGCAGGGCAAGCTGCTGGAGGCGCAGCGGCTGCGCATGCGGACCACCTACGACATCGAGATGATGCGCCAGGTCGGGTTCTGCTCCGGCATCGAGAACTACTCGCGCCACATCGACGGGCGCGCCGCCGGCACCGCGCCGCACACGCTGCTCGACTACTTCCCCGACGACTTCCTGCTGGTCATCGACGAGTCGCACAACACGGTGCCGCAGATCGGCGGCATGTACGAGGGCGACATGTCCCGGAAGCGCAACCTGGTCGACCACGGTTTCCGGCTGCCGTCGGCGATGGACAACCGGCCGCTGCGCTGGGAGGAGTTCCTGCAGCGCATCGGCCAGACCGTCTACCTGTCGGCGACACCCGGCCCGTACGAGCTGGGATGCGCGGACGGCGTCGTCGAGCAGATCATCCGGCCGACCGGGCTGATCGACCCGGAGATCGTCCTCAAGCCGACGAAGGGCCAGATCGACGACCTCGTCCACGAGATCCGGCAGCGGGCGGAGCGTGACGAGCGGATCCTCGTCACCACGCTCACCAAGAAGATGTCCGAGGACCTCACCGACTACCTGCTGGAGCTCGGCATCCGGGTGCGTTACCTGCACAGCGAGGTGGACACGCTGCGCCGGGTCGAGCTGCTGACCGAGCTGCGCCGCGGCGAGTACGACGTGCTGGTCGGCATCAACCTGCTGCGCGAGGGCCTCGACCTGCCCGAGGTGTCGCTGGTGTCGATCCTGGACGCCGACAAGGAGGGCTTCCTGYGCTCTGAGCGGTCACTGATCCAGACGATCGGCCGCGCGGCCCGCAACGTCGCCGGCCAGGTGCACATGTACGCCGACAAGATCACCCCCTCGATGCGGACCGCGATCGAGGAGACGAACCGCCGCCGCGCCCTGCAGACCGCCTACAACGAGAAGAACGGCATCGACCCGCAGCCGCTGCGGAAGAAGGTCATGGACATCCTCGACGACATGGTCCGGGAGAACGCCGACGGGGAGCTGTACGGCGGCGGCCGGGCGCAGTCTCGAGGCAAGGCGCCGGTGCCCGGGATGAAGTCCCGCGGCGGCAAGCAGGACGCCGTCGGCAAGTACGCCGCCGAGCTCGCCGGCATGCCGCGCCATGACCTTGCGAACCTCATCCGCCAGCTCGACGACCAGATGCACGAGGCCGCCAAGGAGCTCCAGTTCGAGCTCGCCGCCCGGCTGCGCGACGAGATCTCCGAGCTCAAGAAGGAGCTCCGCGGCATGACCGCCGCCGGCGTCGACTAGCCCGGCTCCGATGCCCCCTCAGGGGCCCGCTGACCGGCGGTCAGCGCGGTGAGGGCGGAGGAGACGAGGTGGCGCATCAGGCCGGGGCGCGTGCCGCGGTAGGCGGCCAGGAACTCGGTGGGCGACAGGATGACCCGGCCCGCTGACTCGTGGCCGTCCGCCCAGGGGAGCAGACGGCGGATCCGGGCGACGTAGATGATCATATAGGTCAGGTCGTCCGGGCCGAAGTGGTCCGACTCGATGACCTCGACCGGCGTCAGGCTGCCCAGTTCGGCCCTGATCTCCTCGAGGGTCTCGCGGCGGGCTGTCTCCTCAGGCGACGTGTCGCGCCACTGGACGTGGCCACCGGGCAGGTCGAGCCCGCGCGCGAGGTCCGCGAGCACCAGCCGTCCGTCATCGGCCACCGCGACCACCGAGGCGCTCGTCACCGCGTCGAACGCCGGCTGAGCCGTCGGCCCGAGGCAGGTCAGCCGTGACGGGCCGCGGCTCGACCGCGACCGTGAGGTGGGGCGCCGGTCCTCGTCCGCCGCCGGGCCGTCCGTGGTCGTCACTGACGATGGCCGGTCAGGCGCGGAGAAGCTCTTCGAGGACGGCGTCGAGCTCGCGCTCGGGGTGCTCCTGCCCGGCGGGGACGACCCGCTCGGTGCGCTCCAGGAAGTCGCGCAGCGGTTCGGCGCCGAGGACGACGGTCGAGTGCGAGGCGCCGTCGGTGAGCTCCAGCTGTACCTCGGCGCGGTGCGTGTCGGGGGTGAAGCGCACGTCGCCGTCACCGGTGGGCTTCTCCAGCCCGGTGCGCAGCGCGTCCCGTGGGGCTACCCAGTTGCCCTGTGGCAGCGCCGGGTGGTCAGGTCGGGAGACCAGAGCGATGCCGACGGCCAGCGGGTCGCAGGCACGCCAGGTGACCACGAGGACAGTGACCCGCCCGCTCGTCGACGCGTCGTCGACGACGAACTCGGTGCTGACGTCCAGACCCTGCACGGGTGGGTCCCTCCCTTGAGGCGCCTGCCAGGCCCACGGCGACGCTTTCTCCCAGCAGCCAGGTTTCCCGGTTGCTGATTTGAGGGTCGCAGCGTCGCGTCCCAGGTGCCAGCCGAGTGCGGACGGCTTGCCGACAGGCAGCCGCGCCCCGCGGCGTCATCGCCGCTGTGCTGTCTTCCTGGTGGCGCTCTCGCGGGAGGTCCCCGACAGCGGATGCGCCCCTACAGCCGTGCACCCTTGCGGTGATGCGGCCTTGCCGTCGTGCGCGGTATGGCGATACCGCCGCGTGCCTTCCGGCCCCACTGCCATAAACCTCGCGGCGACAGCGCCATCCGCCCGGCGACAACGCCGGTCATGCTTCGCGCCACCACCCCCCAGCGGCGGCGCGCACTCGTGCAAGCACGCTACGTCCACGATACGTGGTGGGCCTCGCTCGCGCCTGGACAGGTGGGGAAAGGGCGGTAAAGAAACAGGGCCGTGCGGGTGGCCCTGCCGGGCGGGACGACGGCGCCGACTAGTGCGATCGGCAGCCACATGCCTGTAGCTGTTTGCCGGCACTGGCGCGCCGTTCGCCGTGCTGACCTGGCTCTCGCGGGTCGTGGCCGCTCGTCCGGGCGCGCGCCGCGCCGTCCGCCGCGCCAGGAAACGGCGGCGCGGCGGACGGGCGTCGCGACGCACGTGAGCCTCAGGAACTCGGCGCGCGAGGGACTTCACAGGGCTGTGAGGGGTCGGACCGCCGTGCGCGAGACACGGTAAGGCCACGGAACGGTCGGGTTGGTGGGGCACCCCTAGGCGGGTATCAACGCTCTGCGTGATGAAATAGTTACGTGGAGGCGCTGTCTGACCGTGACCCGGGTCGCCGTAGGCTCGACCTATGGCTGATCCGGCGTCCTACCGACCCGCGCCGGGCTCGATCCCCGAGACCCCGGGCGTGTACCGCTTCCGGGATCCTCATGGCCGCGTCCTCTACGTCGGCAAGGCCAAGAACCTGCGCGCCCGGCTCGCCAACTACTTCACCGACGTCTATGCGCTGCATCCCCGCACCCGCACGATGGTCACCACCGCGAGCGCCGTCGAGTGGACCATCGTGTCCACCGAGGTCGAGGCGCTCGCGCTGGAGTACACCTGGATCAAGGAGTACGACCCGCGGTTCAACGTCCGCTACCGCGACGACAAGAGCTACCCGAGTCTCGCTGTGACGCTGCAGGAGGAGTTCCCGCGACTCCAGGTCATGCGCGGGCCGAAGCGCAAGGGTGTCCGCTACTTCGGCCCCTACGCGCACGCCTGGGCCATCAGGGAGACGCTGGACCTGCTGCTGCGGGTGTTCCCCGCGCGCACCTGCTCCGCCGGCGTCTTCAAGCGTGCCGGGCAGGTCGGCCGGCCATGCCTGCTCGGCTATATCGACCGCTGCAGCGCGCCCTGCGTCGGCCGGGTCACCGCGGACGAGCACCGCCAGATCGTCGAGGACTTCTGCGACTTCATGGGCGGCCAGACCGGCAGGTTCCTGCGCCGGCTGGAGAAGGAGATGCGGGACGCCGCCGACGCGCAGGACTACGAGCGGGCCGCGCGGCTGCGCGACGACGCCGGCGCGCTGCGCCGCGCGATGGAGAAGCAGGCCGTCGTGCTGCCCGACGGAACCGACGCCGACGTCGTCGCGTTCGCCGACGACGAGCTGGAGGCGGCGGTCCAGGTCTTCTACGTGCGCGACGGCAGGGTCCGCGGCCAGCGCGGCTGGGTCGTCGACAAGCTGGCGGACGTCGGCACCCCCGACCTCGTCGAGCAGTTCCTCACCCAGGAGTACCTGGGGGACAAGGACGTCGGCGACGCCGCCCCGGTGGGTGGCGGCGAGGGGCGGGCCGACATCCCGCGGGAGGTCCTCGTCCCGGAGCTGCCGACCGACGCCGAGGCGGTGGCCGAGCTGCTCGGCCGGTACCGCGGCGGACGGGTCGAGGTGCGCGTCCCGCGCCGCGGCGACAAGCGGACGCTGTTCGAGACCGTGGAGCGCAACGCCAGACAGGCGCTCATGCTGCACCGCACCCGGCGCGCGAGCGACCTGACGGCGCGTAGCCGCGCCCTCGCCGAGCTGCAGGAGGCGCTCGGCCTCGCCGACGCGCCGCTGCGGATCGAGTGCTTCGACATCTCGAACACCCAGGGCACCAACGTCGTGGCGAGCATGGTCGTCTTCGAGGACGGGCTGCCCCGTAAGTCCGAGTACCGGCGTTTCTCCATTCGGGGAGTCGCCGGTCAGGACGACGTCGCGAGCATGTACGAGACGGTCGGCCGACGGTTCAGCCGGTACCTGGCGGAAAGGTCGCGTACTGGCGAGCTGCCCGGCGCGGAGGAGGACGCCCGAGGCGAGGCCGAGCCGGCCGGGTCAGCCGAGCCTGGCGGCCTGGCGGTCGAGGACGGCGGGGGAGCGCTGACCTCCCGGATCGGCGGAGCCGATACGGCAGGAACCCTGGGCACGGGCGAGCCGCCCGCCGGGGAGTCGCTGGTGGTGGACGGACGGCCCCGCAGGTTCGCCTACCCGCCGAACCTGGTCGTCGTCGACGGTGGGCCGCCGCAGGTGGCGGCGGCGGCGCGGGCGCTGGCGGACCTGGGGATCGAGTCGGGGCCCGGCGGGGTCGCCCTGTGTGGGCTCGCCAAGCGCCTGGAGGAGGTCTGGCTGCCGGACGACCCGGACCCGGTCATCCTGCCGCGCACCAGCGAGGGGCTCTACCTGCTGCAGCGGGTGCGGGACGAGGCCCACCGGTTCGCGATCACCTACCACCGGCAGAAGCGGTCCACGTCGATGACGGCGTCGCTGCTGGACGGCGTGCCGGGACTCGGCGAGACCAGGCGCAAGGCGCTGCTGCGCACGTTCGGCTCGGTCGCGAAGCTGCGCGCGGCGAGCGTCGAGGAGATCGCCGGCGTGCCCGGGATCGGCCCGCGCACCGCCGCGGCCGTCGTCGCGGCGCTCGCGCGCAGCGCCCCCGGGGCGCCCGCCGCGCCCGCGCCGGCGGTCGACCCGCTCACGGGCGAGGTCCTGACGGAGAACCCGACGACGGAGAACCCGACGACGGAGAACTCGACGACGGAGAACTCGACGACGGAGAACTCGACGACGGAGAACTCGACGACGGAGAACGCAACGACAGAGGGCCTGACCACAGAGAGCTTGACGACAGAGGGAGAGCACGCCGTGACAAGGGGGACCACGCCGTGACCACCGCCGCACCCAGCGGGCCGCTGGATCTCGCGATCATCACCGGGCTGTCCGGCGCCGGCCGCAGCACCGCGGCCAAGTGCCTGGAGGACCTGGGCTGGTTCGTCGTCGACAACCTGCCACCGGCGCTGCTGTCGACGATGGCCGAGCTGGGCCGGCGCTCCGGCGGCGGCGTGAGCCGGATCGCGGTCGTCGTCGACGTGCGCGGGCGCGCGTTCTTCGCCGACCTGCGGGCGGCACTGGACGCGCTCGACGCCGCCGGCACCCGGCCGCGGGTGCTGTTCCTGGAGGCCAGCGACGACGCGCTGATCCGCCGGTTCGACCACGTCCGCCGCCCGCACCCGTTGCAGGGCGACGGCCGGGTCGTCGACGGCATCAGCCGGGAGCGGGCGCTGCTCGCCGAGCTGCGCGGCGAGGCCGACCTGGTGCTCGACACCACCGACCTCAACGTCCACGAGCTGCGCTCGAAGATCGACGCGGCGTTCGGGCAGCCGGGTGGCAACCGGCTCAACGCCACGGTCATCTCGTTCGGCTACCGCTATGGGCTGCCGCTGGACGCGGACCTGGTCGCCGACTGCCGCTTCCTGGCCAACCCGCACTGGGTGGAGGCGCTGCGGCCGTTCACCGGCCGCGACCCCCAGGTGCGCGACTATGTCCTCGACCAGCCGGGCGCCAAGGAGTTCGTCGACCGGTACGCCGAGCTGCTGCGCCTCGTCGGCGAGGGGTACCTGCGCGAGGGCAAGCGGTACCTGACCCTCGCCGTCGGCTGCACCGGCGGGCGGCACCGCAGCGTCGCCGTCGCCGAGGAGCTCGCCGCGCGGCTCGCCGCGACCGGCGTCGGCGTCCAGATCGTGCACCGCGACCTGGGCCGGGAGTGACGCCCGTGCTCCATCACTCCCACGACGTGCCGGAGATCCCATGACGCAGGTTCGGGCGGCCCAGCTCCCGGCGCCCGGCGCGCCGGCCGTCGTCGCGTTCGGTGGCGGCCACGGCCTCGCCGCGTCGCTGTCGGCGCTGCGCCGCATCACCGATCGGGTGACGGCCGTCGTCACGGTCGGTGACGATGGCGGGTCGTCCGGTCGGCTGCGCCATGAGCTCGGCGCGCTCCCGCCCGGCGACCTGCGGATGGCGCTGGCGGCGCTCGCCGGCTCGGACGAGTGGTCACGGACCTGGACCGGCGTGTTCCAGCGCCGGTTCGCCGGCGGTGGGCCGCTGGCCGGGCACGCGCTGGGCAACCTGGTGCTGGCCGCGCTCACCGAGCATGTCGGCTCGCCGGTGGCGGCGCTCGAGCTGGCCGCCGAACTGCTCGGGGCATGCGGCCGGGTGCTGCCGTTGTCCGAGGACGGGATCGACATCGTCGCAGAGGTCGCGGGCCTCGACCCGGACGACCCGGYGGCGACCCACCAGGTGCGCGGCCAGGTGGCCGTGGCGACCACCCGGGGCTCGGTCCGGGAGGTCTGGGTGGAGCCGGCGGAGCCGCGGGTCTGCGCACCGGCCTGTGCCGCCGTGGCGGAGGCGGACTGGCTGGTCCTGGGGCCCGGCTCGCTCTACACCAGCATGCTGCCGCACCTGCTGGTGCCCGAGATGCACAAGGTGATCACCGGTGCGGCGGCGCGCCGGCTGGTCGTGCTGAACCTGGTCGCGCAGGCGGGGGAGACCGAGGGCTTCACCCCCGAGGCGCATCTGCGCGTGCTCGCCCAGCACGCCCCGGGGCTCACCGTGGACGTGGTGCTCGCCGATCCGGCGGCCGTCGCCGACCCCTCGGCGCTGGCGGCGGCGGCGGCCGACCTCGGCGCCGGGCTGCACCTCGCGCCGGTCCGCTCGGCCGACGCCGCGGGGGTCCACGATCCCCTGCTGCTCGCGGCCGCCTTCAACGCCGTCTTCGCGGCGTCCGGCCCCGTGGCCGGCGACATCCCCGGCCCGCCGGCCGGGGCGGAAGCACGGACGGCACGCGCGACCCTGACAGCGGAGTCACCAGTGGCCCACCGCGGGCCGGGCCTGGCCGGTGAGCAGACCTCCTGGGGCGACGACCTCCCGGATCGACGACGGGCCGGATCGGCGAGGCCGATCCAGCAAGGGCCCCGTCGCCGATCCGGCGGGAGTCCCGTCGCCGACCCGGTGGTAACCCCTGGCCCTCCCGACCCGCGGGCAACGGCCCGCGACCTCAAGGAGTGATCGGTGTGGCGGCGATGACGGCCACCGTGAAGGACGAGCTCAGCCGGCTGCGAGTAGCGAAGCCCTGCTGCCGGCGCGCCGAGATGGCGGCGTTGCTGCGTTTCGGCGGCGGCCTGCACATCGTCGGGGGCCGCATCGTCGTCGAGGCGGAGCTCGACACCGGGGCGACCGCGCGCCGGCTGCGCCGGGAGATCGCCGAGGTGTTCAGCTTCCCGTCGACGATCGCGGTGCTCGCGGCCGGCGGCCTGCGCCGCTCGGTCCGCTACATCGTGCGGGTCGAGCGCGACGGCGAGCAGCTCGCCCGGTCGACCGGCCTGCTCGACCAGCGCGGCCGCCCCGTCCGCGGGCTGCCTCCACAGGTCGTCACCGGCTCGGCCTGTGACGCGGCGGCGGCCTGGCGGGGCGCGTTCCTCGCGCACGGCTCGCTCACCGAGCCGGGACGGTCCTGCTCGCTGGAGGTGACCTCGCCCGGCCCGGAGGCGGCGCTGGCGCTTGTCGGCGCGGCCCGCCGGCTCGGGGTGCAGGCCAAGAGCCGGGACGTGCGCGGCGTCGACCGCGTGGTGATCCGCGACGGCGACGCGATCAGCGCGCTGCTGACCAGGATCGGCGCGCACGACAGCCTGCTGGCCTGGGAGGAGCGGCGGATGCGCCGCGAGGTCCGCGCGACCGCCAACCGGCTGGCGAACTTCGACGACGCGAACCTGCGCCGTTCGGCCCGGGCGGCCGTGGCCGCTGGCGCGCGGGTGCAGGCCGCGATGCRCATCCTCGGCGACGACGCTCCTGAGCACCTGCTGGCGGCCGGCCGGCTGCGGCTGCAGCACGCCCAGGCGTCACTGGAGGAGCTCGGCGCGCTCGCCGACCCGCCGCTGACGAAGGACGCCGTCGCTGGCAGGATCCGCCGCCTCCTCGCCCTCGCCGACAAGCGCGCGAGCGTCCTCGGCATCCCCAACACGGAGGCCAGCGTCTCGCCGGAGCTTCTCGAGAACGCCTAGCCCCATCGGGCGTCGAGCCCGGCCCGGCCTCCGGTGGGCAGCGGCCTGGCAGGGGCCCGCCGATTCGCTCCCTGGCCCGAGGCACGGCCGAACGTGCTGACTCGCGGTGATTGGGCGAATCGGCGGGGGAGCCCGTGTCGCCGGAGTTGCTCGAGAATGCGTGATGTGGGTGGTTGCCTGGGGGTGATCCGCCCCCCGATGGGCCTCGGATACCGAACCCGGCGGCGCAAAGTCGTTAGGCTCTGGAGCGGTAACGGAACATGACGTCGGTACGACGGTTGGGAGTCCGCGGACGTGGCTACGCGAGTAGGGGTCAATGGTTTCGGTCGGATCGGCCGGAACTTCTGGCGGGCGCTGGCGGCGAGCAAGCAGGCGGGGCTTGAGGTTGTCGCCGTCAACGACCTCACCGACAGCAAGACCCTTGCGCACCTGCTGAAGTACGACACCACCCTGGGCACGCTGGCCGAGACGGTCAGCGTCGTCGACGGCGGTATCCAGGTCGGTGACCACACGATCAAGGTGCTCGCGGAGCGGGACCCGGCGGCGCTGCCCTGGGGCGAGCTGGGTGTCGACATCGTCATCGAGTCGACCGGCCGGTTCACCGACCGCGAGCCGGCCGCCAAGCACCTCCAGGCGGGCGCGAAGAAGGTCATCATCTCCGCCCCGGCCAAGGGCGAGGACCTGACCGTCGTCATGGGCGTGAACGACGACGCCTACGACCCGGCCAGTCACCACGTGCTGTCGAACGCGAGCTGCACGACGAACTGCGTGGCGCCGCTGGCGAAGGTCCTCGACGAGGCGTTCGGCATCGAGAACGGCCTGATGACCACGATCCACGCCTACACGAACGACCAGGTGATCCTGGACTTCCCGCACAAGGACCTGCGCCGGGCCCGCGCCGCCGCGCAGAACATCATCCCGACCACCACCGGCGCGGCCAAGGCGACGGCGCTGGCGCTGCCGAAGCTCAAGGGCAAGCTGGACGGCATCTCGATGCGGGTGCCGGTGCTCGACGGCTCGGTCACCGACCTGGTGGTCAACCTGGCGAGGCCCGCGAGCAAGGACGAGATCAACGCGGCCTACCAGGCGGCGGCCGACGGCCCGCTGAAGGGCTACCTCGTCTACACCGAGGACCCGATCGTGTCGTCGGACATCGTCGGCACGCCGGCGTCGTGCACCTTCGACTCGCTGCTGACCATGTCGACCGGCACCTTCGTGAAGGTCGTCGGCTGGTACGACAACGAGTGGGGCTACTCGAACCGCCTCGTCGACCTGACGGCCCTGGTCGCGGCCCGCCTCGGCTAGTCGACGTAGAAGATCCGCTGTGACGTGCCGCCCGGTGCCCCTGGCACCGGGCGGTGTCGTCTGTGCCGCCAACTCTTCCCCTTTCTTCCTTCCTCATCCCTGGAGACCTGAAGCGTGAGGACGATCGACGACCTGCAGGTCGCCGGGCACCGGGTGCTGGTCCGCAGCGACCTGAACGTGCCGCTTGACCGGTCCGGCGACACCCCGCGGATCACCGACGACGGCCGGGTGCTCGCCAGCGTGCCCACCATCAGGACGCTCGCCGAGCGCGGCGCCCGTGTGGTGGTCTGCTCCCACCTGGGCCGGCCCAAGGGTGAGTACGACGAGAAGTACTCGCTCGCCCCGGTCGCGGCCCGGCTCGCCGAGGCGCTCGGCCGGCCGGTCGCCTTCACCGGAGACGGCACCGCCGACATCGCGGGCTCGGCGGCCGCGGAGGTCGTCGCCGGGCTCGGGGACGGCGAGGTGGCCCTGCTGGACAACCTGCGCTTCAACCCGGGGGAGACCAGCAAGGACGCCGCCACGCGCGCCGCGTTCGCCGACGAGCTGGCCGCGCTCGCCGAGTTCTACGTCGGCGACGCCTTCGGCGCCGTGCACCGGGCCCACGCGAGTGTCGCCGACGTGCCGAAGCGGCTGCCGCACGCGGCCGGCGGGCTGGTGCTCGCCGAGTTGTCCGTACTGCGGGGGCTGACGGGCGGCGACGCCGGGCGGCCGTACCTGGTGGTGCTGGGCGGGTCGAAGGTGTCCGACAAGCTGGACGTGATCCGGGCGCTGCTGCCGAAGGTCGACGCCCTGCTCATCGGCGGCGGCATGTGCTTCACGTTCCTGGCGGCCCAGGGCCACGGCGTCGGTGCGTCGCTGCTCGAGACCGAGATGATCGACACCTGCAAGAACCTGCTCGCCGAGGGCGGCGAGCGGATCGTGCTGCCGCGGGACGTCGTCATCGCCGACCGGTTCGCCGCGGACGCCGCCACCGAGGTGGTGCCGGTGACCGGCATCCGCGACGGCTGGCTGGGGCTCGACATCGGCCCCGAGTCGACGGAGCTGTTCGCCGGCAGGCTCTCGGGCGCACAGACGATCTTCTGGAACGGGCCGATGGGCGTCTTCGAGCTGGCGCCGTTCGCCGCCGGCACGAAGGGCGTCGCCGAGGCCATCGCCGCGCGGGACGGCTTCACGGTCGTCGGCGGCGGCGACTCCGCCGCCGCCGTGCGCACGCTGGGCATCCCCGAGGCGTCGTTCAGCCACATCTCGACCGGTGGCGGCGCGAGCCTGGAGTTCCTGGAGGGCAAGTCCTTGCCCGGCCTCGCGGCGCTGGAGGTCTGAGCCCCATGACTCCTCCTCCGCTGGGACGCTCGGCCGGCAAGCCGGGTGGCCGGCCGGCCGGTGGCCCGAAACCGAAGGGCACCGGCCGGCGCACGCTCGTCGCGGGCAACTGGAAGATGAACCTGAACCACCTCGAGGCGATCGCGCTCGTCCAGAAGGTCGCCTACGACCTCAAGCCCGACGAGCTGGAACGGGTCGAGACGGTCCTCTTCCCGCCGTTCATCGACATGCGCAGCGTGCAGACCACGATCGACGGGGACAAGCTGGCGCTCGGCTACGGCGCCCAGGACCTCTCGCCGTTCGATTCCGGCGCGCACACCGGCGACGTCGGCGGGCCGATGCTTGCCAGGCTCGGCTGCACGTACGTGATCGTCGGGCATTCGGAGCGGCGCACCGACCACCACGAGACGGACGCGGTGGTCGCCGCGAAGGCCGCCGCCGCCTACCGGAACGGACTGACACCGATCGTGTGCATCGGTGAGCACGAGGATGTCCGGGTGGCCGGCACCCACGTCGAGCACTGCCTGGCGCAGCTGGACGGGTCGCTCGCTGGCGTGACCCCGAAGCAGGCGGAGACGATCGTCATCGCCTACGAGCCGGTCTGGGCGATCGGCACCGGCCGCACGGCCTCGGCGCAGGACGCGCAGGACATGTGCGCGGCCGTGCGCGGGCGGCTGGCCACGTTGTTCACCCCGGAGATCGCCGCCGGGATCCGGGTGCTCTACGGCGGCTCGGTCAAGGCGGCGAACGCCGCCGAGCTGTTCACCATGCCGGACGTGGACGGCGGTCTGGTCGGCGGCGCGAGCCTGGTCGCCGAGGAGTTCACCGCCATCGTGCGCAGCGGCCCACCGGCCTAGACCAGGGCCGCCGACCAGGCGGACCACCAGCACCGACGCCACCGGGCCCGGGCCGCGACCAGCGGCCGGGCCCGGTGTCTTTGTAAGGCCGTTTGCTCGCCGTGGCGGGCTGGTGGCCGCGGAGGGGTGCCGTGCGTGCGCTCCGTCGCGTAGGCCCGTGTTACGGCCGAGGTGACCGGTGGGTTGCGCCGGTTCGTCCGCCGCCTCGGGTGTTCTCTCCCACGTAACGTCCCTGTTACATAACGGTCATCGTGTGGCAAACAGGCAACGTTTCCTCAGCACTTCATAACATCCGCTATCCAGTGCTCTCGGACAACGCTACCGTGCGTTGACTTTCGCGCTTTGGGCAGAACGTTTGTTTTCGTGTGCTTTGGAGGTGGTCCGTGGCGGTGCCGGTGCAGGTGGAACCCACCGACTTGACACCCGGCCCGCCGGTCGTCAAGCCGGTCGCCGGTCGCTCGCTCTGGCGGATCGCCTGGTCGCGGCTGCGCAGGGACAAGGTCGCGCTGGCCAGCGCGGCCTTCGTCGTCCTCGTCGTGCTCATCGCGATCTTCGCGCCTGTGCTGACGTCGATCGTCGGAGTGAACCCGGACGAGCCGAACTACGGCCTGCTCGACCCGAACACGGCTCTTCCCGCTGGTTCGTTCGGCGGCATGAGCTCCCATCACCCCTTCGGCGTCGAGCCGCTCAGCGGACGCGACGTCTTCGCCCGCGTCATCTACGGCGCTCGCATCTCGCTGCTGGTCGCGTCGCTGGCGACGCTGCTGTCCGTCGTCCTCGGCACCGTAATGGGGCTGATCTCCGGCTACGTGGGCGGCTGGGTCGGCGGCCTGATCGCCCGGCTGATGGACCTGCTGCTCGCATTCCCCCTGCTCCTGTTCGCGATCGCGATCGTCGCGGTGATCCCGGACAGCGCCTTCGGCCTGAACGGCAACACGCTGCGCCTGTTCATCCTGGTGTTCATCATCGGGTTCTTCAGCTGGCCGTACATCGGCCGGATCGTCCGGGGCCAGGTGCTTTCGCTCAAGGAGAAGGACTTCGTCGCGGCAGCGCGCGGCACCGGTGCCGGGTCGGTCCGGATCATGGCGCAGGAGCTGTTGCCGAACCTGGTCGCGCCGATCCTCGTCTACACCACCCTGCTGATCCCCACGAACATCCTCTTCGAGGCCGCGCTGTCCTACCTGGGCGTGGGCGTGAAGCCACCGACCTCGTCCTGGGGCGACATGCTCTCGACCGCCGCGGGCGGGCTGTTCAGGGTCGATCCGACGTTCATGGTCGTGCCGGGCGTGGCGATCTTCCTGACCGTGCTGGCCTTCAACCTGCTCGGCGACGCGCTGCGGGACGCCTTCGACCCCAGAGGCGGCGGCTGACCGCCGGCACGCGGCCACCATCGCTCCATCTCGGACCTAACACCCTGGCGCGGCGGCGAGACCCGCCGTACCGCGTCGCTCGGCCGGATCCTCCCGCAACGGCGCGGGTCGGGGTCCGCACGTACGGACAATCCTCGGCCCATCCCGGGGCAGCACCGCACAAGAAGAGGGGAACCGGATGAGGAAACACTCGGTCTGGATCAGGACCGGCGTGCTCGTCGCGGCCGGTGGCCTGATCCTCGCCGCCTGTGGCGGCGGCGACGACGGCGGCGGCGGCACGGGAGCGGCCACCACCGGCACGGCCGCCGGCCTCCCGACGACGACGGACCAGCTGTTCTATCCGTCGGACAAGAAGGGCGGCACCCTCAAGGCGCTGGCCAGCAGCGACTGCGACTCGTGGGACCCGGCGCGGACCTACTACGCCTTCTGCTGGGATGTGCAGCGCTGGATCACCCGCTCGCTGCTGACCTACGAGCCCAAGCCGAACTCGRCCGAGCTTGTACCGGACCTCGCGACGGAGGTCCCGAAGTCCCCCGACGGCGGGAAGACCTGGACGTACAAGCTCAAGAGCGGCGTCAAGTTCGAGGACGGGTCCGTCATCACGTCCAAGGACATCAAGTACGRCATCGAGCGGTTCTTCGCCCAGGACGTCATCAACGGTGGTCCGACGTTCGTCATCGACAGCCTCCAGACCGACCCCGAGTACCCGGGCCCCTACAAGGACCCCAGCCCCGACAAGCTCGGCCTCACGTCCGTGGAGACGCCGGACGACAGCACGCTGGTCTTCCACCTCAACAAGGCGTTCCCGGACTGGAACTACATCATGGCCCAGCCCGGTGCCTCGCCCGTGCCGCAGGCGAAGGACACCGGCGACAAGTACACGTCGCACCCGGTGGCGTCCGGCCCGTACAAGTTCGACAAGTACGTGCCGAACCAGTCAGTCACCCTGGTCCGCAACGACCAGTGGGACCAGTCGACCGACGACGTCAACAAGGCGTTGCCGGACAAGATCGAGATCACCATGGGCCTCGAGGCCCCGGAGATCGACAACCGGCTGATGTCCGGTGATGCCGACGTGTTCCTCGACCAGACCGGCACGGATACCGCGGCGCGTACCCAGCTGATCGCCGACCCGGCGCTGCGCAAGGCCCGTACCACGGTCGACCTGACCGGCTTCCTGCGCTACCTGAGCATCGCCACCACGGTGAAGCCGTTCGACAACGTGCACTGCCGGCTCGCGGTCGCCTACGCGGTCAACAAGCAGGGCCAGGTGTCGGCGCGCGGTGGTCCCACGGCCGGCCAGCCCGCGACGACCATGCTCCCGCCGACCGTCGCCTACTACAAGGCGTTCGACCTCTTCCCGACGCCGAACAACGCGGGCGACCTCACCAAGGCCAAGGACGAGCTGAAGGCCTGTGGCCAGCCGAACGGGTTCTCCACCAAGATCACCGTTCGTAGCAA
Source organism: Pseudofrankia asymbiotica (assembly GCF_001983105.1). Lineage (GTDB taxonomy): Bacteria > Actinomycetota > Actinomycetes > Frankiales > Frankiaceae > Pseudofrankia > Pseudofrankia asymbiotica. Next base: position 212,078 of record NZ_MOMC01000014.1, on the reverse strand, counting down.
CCGGCCCCTCGAGGTCAACCAGGCGACCGCGCTCCAGGCGGACCTGAAGAAGATCGGCATCACCGCCTCGGTGGAGAAGTTCGACTCCTCGCAGTACTTCTCCGCCGTGATCGGCATCCCGAAGAACGTCCAGACGAAGGGTTATGGCCTGCACATCACCGGGTGGGGCCCGGACTGGCCCTCGGCGTACGGCTTCTTCAGCTCCATCGTCGACGGTCGGAAGATCCTCCCCCAGGGCAACAGCAACTACGCCGAGCTCAACGACCCGACCGTGAACTCGGGCATCGACGAGGGCCTCGCCGCCACCGACGACGGCGCCGCGCAGGCCGCCTGGACCAAGGTCGACAAGGGCGTGGTCCAGTCCGGTGCGTACGTCCCGCTGATCGACGACAAGGCGATGAACCTGTACAGCGACCGGATCACGAACGTCCAGTTCTCGCCCGGTTACAACATGGCCAACTTCGCCGCGATGGGCGTCGTGCGGTGACCAGGTCCGGCGGACGCCGGTCCGACTGACACACCTACCAGGGCCCGGGGCGCGCGACGCGACGTGATCGCGCGCCCCTCGGCCCGGCTACCGCCGTGAGTCCGGCCGCCGGGTGGACGCCTCCGCGCGCACCCGGCGGCCGGACCACGCGGCGGCGCAAGAACCCCCGAGACGCTGACAGAAGCGGAGACCACCAGACATGGCTGGATTCGTAATCCGCCGGGTGCTCGGCGGGATCGTGATCCTCTGGCTCATCAGCGTCATCACGTTCCTGCTTTTCTTCCTGGTACCGAGGGTGCTGGGCTCGAACCCCGCGGTCCTGTTCGCCGGCCGGGCCCCGAGCGAGGCGGCCATCGCCGGCGTGACGAAGAAACTGGGCCTCGACCAGCCGATCCTCGTGCAGTACTGGCACTTCCTCGTGGGAATCTTCGCCGGCCGGCACTTCGACTCCGGGCCGGACAAGACCTGGTGCCCACCGCCCTGCTTCGGGTACTCGTTCAAGAACAGCGAGCCGGTCTGGACCGAGATCACCAGAGCTCTGCCGATCACCATCTCGCTGGCACTCGGCGCCGCGGTGCTGTTCCTGGTCATCGGCGTCGGCATCGGCATCCTCTCGGCGCTGCGCCGCGGCTCGGTCCTCGACCGCGCGGCGATGACCGTGGCGCTCGGCGCCGTCTCCCTGCCGGTCTACTTCACCGGCCTCGTCCTGCTGCTTCTCGTCAGCTACCAGTGGCGGCTGTTCCCGAACATCCACTACGTGCCGCTGCTGGACAACCCGCTGCTATGGGCCCGAAATCTCCTGCCCGCCTGGATCGTGCTCGCCTTCCTGTACTCGGCGRTGTACGCCCGGCTGACCAGGGCGAGCATGCTGGACGTGCTCGGCGAGGACTACATCCGCACCGCCCGCGCCAAGGGCCTGCCAGAACGCACGGTCGTCGGCAAGCACGCGCTGCGCGCCGCGCTGACCCCCGTGGTCACCATCTTCGGCCTCGACCTCGGCTCGCTGCTCGGCGGCGCGGTGCTGACGGAGACCACGTTCGGCTTCCGAGGCCTCGGAAAGACGTCCATCGAGRCCATCTCGACCGGAGACCTGCCGACCATTCTCGGGGTCACCATCTTCGCGGCGGGCTTCGTGGTCCTGGCCAACATCCTCGTCGACGTGTTCTACGCGGTCGTCGACCCCCGAGTACGCCCGACATGAGGGTGTTCATTGGTTCGCTCCGTCCGGGCTGTGTTTCTGGTTCGCTCCGTCCGGGCGCGGCGCTGCGCGGCCGTCCTCGCCTGGCGGCTCGGACGACCACTCCGCGCCGCGTCCTCCTCCGCTCACGTGCCCTCCGGCGACCTCGCTGCGGCCCGGTCCACGTCGCTGCGCTCGTGGGCCGGGCCTCCGCGAGGCGCGCCTCCGGGCCAGCCCGGTTGCGTGGCGCTGGAACGTCACCAGTCGGGGTCAGGCCGCCGTCCGCACGTGAACCCGCCCGCACGAGCGCAGCGAAGTGCCCCCGCGGCATCAGCTCGAAGCCGGGTTTCGTGACGCTCCAGCGCAAGGTGACCGCGCTGGGCGCGGAGGCGCGCCTCGCGGAGGCCCGGCCCCGGAGCGAAGCGATCGGGGTTGGGCCGCAGCGAGGTCGCCGGAGCGCCCGTGAGCGCAGGAGGACGGCGCGCGGAGGTCCCTTGGGAGCGAAGCGAGTAAGGGGCCGGAGCGCGCCGCCCGGACGGAGCGAACCAGAGACAAGGAGAGTGAGATGACCGCGCAGCCGGAGCCGTCGGACTCCGCCGTCGTCCAGGCGGACCGGCCCTACCTCGACGTACGGGACCTGAAGGTGACGTTCGGCACGGACGACGGCGACGTGCGCGCCGTCAACGGGCTGTCGTTCAGCCTGCAGCGGGGCAGGACCCTCGGCATCGTCGGCGAGTCCGGCTCGGGCAAGAGCGCGGCGAGCCTGGCCATCATGGGCCTGCAGCGCGGCCGGCGTACCACCGTGTCCGGCGAGATCTGGCTCGACGGGGAGAACCTCGTGTCCGACTCGGCCGAGCGGGTCCGCTCGCTGCGCGGCCGAGAGATGGCGATGATCTTCCAGGATCCGCTGTCGGCGATGCATCCGTACTTCAGGATCGGTGACCAGATCATCGAGGCCTATCGGGTGCACCACGACGTCTCCAAGAAGGCGGCGAAGACGCGGGCCGTCGAGCTGCTGGACCGGGTCGGCATCCCGGACGCGCGCCGCCGGGTCGACAGCTACCCGCACGAGTTCTCCGGCGGCATGCGCCAGCGCGCCATGATCGCGATGGCGCTGTCCTGCGACCCGTCGCTGCTCATCGCGGACGAGCCGACGACCGCGCTCGACGTCACCGTCCAGGCTCAGATCCTCGACCTGCTGAACGACCTGCAGAAGGAGTTCAACTCGGCGATCGTCATGATCACCCACGACCTGGGGGTGGTCGCTGAGATCAGCGACGAGGTCCTCGTCATGTACGCCGGCAACGCCGTCGAGCACGGGACCGTGCAGGAGATCTTCAGCGCACCGCAGCACCCCTACACCTGGGGACTGCTCTCGTCGATCACCCGTCTCGACCGGACCCGTGCCGACCGGCTGAGGGCCGTGCCGGGCAACCCGCCGAGCCTCATCGCCGTGCCAGCCGGCTGCCCGTTCCACCCTCGCTGCCAGTACGCAAACCTCGCCGGCCCGGCGACGCGTACCGAGCGGCCTACGCTGGAGACGGTGGCGCCCGGCCACCGGGTGGCCTGTCACCTGCCGGTCGAAGCCCGTGTCCGGATCTTCCGTGAGGAGGTGGCACCGAGCCTGTGAGCAACCATGAGGTGACGAAGTCCGGCGCCGCGGGAGCGGCCGAGACCGCGGCGGCCGAGCCGCCCACGTCGAAGCCGGAGCCCGGCCAGCCCGCCGTGCTGACCAAGCCCGAGCGGCCGGCCGAGGCGCCCGGGGCGGAAGCGCTGCTGCGGGTGACCGATCTCCAGGTCCACTTCCCGGTGACGAGGGGCGCGCTGGTCGCGCGCAAGATCGGCGCGGTGCGCGCCGTCGACGGGCTGAACTTCACGATCCGCCGCGGCGAGACACTGGGGCTGGTGGGGGAGAGCGGCAGCGGCAAGAGCACCACCGGCCGGGCGATCGCCCGGCTGCTGGAGCCGACCGGCGGCACGGTCGAGTTCGACGGGCGGGACATCACCCACCTGTCCGCCCGGGCGATGCGGCCGCYCCGCCGCGACATCCAGATGATCTTCCAGGACCCGTACACGTCGCTGAACCCGCGGCACACGGTCGGGTCGATCGTCTCGGCGCCGCTGAAGATCGTCGGTGACCTGTCCGGGGACGCGCTGAAGGCCCGGGTCCGGGAGCTGCTGGAGCTCGTCGGGCTGTCACCCGAGCACCTCAACCGCTACCCACACGAGTTCTCCGGCGGACAACGGCAGCGCATCGGCATCGCGCGGGCGCTCGCCACCCATCCCAAGCTCGTGATCGCCGACGAGCCGGTCTCCGCGCTCGACGTCTCGGTGCGTGCCCAGGTCGTCAACCTGCTGGGCGACCTGCAGTCCGAGCTCGGCCTGACCTACATGTTCATCGCCCACGACCTCTCGGTGGTGCGCCACATCAGTGACCGGGTCGCCGTGATGTACCTTGGCACGATCGTCGAGATGGCCGATCGGGCCGGTATGTACGAGCATCCACTGCACCCGTACACCCATGCCCTCCTGTCGGCCGTCCCGGTGCCGGACCCGGCGAAGCAACACCGGCGGGAGCGGATCCTGCTGCGGGGTGACCCACCGACCCCGCTCAACCCGCCCGCCGCGTGCCGGTTCAACCCACGTTGCTGGAAGGCCGAGGAGGTGTGCAGGACCGTGGAGCCACCTCTGGTGGAGATCCAGCCGGGCCACCAGGTCGCCTGCCACTTCCCGGAGGAGCGGGAGCTGGTCTAGATGGAGATCGGGCTGTCCATCGTCGTGATCATCACGAGCGTGATACTCGTGATGCTGGTGCTGCTGCACCGGGCGAAGGGCGGCGGCCTTTCGACGCTGTTCGGCGGTGGTGTCTCGTCGTCGCTCGGCGGCTCGTCCGTGGTCGAGAAGAACCTCGACCGGCTGACGATCGCCGTCGGGTCGGTGTGGATCATCGCGATCATCGGGCTCGGCCTGCTGCTGAAGAGTTGAGCCCCCGCCGCGCACCCGGCCACGCGCCGCGTCGGCCGGGTTTTCGTCCTGTCCCCGGGCTGGCCGCCGCGCTCGCCGTCGTCACCGTGCTCGCGGGGTGCGCCGGCTCGTCCGGCGGGCCGGTCCCCGCGGCCTCGACAAGCCCGTCCACCGTCGCCCAGGCGACCGGCAAACCCGGCGGCACCCTGGACCTGGTGACGTCCGTCATACCCAGCGGGGACCCGGGCTGGGCCACGACGACCGCCGACCAGGTGCTCGCCCGGCTGGTGAGCCGCACGCTGTACGCCTATCCCTCCGACGCGGACGTCGACAACGCCGTCATCCCGCGCCCGGACCTCGCCGCGGGCAAACCACAGGTCAGCGACAACGGCAAGGTGATCCGGGTCCGGCTGAGCTCGGGCGCTCGCTGGGACACCCCGGTGCCGCGCCGGGTCATCGCGTCCGACGTGGCCCGCGGGATCAAGCGGCTGTGCGCCCCGCCGAACCCGTCACCGCTGCGCGGCTACTTCGCGGCGACCATCGTCGGGTTCACCGACTACTRCACGGCGCTGTTCACCAGGCCGATCGACCAGGTGAAGGACTTCATCGAGAGCGGTTCCCCGGCCGGCATCCAGGTGATCAACGACACGGACATCGCGTTCCACCTGATCGAGCCCGTCAACGACTTCGTCGAGGTGCTCGCRCTGCCGGCGGCGGCGCCCGTGCCCTACGAGGCGCTCAACTACCTGCCGAACTCGCCCGACTACCTGGCCAACCTGGTGTCCGACGGCCCGTACCGGATCACCGACAACACCGGCGGGACGTACGTACTCTCGCGCAACGAGGAGTGGAACTCCCACACCGACTTCATCCGCCGGGCGGCGGACGGGCCGGACTACATAAAGATCCACACCGGAGTGGACGCGGCCACCGCGCAGGCGCGGATCGAGGCCGGCGACGCGGACATGACGCTGGATTCCGCCGTCCCGCTGGACCGGGCCGCGGCCCTGCTCCAGGCGGGCGACCCTCGGTTGTCGGTCCCGACGACCGGGTCGACGATGCTCCTGGCCGTCGCCCGGCACGGGCCGGCGGCCGCCGCCCTCGACGACCTGACCGTCCGGGAGACACTCGCGACGTGCGTCGACCGGATCTCGGTCGTCAAGGCGCTCGGCGGCCCGCCGTTCGCCACGGCCGCGACGCAGCTGCTGCAGCCGACGATGACCGGCTACAGCCCGCTGGACCCGTTCCCGACCCCGTCCGGCGCCGGCGACGCCGCCCGGTGCGGGCAGGGGCTCGCCAACGCGGCGGGTGCGCCGGTGAGCACGCTGACACTGCTCACCTCCGACAGCCCGCGTGACGCGGCCGTCGCCTCCGCCCTGGCCGAGACGTTCGCCAAGGTGGGCGTGAAGCTGGACGTCCAGGCGCGCGCCGCGGCGGACTTCGCGACGGCCGCCGTCAGCCCGCTGGCCCAGAGCTGGGACCTGGCGCTGACGACCATCACCCCGTTGTGGTTCGGCAACGCCGGGCGGACCGTTCTCCAGCCGTTGCTCGACCCGAACTGGGTCGGCCAGCGCCCCGTCGACGGCGGCTACGACACCAGGAACATCCTCGCGACCATGGGTGTGGCCCTGCGGGCCGTCCCCGAGACCCTGCGCGCCGGGGCGTGGGCCGACCTGGAGGCGACGGTGCTGCGTGACGTCGCCTTCATCCCACTGGCCACGGTGGCCGAGCCGCGGCTCCACAGCTCCTCTGTGCTGTCGTTCACCCTTGTCCCGTCGATCGGCACTGGCGACCCCACAGGCGTCTCCCTGGGGCCCGCATAAGTCGGTCTCTTGGTCGTCCGTGGGGCGTGGAATCCCCCGGTGCGTCATGTGGTGGCCCCCGCGTCCTACACTCGCCCCAGAGCGAACCGGGTTATACCTGGTCCGACGTCTAACGTGGCTGGTGCCGGTTCGCCGGACCGGCGCCGGGACCGGCCCGGCTGGTACTGACCACCTTGGCTGGCGCTGACGTGACTGGCACTGAACAGAAGGAGTACGCGGGCCGTGGCAGGTGGCAACGCCATCCGGGGGAGCCGGGTCGGGGCGGGACCGATGGGAGAGGCCGAGCGGGGCGAGACGGCTGCGCGGCAGCGGGTGTCGTTCTGGTGCGCGAACCAGCACGAGACGCGCCCGTCGTTCGCCGTGGACGCCGCGGTCCCTGAAACGTGGGACTGCCCAAGCTGTGGCTATCCGGCGGGCCAGGACCGGGAGAACACCCCCGCACCACCCAAGATCGAACCGTACAAGACCCACCTCGCCTACGTCCGGGAACGGCGTAACGAGAAGGACGGCGAGGCGATCCTCGCGGAGGCCCTCGCCAAGCTCCGGGGGTCCTCGACCGCGTCCTGACCGCTCCCGCGGGCGGTGCCGGCGCCGGCTGCGGGCGCCGGCCGTGGGCGCCGGCCGTGGGCGGCGCCAGGATTCGGCATTGTCCAAGAACCGGCCGGTCTGAGCCGCTACGCTTCGCTCAACCTGGGCCACGGCCCGTGCGTTGCGTGCGAGCGGATCGACGGGCGGAGGGATGGCGAGCGAGGCCAGTGCCGGGCACATCCAGCCTGCCGGCCCGCCGGAGGGCGCCGGACCGGTGGGAGCTGGTTCGGCGGGAGCCAGTCCGCAAGGCGCTGGTCCGGCGGGAGCCGCCGGACGGCTGATCGCCGGTCGGTACCGGCTGGTGGAGCTCATCGGCGTCGGCGCGATGGGGGCCGTGTGGCTCGCCCGCGACGCGCTGCTCGACGTGGACGTCGCGGTCAAGGAGATCCGGCCGCCGTTCGCGTTCGCCGATCCCGACAGTGCCGGCGACGGCGGGGGCGCCGGCGCTGACGGCGCTGGTGGCGAGAGCGGCGACGGCGCGAGCGCGGACGGCTGGGAGGCCTCGACCGGTGCCTGGGTGGCGCAGGCGTTGCGCGAGGCCCGCAGTGCCGCGCAGCTGCGGGCGAACCCGCACGTGGTCACCGTCCACGACGCCGTCGTCGACGGCGGCGCGCCGTGGATCGTCATGGAGGCCGTCGCGGCCAGCTCCCTTCAGGAGGCGGTCGCGCGCGATGGGCCGCGCCCACTCGCCCAGGTCGCCCGGATCGGGCTCGCCGTGCTGGACGCGCTGGTCGCCGGGCAGCGGCTCGGCGTGGTCCACCGCGACGTCAAGCCGTCCAACATCCTGCTCGCGCGTGACGGCCGGGTGCTGCTCACCGACTTCGGGATCGCGGCCTCGGCCGCCGACTCGACCCTGACCCACCAGCCGGGCGAGGGCGGCCTGCCCAGCGGCACGCCCGCCTACATGGCCCCCGAGCGGCTGCGCGGCGGCCCGGCGACGCTCACCGCCGACCTGTTCGCCCTCGGCGCGACCCTGTTCTACGCGGCGGACGGCGCCGCGCCGTTCTACCGGGACTCCCTGCTCGCCTCGTTGCACGCCGTCCTGTACGACCTGCCGGAGCCGACCCGCGACGTCGGCCCGCTCGCCCCGGTGATCGCGGGCCTGCTCACCAAGGACCCCGCCGCCCGCCTGCGCGCCGACGGCGCCGCGGCCCTGCTCACCCGCGCCCTGCGCCTCCTCGCGGGCGACGCCGCCCCGCTGGCGTCGGTCCCACCGCCGGCTGGCGAATCCGGGTCCGTCTCGCTCCCGGCCGGCGCGCTGGATCCCCCGGCGCCGTCGTCCGCCACGACCGGACGGGCCGCCGCCGGCGAGCGGTCGCCGGGCGCGTCGGGCCGGCTCTCACCGCCCGAGCGGCCACGGCCCCCCGACCGGCCGCCCGCGGCGCCTGCCTCCCACGGGCCGGCGCCCGGGCATGCCGGGCCCGCGTCGCCGATGTCATCGCCGGTACGGACGCCGCCGCCCGGGCCGGGAAGCGCCGCGCCGCCCGCCCCGCCGGGTCCGGCTGCGCGCTCCGCGCCCGCCCCGGGCACCCGGCTGGCTGAGGGGCCGGGCGTCGCGCCGGTCCTCCTGGGCGCGCTGGACATGGCGCCCGCCGGCCTCACCGGCACCGGTAAGGACGGGGATGACGGGGAGAGCAGCCGCGCCGCGCTTCGCCGGCCGTCTCCGCTGCCCGTGCCGCTCGGGCTGACGGCGGTCGTCGCGGTCCTGCTGCTCGTGGGCCTGGCCGCCTGGGGGATCGGGGCGCTGCGCGGTGGGGCGGACGACGCGCGGCCCCGGTCCACGCCGACCGGGACGGCGGCGACCGGCGGCACGGCGGCCAGTGCCGTCCCGAGCACGGAAGGCACCGCCGCGACTGGCGGTGCGGCCGCTACGGGCGGTGCCGGCGCGACCGGCGGTGCCGGCGCCGTGCCGGTGGGCATGCTCGGCCACTGGCACGGCACCGTCACTCAGGGCGTGGAAATCCACGGCGTGGATCTGAACGGTGCGCCGTTCACCCTGCCCCCGATCCAGTTCGAGGTCACGGTGGAGATCCGCGGTGGCGAGCTCGACGGCACCGTCGGCGTCTCCAGCTCATCGGAGGGCTGTGAGGCCGACCTTCTCCTGCGAGAGATCGGCATCCGGCAGATCCAGGTCCAGGAGTTGATAACCAAGAGCAACGAGATGTGTAACGGGTCCTACCGGATCCGGCTCACCCTCAACGACGACGGCACCCTCGGCTACTTCTACGACGCCACCTACATCACCGACGCGGGCCTCGCCACCCTGACCAGGTCCTAGGCGGACGCGCCCCACCGGCCGCGGATCAGGCCTGCCCGACCAGCCCCGGAAGGCCGCCGTGCGGGTGCCGCTGTCGGTAGAGCTCGGCCCATGCGCTGCGCGGGCGGATCGTGGTGTCGACGTCCGCGGCGAGGGCGCGCAACGCCCCGACGGCCGCCCGCTCCTTCGGCAGCTCGGTGAACGGGTCCCAGCGGTAGAAGCGGCAGGCGTTCTGCCAGGTGATCTTGTCGATCTCCTCGTCGGTGCAGCCGGCGGCGGTGAACTCCTTCTCCAGCCATTCGGGCGCGTCCGGCCAGATGGAGTCGGAGTGCGGGTAGTCGCACTCCCAGGCGATGATGTCCATGCCGACCTCGTGGCGGGCGTTGACCGCGTGCGGGTCGGTGACGAAGCACGCGAGCGACTGCTCCAGGAAGACCTGGCTGGGCAGCCTGCCGCCGAAGTCGCGGCGCAGCCACTTCTGGTTCGTGTAGTGGCGGTCGCACCGGTCGAGGTAGAACGGCACCCAGCCGATGCCGCCCTCGGCGTAGGAGAACCTGAGGTCGGGGTAGTTGCGGTAGGCCGGACCCCAGAGCAGGTCCTGGGCGGCGAGCGCGGTGATCTGGCAGGCCAGGATCATCGTGTGGTCGCGCGGGGCGCCGGGGGCCATCGTGAGCGAGCGCAGGCCCATGCCGATGTGCAGGACCATGACCAGGCCGGTCTCGGCCATGGCCGTCCAGATCGGCTTCCAGTAGTCCTCGTCGTGGTAGCTCGGGAGACTGTCAAGGTGCGGCATCTCGGGCATCGCGATGCCGCGGGCGCCCTTCGCGGCGACCCGCCGGATCTCCGCCGCGGCCGCCGGTGGGTCGTAGATCGGGGCGATCGCGAGCGGGATGAACCGGCCGGGGTAGGTGGCGCACCACTCGTCGATGTGCCAGTCGTTGTAGGCCTGGATCACCGCGGTGGTCGTCTCGTCCCGGAACTGGATGAGGTGGCCCCCGCTGAACCCGGCGAACGTCGGGAAGCACATCGAGGCCAGCACACCGTTGCGGTCCATGTCGCGCACGCGGGAGTGGATGTCGTAGGCGCCCGGCCGCATCTCGGCGAACCCAGACGGCTCGCTGTTCCACTCCAGCGGCGGCCACCCGACCACGGCGTTCAGGCCGACGAGCCCGGCCGGCTTGCCCCGGTAGATCCACTGGTTGGCCGTGCCCTGGGTGACGACGCGCGGCGCCGCGTCCGCCCACTTCTTCGGCAGGTGGCGCTCGAACATGTCGGGTGGCTCGATCACGTGGTCGTCGACGCTGACCAGGATCATCCTGTCCTTGTCCACAAGGCACCCCTCCGGCCAAATTTGTACGGAGGGCAAATTTTACGCCTGTGTCCGCAGCTCGGGAGCCAGATGCCCCTCAGGCACGGCTTCGCCGGGCTGGCGCCGGCCGCCGCCGCGCCGCGATCTCCGCAGCGCGATTTCGCCGCCGCGCCGGCACGGCACCGCCGCCGCGGCGCCGTCGCCGCGGCGACGAAAAAACCGGCCTTAGCCTCCCTGGCCGGCGCGGGAGGCGGCGGCGCGGTCGACGAGCCAGAGGGTGCGCTCCAGGCCATGCGCGCCGGCCGCGGGCAGGCCCCACGCGTCGGCACCGGCGACGGCGGTCGCCACGGCGTCCGCCTTCTCCTCGCCCGCGGCGATCACCCATACCTGCCTCGCGGCCTGGATCGTCGGGAAGGTGAACGAGATCCGGTTGGGCGGCGGCTTGGGGGACTCACGGATGGCGACGACCGGCTCCGCCGCGGCCGCCGCGGGAGAGTGCGGGAAGATCGACGCGACGTGGCCCTCGGGGCCGATGCCGAGCAGCAGCACGTCGAACGCCGGCACGGCCGCGCCCGCCGGCGCGCGCGCGGCGAGCGCGGCCGCGTAGTCGGCCGCGGCCTGCTCCGGCTCGGCGTAGCCGCCCGCGTCGTGCTGGGACCCGCCAGCCGCGGCGAGGGCACCCGCCTCGAACACCCGCTTCTCGTCTACTGGCACGTGGTCGAGCAGCGCCTCGCGGGCCTGGTGGGAGTTGCGGTCCGGGGAGTCGGCGGGGACGAACCGCTCGTCACCCCACCAGACGTCCACCTTCGACCAGTTGACCGCGTCCAGGGCCGGGCTCGTGCGCAGGGCTCGCAGCAGTGCGATGCCGATGCCGCCGCCGGTCAGGACCAGAGACGCCTCACCGCGCTGAGCCTGCGCGTCGACCAACGCGGTGATGAGCCGGGCGGCGGCGGCCTTCGCGAGCAGGCCGGCGTCCGCGTGCACGATCAGCTCCATCAGCTGCCGCCTTCCGCCACCGGCCCGCTCGTGGCTGTGGCTGACGCCGCCGCCGGCACCGCGGCCGCAGCGGGCGCCTGCGCCATGGGGTCCTGCCAGATGTGTTCGCGGTGCCCCGAGCGACCCGCCAGGTCCGGGATGCCGCTCCAGGCGGACAGCGCCTCCGCGTAGATGACGTCATGGTCGAGGCGGCGTAGTTCCTCGGCCAACAGGTCGCCCACGTCGAGCTGGCGCAGCGGCAGCCGGCGGTCCGGCACTCCCGGCCTGGTGATGGTGCCCGAGCGGGCGTCGGCGCGGGACACCGCGACCTCACCGTCGTCCACGGCCACGCGGACGGCCTGGATCCCGCGCTTCCCGGTGCCGGCCACGTCGACCGGCACGCCGAGCTTCGCCCGCAGCCACCCGGCGAACAGCTGGGCGCTCGGGTCGGACGGGTCGGCGTCGATGTGGGCCGAGCGCGGCCGGTCGGAACGGCCGTCGAAGGCGGCGGCGAGCAGCGTGCGCCAGCCGGAGATCCTGGTCCAGGAGAGATCGGTGTCGCCCGGCTCGAAGTCGGCGGCGCGCAGCCGCAGGGCCGCCAGCGGGTCGGGCGCCCGGTCGCAGTCCGTCACCCGCCGGTCGGCGAACACCCCCAGCGGGTCGAACGCGATCCGGGTCGGCGGCTCGTCCTGCCACCAGGTGACCACCGGCGCGTCCGAGGCCAGCAGCGGCAGCACCACCGACTCGGCGTGCAGCGCCAGCCGGCCGTACATCCGCATCACGATCGCCTCGCCGGGGCCGAGCCGCCCGCCGATCGAGACCTCGGCGTCCAGCCGCGGGTGCGGCGCGTCGATCTGGCGGCGCACCACGATCAGCAGCCGGCACGGATGCGCGGCCGCGGCGGCGGTGGCCGCGCTCTCGGCGGCGGCGACGTTCTTCTCGTCGACGACCACGACAAGCGTCAGCGCGAGCCCGAACGCGAGCGCGCCCGCCGCCCGCCGCTCCGCCGACAGCGCCTTCACGACCGCCGAGCCAGTCGTGTCCCAGAGCGTGGTCACAGCAGGCTCCTCGTCAGGTCGGTTGGCTGGGGGATCGCGAACTGTGAGTGGCTCACGGGCGTCGCCAGCGCCGGCCGTCGCGGGCGAGCATCTCGTCGGCCGCCGCGGGGCCCCAGCTGCCGGAGCGGTACGGGAACGGCTTGGTCCCGGCCCAGAACTCCTCGAGCGGGTCGATGATCCGCCACGACTCCTCGACCTCGGCGTTGTCCGGGAACAGCATCGCGTCGCCGAGCAGGACGTCGAGGATCAGCCGCTCGTAGGCCTCCGGGAGCGCCTCGGTGAACGCCTCGCCGAACAGGAACTCCATCGCGACGTCGCGGACCTCCATCGCGGTCCCGGGCACCTTGGAGCCGTACTTCAGCGTCACGCCCTCGTCCGGCTGCACCCGCACGACCAGCTGGTTGTGGCCGAGCTCGGTGGTGTCGGTCGCGTCGAAGGGCAGGTGCGGCGCCTGCTTGAAGCTGATCGCGATCTCGGTGACCCGGCGCGGCAGCCGCTTGCCGGTGCGCAGGTAGAACGGGACGCCGGCCCAGCGGCGGGTCTCGATGCCCAGCTTCACCGCGGCGTAGGTCTCGGTCGTCGAGGTGGGCGGGATGTTCTCCTCTTCGAGGTAGCCGCGCCCCCGCTCGCCGGCGAGCCAGCCCTGCTCGTACTGGCCACGGATCGCGTAGTGGGCCAGGTCGGTCGGCAGCGACACCGCGCGCAGGGTCTTGATCTTCTCGGTGCGGATCGTCTCCGCGCCGAAGCTGACCGGCTCCTCCATCGCGGTGAGCGCGAGCAGCTGGAGCAGGTGGTTCTGCAGCACGTCCCGGGCGGCGCCGGTCTCGTCGTAGAAGCCGGCKCGGGTGCCGATGCCGACGTCCTCGGCCATCGTGATCTGCACCGAGTCGACGAACTGGGAGTTCCAGATCGGCTCGAACAGCGTGTTCGCGAACCGCAGCGCGAACAGGTTCTGGACGGTCTCCTTGCCCAGGTAGTGGTCGATCCGGAACACGTCCGCCGGGCCGAACACCTCGTCGACGAGCGAGTTCAGCTCGCGGGCGGACCTCAGGTCGTGCCCGAACGGCTTCTCCACGACGACGCGCCGCCAGCCACCGGCCTTCGCCTCGTCGGCCAGGCCGGTGCGCTCCATCTGCTTGAGCACCACCGGGAACGCCGACGGCGGGATCGACAGGTAGAACGCGGCGTTGCCGTAGATGCCGTGGCTGCTCTCGAGGCTCGCCAGCTCCTCGGCGAGCCGGTCGAAGCCGGCGTCGTCGTCGAACGAGCCGCGCACGAACCTGATCGACGACGCCAGCCGGTCCCAGGTCTCCTCCCGGAACGGCGTACGGGCRCCCTTCTCCGCGCACTCCCTGGCGAACTCGATGAAGGGCTCGTGGCCCTCCCAGTCGCGGCGGGCGAAGCCGAGCAGTACGAACCCGGGCGGCAGGAGGCCGCGGTTGGCCAGGTCGTACACCGCCGGGATGAGTTTCTTGCGCGATAGGTCCCCGGTGACGCCGAACACCACCAGGGCGCTGGCGTCGGGGAGCCGGGGCAGCCGGCGGTCTCGCGGATCGCGCAGCGGGTTGCCACCTGCCGTGGGCGCCACCTGCGATTCCCCCTGTCTCCTAGCTTGCCTTGCGCTCGAATCTATTCGTTCCAGCGCACTTGATTTTCCTGCGTTCCACATTGCGTATTCTCTACGTTCCGCCATATTTCGCTTTTGCCTGGCGGCCGGCGGTCCGTGGCTCAACCGGCCGGTCTGGCCGGGCCGGCTTGTCGCGCTCGCCAGCCCGGCGGCGGCCGGTCAGTGCGCCTCGAGCTGTCCGCGGACCGCGTCGAGCAGCTGGTTCCAGGAGTCCTCGAACTTGGAGACGCCCTCCCGCTCGAGGACCTCGACGACGCCGTCCACGTCGACCCCGGCGGCGGCGAGGGCCGCCATGGTCGCGTGCGCGTCGGCGTAGAACGGCCGGATCGTCTCGCCGGGCACGTCGCCGTGGTCGCCGAACGCCAGCAGCGTCGCCTCCGGCATCGTGTTCACGGTTCCCGGCGCGATCAGCTCGCGCACGTAGAGGGTGTCCGGCAGCGCCGGGTCCTTCGTCGACGTCGACGCCCACAGCGGCCGCTGCGGGCTCGCGCCGGCGGCGGCCAGGGCCGCCCAGCGCTCGGTGCCGAACGCCTTCTCGTAGCGCTCGTAGGCCAGCCGGGCGTTGGCGATGGCCGCCTTCGCGCGCAGCGCCTTCGCCTCCGGGGTGCCGATCTTCTCCAGCCGCTTGTCGACCTCCGAGTCGACGCGGCTGACGAAGAACGAGGCGACCGACTGCAGCCTCGAGACGTCAACGCCGTTCTCGATCGCCTGCTCGAGGCCGGTCATGAAGGCCTCCATGACCGCGTCGTAACGGTCCAGTCCGAAGATCAACGTGACGTTGACGCTGATACCGGCCGCGAGGGTCGCCGTGATCGCCGGCAGGCCCTCCATCGAGGCCGGGATCTTGATGAACAGGTTCGGCCGATCGACCATCCACCACAGCGAACGGGCCTCGGCCACGGTCCGTTCGGTCTCGTGCGCCAGGCGCGGGTCGACCTCGATGGAGACCCGCCCGTCGACGCCGTCGCTGGCGTCGTAGGCCGGGCGCAGGACGTCGCAGGCGGTCCGCACGTCGGCTGTGGTGATCAGCCGGATGGCCTCGCCCACGTCGACACCGCGGACGGCGAGGTCACGCAGCTGCTCGGCGTACGCCTCGCTGGACGTGATCGCCTTCTGGAAGATGCTCGGGTTCGTGGTGACGCCGACGACACTGTGGGTCCTGGTCAGGTCGGCGAGGTTGCCGCTGCGGAGCCGGTCGCGGCTGATGTCGTCCAGCCAGACCGCCACTCCGGCGGCGGAGAGGTCGGAGAGCGGGTTGGTCATGGTCGGTAGATCCTCTCCGCGGGGAAGACGCCAGGCACAGCGGCTCCCTACCCGGTGATGCATAGCTCATCCACGCAACCGCCGCMGGGTTGGACGGCCACCGCCACGGCCGGCCCGTGGCGCCTGCCACGCTCTCCAGCCGTTCCGGCCCGGATGCGCGGACCTCCTGTGGCCTAGTGTGCCCGCCCAGCTCACGCTCGTGAACAGGGTGCCCACATGAACAGTTGGACACCTCACCATCCGGGCAACGGTTGCTCTCCCGTAGCAACACCGCCCGGCGGCCAGCCATGCCTGCGGATCGTGGGCGACGCAGCGTGCCGCTGATGGCGCGCGGCCTCTGACAGATCTCCGAGCCGCCGGAGGCAGGCAGCTGGGGCGAACGTCCACCGAGACGGCGCTACCTCGGCGCGGCCCGATGTCCCCAGGGCCGACGGGCGGCCCAGCAGCCGACGAGCAGGACCGTCCCGGCGACGATCAGCGCGACCCGTGCCGTGTCATGCGCGGCGACGCCGTTGATCACGGCCAGGAGCCCGAGGAGCTGCAGCGCGTACGTGACGTACATGAACAAGGCCACCCACGAACGCCCACGGAGATCCGCCGGCGCTGTCGGCGGCCCGCCTGACCCACCCTCGGCCCGGTCGGCGGTCAGGCGCGGCCCGCGACAGCCGGAGAGGAACTGCGAGGTCGCGGTGTCTCCCCGACCCGCCACCGCCATGGTCGCGGTCTCCCCATCGGCGACGCCCACGATCACCGGGTGACTCGGTATCCACGAGGTCCAGGCTCGTACCCTGTGCGAGCCCGGYGGCACCGCGATCCGGGTCTCCTCACCTCTGGAGATCAGCGCCACCAGCCGCCCGTCGACCTCCACGAAATATTTCCCGTACGTATGGGGAAAAGTTTGGCTGGATCTTCGGACCAGCAACGTCGATGACATTCCCGCCGCCTCGCGATCGAATGTGGGTGGTCACCTGCCGCTGCGTTCCGCCCGCATGCCGTCCACGACCATGTACACCGTGTAAGCCAGTCCGAAAGGACACCAGATGAGGAACGCTATAAGGGTCGTGTCGTCCTGCCTGCCGAATGGCAGCCCCACCAGCAGGCCAATAAACATTGTCGCGAAGAGAGATGCCAGAATCATTACATAGCGACGCCACAACACCGGGTCGTGGCCTTCCGACGGCCAGCGTACCAAGGCACCCTCCGGGTGGGGATACATGAAAGGGGTGATCGGCGGCTGGTCCTGTCCGTGCGGAGGCGCACCCGGCACGAGTCGGGCCGCGACGGCGCTGAGATCGTTGTTCAGCCCTTCAGAGGCGCTGGAAGATCGCCCCTATCACCGCGACACCGAACCCTCCGAAGATCATGGATCCCGCATCGACGAACGCGCCCTTTAAAGGTTTTCACTGGTTTTCCGGCATGCTGTTCCCTTCGGTGCCGCCAGCCTGTTCTGATGCCGGCTCCGAACAGCCACACCGCGATGACATACAGGATGACGGTGATCACTTCGTGGATCTTGCCCTCCGCTCATCGCTCGCCGGTGGACCGCTGCCCGCGTCTGGTTCACCGTGCCGGCCGCCCTGCTCGTCAGTCGCCCTGCCCGCGCCGCGTGTACCTCCTGAGGCCGGCGCCGTCATCAGTGAGGAACTGATACGTCACATAGCGGACTGCGCAGGCGGCCCAGGTGATCCCCCCGAGCCCGGCGGCCAGCACGGCGTGGTCGATGACGAGGCCGACGAGCAGGCCGATCACGAAAAACGCTGGAAGGGTCGCCCACAGGCGCAGGAGCTTCCGGTCGTAGGCCGCCTTGTCGTAGTCGGGAAACCCGCGCATCGTCTCTCTCCGATTCAGCTCCTCCAGCCGACGGCGCACCGCATGGCGGTGCCGGTAGGCCGACGCCGTGGCGCCTCGGGACTACCCGCGACCTTTGCCCGAGGTCGCGGGCTCGCCGGCGGTCGGGGAGCTCGCGTCGTCGGCGGGCCGGGCCACGTCATGTACTTCCAGGACCGACTGTGGCGCGACGTTCGGGAAGTTGGGGCTGTAGAAAGCGCCGCGGAGTTTCGACAGGGCATTGGTGTCCACTGGCCCCAGAATTCGGTCGAGCCAGTCGAAGAAAGCGTTCAATATTCTGCGCACGTCGTTCTCTTTCCCACTCGTCGTTCGCCCGGGAGACCGTCATGCCCTGTGCAAACAATCCCGTCCGTTCCGCCGCAGGTGAAACGGGGAGGCGACCATCGTGCCGAGCAGCACCGCGCCGGTGCGACGTCCGCCGCCGCCCGGCTGGTGGCCGTGAGTTCGATGCTCGTGCTCATCGCTCCGGCGACGTCCGTGCGCCCGTCCACGAACGTCGCGCCGTCGGGCTGACTGCGCGTCACCGGTCACGCGGGACATCTACTCACTTGTCGGAGATGCATGCGCCAGGGACGCTGCCGCGGAGTCGTGCCCCGCTGGCGAGCCGGCGCCACGGTCATACCCCAGGACCACATGCGACTCCGGCGGGCGTCGGGGCTCGCGTCGATGGACGGGGGAGGTCGGGCCGTCGGCGGCCCGGACCGCGTCTTCCAGCAGGGACCGCGGCGTCTCGTCCGGGAGATTAAGGGAGCGGGAGGACTCTCCACAACCCAAACACGGCGTTCCCGACCGTTCGGAGACGCCCGGAGAATTCCTCCGGTTCAGTGATTATCGAGGGTCTGAGTGGCAGAAATCCGCGACGCCTTGTTGTCGCGACGGATGATCCAGAACCCCAATGCGAATCCAACTGGAACTAGAAAGAGAAGAGGGTAGAGGAAGGCTGTGTTGTGACGTGCGAGTATTCCTAGGGTAAATGCGGTCGCCAGATACGAAAGCCATAGAATCTAGTCGGTTCGACTTCCTTTTGCGTGTCCGCCCGTCACCTTCTGCCTGCGCGTTCTCACGATGTCTCCCTCTTCCGCTGCTGCTGGAGGTGGCGCAGCTTTTATGACGTTGATGCCGACCTGTGGCGGGGGCGGGTGACGACGCGCCTCCTCCCGGACGCGGCGTCACCAGCCCGGGAATCGTGGTGCCTAGCCTCGATCTTTCGCCGGGTGGCTGGGTCGGGTTGTCGGTCGTCTCGCCCCGTTTTTGATGTTGATTTGTCGGGTCGGGGTGTGACGGGTTGACGCGCTGTCGCGTGGGCTGGTGCGCCGGTCCACGGCCGGGGGTGGTGCGGGTTGTCGGGGCAGGGCGGGCCTGGGTGGCTGTCCGGGGTCGGGTAGCGCGCGCAGGATGGTCAGGGCCTGGACGGCCAGCGCTGCCCAGGGGTGGTGGGCGGCCAGGTGCAGCACGGTCTGTCGTGCGTGGTGGGCGACGCGTCCGGCGATGGTGAACAGCCTGTGCCGTAGGCGTTTCGGTTCCCAGCGGCGGGCGGGGTGGCGGGTCAGGGCGAGGGTCTGGGTCCAGGCGAGCAGGTCCAGGGCCAGCGCCACGACGGCGCATCAGAGCTGGTTCTGGGCGAAGTCGTGCAGGGGCAGGTTGGTCAGGCCGGTGTCCTTGGCGGCGCGGATGCGGTCCTCGCAGCGGGCCCGGCGGTGGTGACGCAGTTCCAGGTCGGCGAGCTGTCCGCGGCGGGTGTTGGTCGCGAACGCGGTGCAGCGGTTGCCGTCGGGGTCGGTGATCCGTAGCTGGGCGCCGGGGTGCGGGCGTTCCTTGCGGACGAGAACCCGCATGCCCTCCGGCCAGCCGGACAGGTCCATCAGCCCGGTCAGTTCGGCGACCCACGCGCCGTCGCGGGGCTGCCCGTCACTGTTGTGGGCGGGTGTCCAGGCCCCCGCGGGGATCTTGGCGATCGCCTCGGTGGCGCTCTCGGGCAGGGTGAACCCGACCGAGTAGGCCAGCCGCCGCTGGTGCGCCCATGCCACGAACGCGTGCGTGCCGCCGCCGCTGTCGGTCCGGATCAGTACCGACCGGCCCCGGCGCAGCCGCCGGGGTAGCTGCGCCAGCGCGGCGGTGGCCACGGTGACGTGGTCGGCGGCGGTGTTGGCCCCGGCGTTACCGGGCCGCAGCAGCACCGCCAGCGGCTCACCCGACCCGTCGCTGCCGTGGTTCGGCGAACGCCCACAGTGGGTGGAACCCGGACCCCTTCTTCCAGGTCCGGTCGGCTTTCTCCTTCTCCGAGTGGGCGGTGACCAGGGTGGCGTCCAGATCGACGACCAGCGGGTTCTCGGCGCACACCTCGGCATGCGGAGCGTGCCTGCCAGCCAGCTCCCACACCCGCGCCCGGGCGAGGGCCCGGGCGGCGTCGACCGCTTTCAGCGCCTTCTCGACGTCAACGGCGAGGCGGTCGACCGTGCGGGACACGGTCGGGTCTGACGCGACCCGTCCGAACACGGCCGGTTCCGCGCGCAGGAGCGACACGTTCGCGAGGCAGTCCCCACCCAACGCCAGCGACAGCGCCAGATCGCACAGCACCTTGCCCGGGTCGTGCACCGCCCGGCCCGGTCGCCATGGCGCCAACGCCGCCGACAGCGCCTGCCCGAGCCCGCTGGCCCGGACCGTCTCGGTCATCATGAGCCCGCCCGCGTGCGACACGATTCCACGCCCGGCGGCGTCCACGCGGACAGACGGATACAGAGCGGTAATCTTCACCGCGAAGGTGCTCCTTGGTTCGGATCGATCAGGCCCTCAGCAAGCCCGATCCTCCCAGCTCGGGAGCACTTTCCTATTCCCGGAACCCCAACAGACGATCACCCCGGTGAAAGCCCGAGGCTAAGGGACGAAGCGGCGGCCTGGTTGGCGGGCCGGCCGCCGGAAGCCGGGTGCGCGGGGCTTCAGGGTGTGGTCCTCGGCCCTGGCCGCCAGGCGGTACGCCTCCCGCGCGCCGAGTCCGCGCGGCGATCTCCGCGCGCCCGGAGCGGCCGGGCCGCCCGGGCGGCGCGCCCGCGCGGCCCGCGGGCAGTTAGACTCCGACACGACGTAGAACCCAACCCGCCCAGGCGGGCGCGAACGGTGCCGCCCCGCCTCGCGGGGAGAACGTGAGGTCGCTCTGTCCACCCTGGCAGTCCTGCGCCGCAGGCAGGCCGCGCCGCGCCCGCACGCGGCCGGATCCGGCGCTGGTCGGGCGACTGTCACGGGTGGCCGGGCGGGCACCGTGACCACCGCTTCCACCCAGACGCCGGCGACCGCGGGCGCCGTCGAGGTAGCCGATATGTCGACCGTTTCGGAGCCCGTTGCCGTCACGCCGCCGCCACCGGCCGTGACGACCCCGGCCACCCTCGCCACCCCCGCCACCCTCGCTCCCGCAGGCACGGACGGCGGCCGCCTTGGGTTCGCGCTCGCCAAGGCGCGGGCGTACATCGCGCTCACCAAGCCGCGCATCATCGAGCTGCTGCTCATCACCACGATCCCGGTGATGATCCTCGCCGACCGCGGCCTGCCGTCGCTCTGGCTGATCGTGGTGACGCTCGTCGCCGGCACGCTCTCCGCCGGCAGCGCGAACACCATCAACTGCTACGTCGACCGTGACATCGACGAGATCATGGCGCGCACCAAGCGCCGCCCGCTGGTCAAGGCGACTGTCTCCCCGGTCGAGGCGCTGTGGTTCGGCATCGCGCTCGGCATCGTGTCCACGCTGCTGTTCGGGCTGCTGGTCAACTGGCCGTCGGCGCTGCTCGCCGACGGCGCGATCCTCTTCTACGTGTTCGTCTACACGCTGGGGCTGAAGCGGCGGACCCCGTCGAACATCGTCATCGGCGGTGCCGCCGGCTGCTTCCCGGTGCTCATCGGCTGGTCGGCGGTGACCGGCACGGTCGGGTGGGGCGCGGTCGTGCTGTTCGGCGTCGTGTTCTTCTGGACCCCGCCGCACTTCTGGGCACTCGCCATCAAGTTCAAGGACGACTACGCGGCGGCCGGCGTGCCGATGCTGCCGGTCGTGGCGCCGCTGCGCGAGGTCGCCCGCAAGATCCTGATCTACTCGTACGTGATGGTCGCGACGTCGGTCGTGCTCTACCCGGTCGCCGACGCGGGGCTGGTCTATCTGGCAGTCGCGGTCGTCGTCGGCGCCTGGTTCCTGCTGGAGGCCCACCGGCTCAGCCGCCGCGTCGCCCGCGGCGAGCCCGCCCGCCCGATGCGCCTCTTCCACTACAGCATCACGTACCTGACCATCCTGTTCCTCGCGGTGGCGGTCAGCCCACTGCTCTGAGGCACGATCACGGGATCATCGCCGCGACCCGTGACTATAATTCTGGTCATGACTGTGATACCGCTGGCGGATGCCAAAGCGCGGCTGTCCGCCGTCGTGGACGAGGTCCGCGACACACATGACAGGGTCGTGATCACACGCAACGGACGGCCAGAGGTGGTCATGCTCGCGGTGTCCGACCTCGAGGCCCTCGAGGAGACGCTGGATCTGCTGTCCACACCTGGTGCGTTGGAACAGATCCGTCAAGCTGAGGCTGACATCGACGCCGGGAAAGGAATTGACGCGGACCAGCTGCGTCGAGAGTTCGCTGCTCGCCTGGAGCGCGAGCAACAGTGACAGACGATGCCTACCGGTTGACCCTTGCTCCCGCTGCCCGTAGGGCTCTCACGGAACCGCCACCGGCCGGCCTGCCRGCGGCGGCCGCGGCCGCGGTCGTCGAGTTCATTACCGGGCCGTTGCTGGACAGGCCGCGCGTCGTGGGCAAGCCGCTAGTCCGTGAGCTGAGCGGTCACCACTCGGCTCGGCGCGGCGCTTACCGGGTGGTCTACCGCATCGACGACCGTGCTCGCACTGTCCGCGTCGTGCGTATCGATCACCGCTCCGACGTCT
Source organism: Pseudofrankia asymbiotica (assembly GCF_001983105.1). Taxonomy (GTDB): domain Bacteria; phylum Actinomycetota; class Actinomycetes; order Frankiales; family Frankiaceae; genus Pseudofrankia; species Pseudofrankia asymbiotica. Next base: position 189,787 of record NZ_MOMC01000014.1, on the reverse strand, counting down.
ACCACAGCTGAGGCCAAGGCCGGGGTGATCAACGACGGGCGGTCGGGGAGGGCTAGCCAGAGGCGCAGGGCGGCTATCCACATCAGGGTGGCGCCGGTGACGTGGAGGGCGACCAGGCCGGCGGGGATGCCGAGGAAGTACTGGGTGAAGCCGACCGCGGCCTGGGCGACGATCGTCACCACGAGGACGTCGGCCCAGCGGCGGGCCTCCTGGGAGGCCTTCGCGATCCGGACGGCGAAGGCCATCGCGACGGCGAGGCCGGTGACCAGCATCGCGCTGTCGGCGTGCAGCTGCGCGACGTTGACGATGTCGAAGCCGAACCGCTTGGCCTTCTCGTCGTCGCCGCTGTGCGGCCCGGTGCCGGTGACGACGGTCCCGAGGACGAGGACCCCGGCGGCGACGACGACCAGGACCCGGGCGAGCCAGAGCAGCTCGCGGCGGACGGAGACGGTGACGGGCCCCGCGCCCTGCCGCGCCCGGCGGTAGAGCACCACGCCGTCGACGAGCAGCAGCATCGAGAGCAGGAAGTGCGCGGCGACGGTGGCCGGGTGCAGGTCGGTGAGCACGGTGATCCCGCCGAGCACGGCCTGGCTGACGAAGCCGGCCCACAGCCCGAACGACAGCCACACCAGGTCGCGCCGCGCGCGCCGGTCGGCCAACCGCAGCGCCGCCAGCGGCGTGACCAGCATGAACACGCCCATCAGGATGCTGACCATGCGGTTGCCGAACTCGACCGCCCCGTGCAGCGCGTACTCGCTGTGCGGCGTGAAGGAGCCGTCGCCGCACTGCGGCCAGGTCGGGCAGCCGAGCCCGGAGCCGGTCAGCCGGACCGCGCCGCCGGTGACCACGATCAGCCCGAGGAACACCAGGCTGATGAGCGTGAGGACCCGGAACACCCGCGGGCTCACCGTCGGCAGCCGGTCCCAGAGCGCCGCCACCGGATTGCTTCGACGAGCTGTAGAAGACATCGCGGCCATCGTACGTCTCGGTCTCCTGACGCCCGGACCCCGCCGGGCCTACTCCCAGCGAAAGGTACGCGCGGCCAGGACGATGGAGGCCACCGCCCAGCACGCCAGGACGATCAGCGGCCCGGCGCCCGGGGACGCGGCGTCGGCGAGCACGGCCCGCACGCCCTCGGACAGGGCCGCCGTCGGCAGGCCCTCGGCCAGGACGCGCAGCCAGCCGGGCAGCTCGGAGAGCGGGAACACCACCCCGCCCACGAGCAGCAGCAGCAGGTAGACGCCGTTGGCCGCGGCCAGGGTCGCCTCGGCGCGCAGCGTGCCCGCCATGAGCAGGCCGAGCCCGCTGAACGCGGTCGTGCCGAGGACCAGGAGGACCGCGAGCCAGCCGATGCCGGCGGCGGTCCCGGGGAGCCGCGGCTCCCAGCCGAGTGCCAGGCCGACGGCGACCAGCAGCACCACCTGCAGGACCTCGATGGCGAGCACCGCCAGCGTCTTGCCGGCGAGCAGCACCCAGCGGGGCAGCGGGGTCGCGCCGAGCCGCTTGAGCACCCCGTAGCGGCGTTCGAACCCGGTGGAGATCGCCTGCCCGGTGAACGCGGCCGACATCACCGCGAGCGCGAGCACCCCGGGCACCAGGAAGTCGACCGAGTCGCGGCCGTCGGACGGCAGGACGTCGACGGCCGAGAAGAACAGCAGCAGCCCGATCGGGATGATCAAAGTCAGCAGCACGGACTCGCCGTGGCGCAGGTTGAGGGTCAGCTCCATCCGGGTCTGCGCGCCGAGCATCCGCGGCCATCGGGCGGYGCCGGGCGCGGGCCGCAGGTCCAGCGGAGCGCGGGTGGGCGCCTCGGCCGGAGCCAGGGCTCCAGCGGTTCCCGCCGGGTCGGTGACGCTCACGGGGTCAGCTCCGAGCCGGTCAGGTCCACGAAGACGTCCTCCAGGCTGCGCTGCTCGACCCGTACGTCGGTCGCCGGGACGCCGTTGTTGGCGCACCAGGCCATCACCGCGGCGACGAACGCCGCGTCGACGGTGCCGCTCACGATGTAGTGCCCGCCGGCGCGCTCGACGGCCCGCGAGCCGACCGGCAACGCGGTGAGGAGCTGGCCGAGGTCGAGCCGGCCCGGCGCGCGGAACCGGAGCTCGCCGTCCGCGCCGCCGCCCTTCAGCTCGATCGGGGCGCCGGCGGCGACCACCCGGCCCCGATTGATGATCACGACCTGGTCGGCGAGCTTCTCCGCCTCGTCCATCGCGTGCGTGGTGAGGACCACCGTCACGCCGGCGGAGCGCAGCTGTTCGACCAGGTCCCAGGTGTCATGGCGCGCGCGCACGTCGAGGCCGGCCGTCGGCTCGTCGAGGAACACCAGCTCCGGGCGCCCGACCACGGCCATCGCCAGCGAGAGCAGCTGCTTCTGGCCGCCGGACAGCCGCCGGAACGGCGTGCGGGCCGGGGCGCCGACGAGGCCCACCCTGGCGAGCAGCGCGTCGGGGTCGAGCGGGTGGGCGTGGTGCGCGGCGACGAGCCGTAGCATCTCGTCGGCCTTGGCGCCCGGGTACATCCCGCCGGACTGGAGCATCACCCCGACCCGGGGGCGCAGCCGCGGGTCCCTGGGGTCGGCGCCGAGGACCCGGGCGGTGCCGGCGTCGGCCCGCCGGAACCCCTCGCAGATCTCGACGGTCGTCGTCTTGCCCGCGCCGTTCGGCCCGAGCAGGGCGGTGACCTTCCCGGCCGGCACCTCGAACGACAGCCCGTCCACCGCGCGGGCCCGTCCATATGTCTTGACGAGGTCGACGACCTCGACCGCCAGGATCTCGCCCACGCGCCGATCCTACGGCGCCCCGGCGCCGGCCCCTTCCGCGCGATCCCTGGGCGGGAAGGCGAAGCGAGGCGCGGCGTTCAGCGGCGTGGCCCCTGACGCGGCAGCGTGGACGGCACGGCGGCGCGCGGCCGGTCCGCGGCCGCGCCCGGCCGGCGGCGGGTGCCCGTGCCCGGGGATGGCTCGGCGGGGTCGACGAGGGCGCCCCAGGCGATGAGCCGCTCGTAGAGCAGCTCGGGGGTCGTCGAGTAGAGGCGCGACAGCGACGTCAGGTCGGAGCGGCGCAGCCGGAGCACGTCGCGGGCGTTCTCCGAGCGCAGCACCTGCACGATCGCGATCCAGCGCCGCAGCGGGCCGGTGCGGGTCGGCGGGAGCTTGCGTAGCCGGCGCAGGTCGATCACCAGCGGCGGCAGGCCGTCGGTGTCCCGGTGATCGTGGGTCGGGGGGACGAGCAGGGTCGCGGGCACGTCGTACAGCTCGGCGAGCTCGACGAGCCGGTGCACGCGCATGACCCGGCTGCCGCGCTCATAGGCACCGAGGGTGCCGGCGGTCCATCGGCCGGCGGTGATCTCCTGCACGTCGAGCAGCGACATGCCACGCCGGTTGCGGACCGCGCGCAGGCGCCGGCCGAGCTCGACGGCGTACTCCGAGTCGGTCACGGTCTCCGTCCGGGGGGCAGGGGCGAAACGGGAGCGCCAACCGCCCCCCGTGACAGACTGTCATGGTTCGGTTCCGCAGACAGTAGATTCGCTGAGATTTGCCAGCTCGATCGTGTGGTCCGTTCGTTGCCTCGCGCACCGAAAATTCTTTTTGTCGTAAAAGTCGCCTCGATCGACGTGAAACGGTGATGGCCCGTCCGGGCGGCCGCCGGGCAGGCGGCGCCTCGGCGGGCGTCGTGGGCGGCGCACGCGGGCCCGTCTCAGTCGCTGGGCCCAGTCGCGGGACTCAGTCGCGGGACCAACCCCGAGAGCGGTCGAGGGCCCGCAGCCAGTCGGCGTACAGGCGGTCGCGTTCGGCGGTGGGCATCCGTGGCTCGTAGCGGGTGGCGGTGCGGCGCAGCGCGGCGAGGGCGGCGCGGTCGGGGAAGAAGCCGGTCGCGAGCCCGGCGAGGTAGCCGGAGCCGAGCGCGGTGGTCTCCAGGTTGTCCGGCACGTCGACCGGGACGCCGAGGATGTCGGCCTGGAACTGCATGAGCCATGGGTTGGCGGCCGCGCCGCCGTCGGCGCGCAGCTCCGTGACGGGCGTGCCCGTGGCGCTCATCGCCACGGCGATGTCCCGGGTGCGGTAGGCGATCGACTCCAGCACCGCGCGGGCGAGGTGCGCCCGGCCGGTGCCACGGGTGAGCCCGACGAGGGTGCCGCGCGCCCGCGCGTCCCAGTGCGGCGCGCCGAGGCCGGCCAGCGCCGGGACGAAGTAGACGCCGTCGTTACCGTCCAGGGAGGCGGCGAGCCCGGCCGTCTCGGCCGCCGAGCCGATCACGCCCAGCCCGTCGCGCAGCCACTGCACGGCGGCGCCGGTCGCGAGGACCGCCCCCTCAAGCGCGTAGTGCGCCGGCTCGCCGGCCAGCTGGAACGCGACGGTGCGCAGCAGCGCGCCCTCCCGGCTCGGGGGCGGCGGCGTCGGACCGGTGTTGAGCAGGACGAACGAGCCGGTCCCGTAGGTGTTCTTGGCCTGCCCCGCCTCGACGCAGGCCTGCGCGAACAGCGCCGCCTGCTGGTCGCCGACGGCCGCCGCGACCGGCACCGCGACCCCGAGGAACGCGGCCGGGTCGGTCTCGGCGTACACCTCGGAGCTGGGGCGCACCTCGGCGAGCAGCTCCGCCGGGACGTCGAGCAGCTCGGCCATCGGGGCCGACCAGGTGGCCGTCGCGAGGTCGAGCAACATCGTGCGGGAGGCGTTGGTGACGTCGGTGACGTGCCTGCGCCCGCCGGTGAGCCGCCAGACGAGCCAGCTGTCGACGGTGCCGAACGCCAGCTCGCCGCGCCCGGCGCGGCGGCGCAGCTCGGGGTCCGCGTCCAGGATCCAGGCGATCTTGGTGCCGGAGAAGTAGGGGTCGAGCACCAGGCCGGTGCGCTCGGCGACGGCCGGGCCGTGCCCGGCCGCGGCGAGCTTCTCGCAGGCGGCGGCGGTCCGCCGGTCCTGCCAGACGATCGCCGGGTGGACGGGCTCGCCGGTGCGCCGGTCCCACAGGACCGTGGTCTCGCGCTGGTTGGTGATGCCGACCGCGCCGATGTCGGTGGCGCGGCGCCCGCCCGCCGCGAGCGCCGCCGCGACGGTGTCGACGACGCCGCGCCAGAGCCGCTCCGGGTCCTGCTCGACCCAGCCGGGGCGCGGGTAGGACGCGGCGACGTCGGCATGCGCCCGGCCGACGACCCGGGCATCCCGGTCGAGGACGCAGACCGTCGTCCCGGTCGTCCCCTGGTCGACGGCCACCACTACGGGCTCGGGCACCGCCGCATGCTACCGCCGATCACCCGGCGGGAAGGGGCCCAGGTTGGCCGGGACCGGCTTGCGCCCTAGCCGAAGCTGGCCAGGTCGACGGCGTCGTTGGGGACCGCGGCGGTGGTGGCCGAGCCGTATTCGCTGAACTCGATGCGGCTGTTGGTGCCGCCGACGACGTCGATCCGCAGCGGGACCGGGTCGCCGGTCGTGGCGGCGTAGAGGGTGACGCCGGAGGTGCCCTTCACCAGGACGGCGTCGCGGCTGGCGAACGTCGTGGTGGTGACAGGGCCGGAGAGGCTGCTGAGGTACTCGGTGAGGGAGAGGGCGAGGCCCTCGACGGTGAGGAAGCGGTACTTGTCCGCCTGGGCCGGCGTGAGCCGCACCCACCGGCCGGCGAGCAGGGAGGCGGCGTCGACCTCGCCGATCTCCTTGTAGTAGCCCTCGTCGCCGCGGATGAAGGTGTCCGCGCCGGACTTGACGACGTCGATCTTGTGGCTTCCGCTGGTGAACGTGCCGCTGGTGGTCGTCCCCGCCATCCGCAGGTCCCAGGTGGAGCCGCCGGTCTCGGTGCTGCCACTGGCGAGCCGGCCGACCACCCGGACGTTGTCGGCGTGGCGGAACGCGTCGAGTGTCCGGTCGCCGACCTGGTCCGCCGAGGCCTTCTCCAGCCCGTTGCTCTTCGGCCCGTCACCGCCGCAGCCGGCCATGACGCCGGCCAGCAGCAGCGCTCCCACCAGCGCGGCTACCCGTCGCGCCGCTTTGCTCGGAAGGCCCGAACGTGTCGGCATGACCCGTTGCATCCGCATCGTGCCAGTGTGCACTTCGCGTCCGAGCCGGCCGCAGGGTGGTCTGGCCGACGGGGGCGTGCCTGGCCGGGGGAGAGACTGACGGATCACAGTGTGGGGCCGCCGGTTCGACGGGTGCCGGTAAATAGGGCACACTGGTGTTGTGAAATCCCAGCAGGACCTCGGCCCGGACCCGGGTGCCGCGGCCTCGCCGGMCTCGCCGGCGGGTGCCGATGGGCGCACCCGGGATCGTGTCGTGCGCATCCTGCTGGAGGCGGGGCCTTCGACCGCCGCGGACCTCGCCCGCCGGCTCGACCTCTCGCCGGCGGCGGTGCGCCGTCACCTCGACGTGATGGTCGCCGACGGCATCCTCACGCCCACCACGGTGCACGCCCGCGGCCCGCGGGGCCGGGGGCGCCCGGCCCGACATTACGCACTGACCGACGCGGGGCACGAGGAAGCCGGACCGACGGCGTACTCCGACCTCGCGGCCGGTGCGCTGCGGTTTCTCGACGAGATGGCGGGCAGCGGCGCGGTCGCCGCGTTCGCCGAGCGGCGCGGCCGGGAGCTGGAGACCCTGCTCGCCGCGGCGGTCGAGGGCGTGTCGGAGGAGGACCGCCCCGCGGCGCTCGCGGCGGCGATGACGGACGCCGGTTACACGGCCAGCGTCTCCGAGGTGCCCAGCGGTACCCAGATCTGCCAGCACCACTGCCCGGTCCAGCACGTCGCCGAGCGTTTCCCCGCGCTGTGTGACGCGGAGACGGCGGCGCTGTCCCGGTTACTGGACAGCCATGTCCAACGACTTGCCACCATCGCCCACGGCGACGGTGTCTGCACGACGCACGTCCCCGGCAAGACCGCTACCGGCACCGGGTCCTCGGTGCCGACGAGGAACTCTCCCGTGCCCGTGAGGATCATAACGACATGACTACCTCTGCCGAGACCGCCCTTGAGGGGATTGGCTCGTACAAGTTCGGCTGGGCCGACGCCGACGCCTATGCCGACGACGTCGAGCGCGGCCTGTCCGAGACGGTGGTCCGCGGTATCTCGGCGAAGAAGTCCGAGCCGTCGTGGATGACCGACCTTCGGCTCAAGGGCCTGAAGCTCTTCGAGCGCAAGCCGATGCCGACGTGGGGCGCGGACCTTTCCGGCATCGACTTCGACAACATCAAGTACTTCGTCCGCTCCACCGAGAAGCAGGCGGAGAGCTGGGACGACCTGCCCGCGGACATCAAGGACACCTACGACAAGCTCGGCATCCCGGAGGCGGAGAAGCAGCGCCTGATCTCCGGCGTCGCCGCCCAGTACGAGTCCGAGGTCGTCTACCACAAGATCCGTGAGGACCTCGAGGAGCAGGGCGTCATCTTCCTCGACACCGACAGCGGCCTGCGGGAGCACCCGGAGCTCTTCAAGGAGTACTTCGGGTCGGTGATCCCGGTCGGGGACAACAAGTTCGCCGCRCTGAACACCTCCGTCTGGTCCGGTGGCTCGTTCATCTACGTCCCGCCGGGTGTGBACGTCGACATCCCGCTGCAGGCCTACTTCCGGATCAACACCGAGAACATRGGCCAGTTCGAGCGGACGCTGATCATCGTCGACGAGGGTGCCTACGTGCACTACGTCGAGGGCTGCACCGCGCCGGTCTACTCGTCGGACTCGCTGCACTCCGCGGTCGTCGAGATCGTCGTCAAGAAGAACGCGCGCTGCCGGTACACGACCATCCAGAACTGGTCGAACAACGTCTACAACCTGGTGACCAAGCGGGCCGCCTGCCAGGAGGGCGGCACGATGGAGTGGATCGACGGCAACATCGGCTCCAAGGTGACGATGAAGTACCCGGCGGTGTGGCTGCTCGGCGAGCGGGCCCGCGGCGAGGTGCTCTCGATCGCGTTCGCCGGCGCGGGCCAGCACCAGGACGCGGGCGCCAAGATGGTGCACGCCGCGCCGCGCACGTCGTCGCAGATCATCTCCAAGTCGGTGGCCCGCGGCGGCGGCCGGACCTCGTACCGCGGTCTCGTGCAGATCCACGAGGGCGCGACGCAGTCGCGCTCGACCGTGAAGTGCGACGCGCTGCTCGTCGACACCGTCAGCCGGTCCGACACCTACCCGTACGTCGACGTCCGCGAGGACGACGCGTCGATCGGCCACGAGGCCAGCGTCTCCAAGGTCGGYGAGGACCAGCTCTTCTACCTGATGAGCCGGGGCCTGGCCGAGGACGAGGCGATGGCGATGATCGTGCGTGGCTTCGTCGAGCCGATCGCCCGTGAGCTGCCGATGGAGTACGCCCTCGAGCTCAACCGGCTGATCGAGCTGCAGATGGAAGGCTCGGTCGGCTGATGGCGGTCATCGACGCGACCGGGCGCCCACCGGCCGCGGCGGCTCCCGCTGCCCCGGTCCAGTCCCGTGATCCCGAGGCCCACCCCGTCCCAGCCGGGCGGGAGGAGGCCTGGCGGTTCACCCCGCTGCGCCCGCTGAAGGCCCTGATCGCCGGCCAGGAGCCGGACGGGAAGATCGACATCTCGGTCGGGGCGCCCGAGGGCGTCGAGGTCGAGCACGTCGACGCGGCCGACCCGCGGGTCGGCCGCGTGCTCACCCCGGTCGACCGGGTGGCCGCGTTCGCGACCGTGCGGGCCGGTGGCGCGGTGGCCGTCACCGTCCCGGCCGAGGCGGAGCCGACCGAGCCGATCATTGTCAGGCTCCGGGGCGAGGGCGGGGTCTGCTACAGCCACCTCGCCGTCGAGGTCGGGCCGTTCGCCACGGCGACGGTCGTGCTCGACCACACCGGCACGGCGAKGTACGCCGGCAACGTCGAGGTGTACGTCGGCCACGGCGCGTCCGTCACGTTCGTCTCGCTGCAGGACTGGGACGACGACGCGGTGCACGCCGGGGCGCACGCGTTCTCGCTCGGCCGGGACGCGAAGCTGCGCGCCACCCACATCACGCTGGGCGGCCAGCTGGTACGGCTGTGCCCGACGGTCGACTACCGCGGTCCCGGCGGGGACGCGGAGCTCGCCGGGCTGTTCTTCACCGACGCCGGCCAGCACCAGGAGCACCGCCTGCTGATCACCCACCAGGAACGCAACTGCCGCAGCAGGGTGACCTACAAGGGCGCGCTGCAGGGCGCCGACGCGCACTCGGTGTGGATCGGCGACGTGCTCATCGGCGCGGACGCGGTCGGCACCGACACCTACGAGATCAACCGCAACCTGGTGCTGACCGACGGGGCCCGCGCCGACTCGGTGCCGAACCTGGAGATCCTCACCGGTGAGGTCACCGGCGCGGGCCACGCCAGCGCCACCGGCCGGTTCGACGACGAGGCCCTGTTCTACCTGATGGCCCGGGGCATCCCGGCCGACGAGGCACGCAGGCTGGTCGTGCGCGGCTTCTTCGGCGAGGTGCTCGACCGGATCGGCGTCGAGGCGCTGCGCGAGCGGGTCAGCCAGGTCGTGGAGGCGGAGCTGTCGGCGGTGGGCGGGTGAAGCTACGGGTATGTGCCCTCGACGACATCGCCGAAGAGGCGGCTTTGGGTGTCGAGCTGGACGTCGAGGGCGAGGACGAGCCGACGCCGGTGTGCGTGGTGCGCTCCGGCGGACGGGTGTTCGCGATCCGGGACGAGTGCTCGCACCAGGACGTCCGCCTGTCGGACGGCGACGTCGAGGACGGGAGGATCGAGTGYTGGCTGCACGGCTCCCAGTTCGACCTGGAGAGCGGCAAGCCGACCTGCCTCCCGGCCACCGACCCGGTGCCGACCTACCCCGTGACCATTGAGAGCGGCGACGTCTACGTCGATGTAGCCGCCGCTGAGCTGAAGTGAGGGCGTAACCGGTGTCGACCTTGGAGATCAAGAACCTGCACGTCACGGTGGAGACGGACGGCGAGGGCCCGCGCGAGATCCTGAAGGGCGTCAACCTGACGGTCCGCAAGGGGGAGACTCACGCGATCATGGGGCCGAACGGCTCCGGCAAGTCGACGCTGTCCTACTCGATCGCCGGCCACCCGAAGTACACGGTGACCGAGGGCTCGATCACGCTGGACGGCGAGGACGTGCTCGCGATGGGCGTCGACGCCCGCGCCCGCGCCGGCATCTTCCTGGCCATGCAGTACCCGGTCGAGGTGCCCGGCGTCTCCGTCTCGAACTTCCTGCGCACCTCCGCCACGGCCGTCCGGGGCGAGGCCCCGAAGCTGCGGCTGTGGATCAAGGAGGTCAAGGAGGCGATGAAGGACCTGGAGGTGGACCCGGCGTTCGCCGAGCGCGGCGTGAACGAGGGTTTCTCCGGCGGTGAGAAGAAGCGCCACGAGATCCTGCAGATGGCGCTGCTCAAGCCGAAGATCGCGATCCTCGACGAGACGGACTCCGGCCTCGACGTCGACGCGCTGCGGGTCGTCTCGACCGGCATCAACAAGGTCCGCGAGGCCGGCGAGACCGGCACGCTGCTGATCACGCACTACACCCGGATCCTGCGCTACGTGCGGCCCGACTTCGTGCACGTGATGACCGGCGGGAGGATCGTCGACGAGGGCGGCCCGGAGCTCGCGGCGACGCTGGAGGAGTCGGGCTACGACAAGTACGTCAAGGTCGGCGCGGGAGCGTGAGCGCGATGGCTGGTCTTCCTGAGCTTGACGTCGAGCTCGTCCGCAAGGACTTCCCGATCCTGGACCGGATCGTGCACGGCGACAGGCCGCTGGTCTACCTCGACAGCGCGGCGACGTCGCAGAAGCCGCGCGCGGTGCTCGACGCCGAGCGTGAGTACTACGAGCTGCACAACGCCAACGTGCACCGCGGCATCCACGTGCTCGCCGAGGAGGCGACCGCCCTCTACGAGGCCGCCCGCGACAAGGTCGCCGCGTTCATCGGCGCGCCCGACCGGCACGAGGTCGTCTTCACCAAGAACTCGACCGAGGCACTCAACCTCGTCGCCTACGCGTTCAGCAACGCCGCCGCCTTCGGCGCGGAGGCCGGGCGCTTCCGGCTCGCCCCGGGCGACGAGGTCGTCATCACCGAGATGGAGCACCACTCCAACCTGGTGCCCTGGCAGATGCTCTGCCAGCGCACCGGCGCGACGCTGCGCTGGCTCGGCCTGACCGACGACGGCCGGCTCGACCTGTCCAACCTCGACGAGGTGGTCAACCCCCGGACGAAGGTCGTCTCGTTCGTCCACCAGTCGAACATCCTCGGCACGCTCAACCCGGTGGAGACGATCGCCGCCCGCGCCCGCGAGGTCGGTGCGCTGACCGTGGTCGACGGCTCGCAGTCGGCCCCGCACCTGCCGGTCGACGTGGCGGGGCTCGGTGTCGACTTCTTCGCCTTCACCGGGCACAAGATGTGCGGCCCGACCGGCATCGGCGTGCTGTGGGGGCGCCGGGAGCTGCTCGAGGTCATGCCGCCGTTCCTCGGCGGTGGCGAGATGATCGAGCTGGTGACGCTGGAGGGGAGCACCTACGCCCCGCCGCCGCACCGGTTCGAGGCCGGCACCCCGATGATCGCCCAGGCGGTCGGGCTCGGTGCCGCCGTCGACTACCTGACGGGACTCGCGGGCGGGGCCGGGATGGCCGCCGTAGCCGCGCACGAGCACGCGCTCACCGCCTACGCGCTGGAGCGGCTCGTCGAGGTCCCGGGGCTGCGGATCATCGGCCCGGCCGAGCCCGTCGACCGGGGCGGCGCGATCTCGTTCCTGCTCGCGGGCAAGGACGGGCGGGCGATCCACCCGCACGACGTCGGCCAGGTCCTCGACGAGCAGGGGATCGCCGTTCGCGTCGGCCACCACTGTGCCCGGCCGGTGTGCCTGCGCTACGGCGTTCCCGCGACGACCCGGGCTTCATTTCACCTGTACACCACCACCGGCGAGATTGACGCGTTGGTGGAAGGTCTGGCCGGGGTGCGGAGGTTCTTCGGAGCGTGAAGCTGGACTCGATGTACCAGGAGATCATCCTGGACCACTATCGCAACCCGCACCACCGCGGGCTGCGTGAGCCGTTCGACGCCGAGGTGCACCACGTCAACCCGACCTGCGGCGACGAGGTCACGGTACGGGTGAAGATCGTCGACGACACCGTCGCGGACGTCTCCTACGAGGGCGAGGGCTGCTCGATCAGCCAGGCGTCCGCGAGCGTGATGACCGACCTGGTCATCGGCCGCAGTGTCGAGGACGCGATGACGCTGGAACGCGAGTTCCTGGCGCTCATGCAGTCCCGCGGCACCGTCGAGCCGGACGAGGACGTCCTCGAGGACGCGGTCGCGTTCGCCGGCGTGTCGAAGTACCCGGCCCGCGTCAAGTGCGCACTGCTGGGCTGGATGGCCTGGAAGGACGCCACTGCCCAGGCCGCCAGCGGGTCGTCGCCCACTGACGCCGGCGCGGCGTCCGTACCTCTAGAGGCCGGGTCCGTTCCCGAGCAGGAGAAGCAGGCATGACTGACAGCACCGCTCCTTCCGATACCGCTCTCGCCGAGGACGCCCCGCTGCCGGAGGCCGTGACCGCGGGCGTCACGACGCCCGACGCGGCCGCGGCCAGCCAGCCCCGGCTCAGCGCCACGTCCGTCGACAAGTCGACGATCGAGGACATCGAGGAGGCGATGCGCGACGTCGTCGACCCCGAGCTCGGCATCAACGTCGTCGACCTCGGCCTCGTCTACGGGATCACCGTGTCCGACGACAACGCCGTCACCCTGGACATGACGCTGACGTCGGCGGCCTGCCCGCTCACCGACGTGATCGAGGACCAGGCCCGCTCCGCGCTCGTGGATGGCCCGGACTCCCTGGCCACCGACATCACGATCAACTGGGTCTGGATGCCCCCGTGGGGCCCCGACAAGATCACCGAAGACGGCCGCGAACAGCTCCGCGCCCTCGGGTTCAACGTCTGACGTGTCGCCGCCGTCCACGGGACCGGGGCCGTCGCGCTGGCCGTCCGGCCATTCGCCGGCGTGTTGGACTTCTGGGACCTGTGGGGTAGGGTGAAGATGCGTGCGACTAGCTCGTGCGCTCGTACCGTGTCGGACATATGGGCCGACGGTCGCCGGAAGTCCTAGGACTTCCGGCGATGTTTTTTTAGAGGATCGCTCGGGGCAGCCGTGACCCCAGTTGCATGACCAGCGGCCGAACGTCAGGGCTGTCGTCTCGGTTCTCAACGATCACGGTGGGCAGCCGATCTCCAGACAGCAGCCCTGGCTCCTCGTGCGCGACGAGTGCTGGTTGACCGCTCTGTTCCAGCAGGCCGGTCGCGTAGACCATCTGGCGTCCGATCGCCGCACGGACTCTCCGGTAGTCGTGTGCGCTGAGCCGCCGCCGCGCATCGGTGATCCTGGCGATGAGTACCCGCGACTGGTGCTGGGACGTGCGTTCGGGTCCGTCCTCGGCTGGGCCGATGTAGCGCATACGCCCGTCGGTCGTGGCCAGAATCAGGACCCGGTCGCCGGGCGGTGCCGAGCCYGCGGGGACATGCAACAGGTACGTCGCGCCGCACGACCTGACCTGGCGCCTGGTCTGGTCGAGCCAGCACTCCACCGTGCCCACGGCGATCTCGGGAGCCCTGCGCGGGTGTCGGTCCATCGACAGCACTGGGAAGGCGCCCTGGTCCTTGACGAACGCACCGACCGGAAAAAGATCGACTAGCTTGCCCGGTCGGGCCGGGTGGGGCACCGCGGTCGTAGGCGCGGCGGCTGGCAGACCTCCCACCTGGCTGAACAGGCCTAGCTGCCGGTTGGCCGGGTCCGCATTGGAGATCACCATGCGACGGGCCGTGACGTCTTTCAGAGCAAGGTCTGGCCGCGGCAGCCAGCTCGCGACCTGCGCCCGCCGGTCGAGGACCGAGCGGTCGCGGAAGCCGGCGATGGTCGCGAGAGCGACGTCATCGAGTAGGAGCCATCCGTGGTCGTCGCGGCGGCGGTGGACCGTCTCCCGAGCCGCGGCCCAGATGGGCACGCCGAGTTCATGGGCGAACTGGTATGCCGGGATCAGGTCCATGTCTCGGCTGAGGACGACGATCCCACCTGCGTTCGCGTCGCCTCGCCGGATCTGGGTGGCCAGGCGACAGATCTGGACGGCGCAGAGAACATCGACCAGCTTCTCCTCCAGGTCCGTGCCCGAGTCCGACATCCTTAGCCGGCCGGGTAGCACAGTGGCTCCGGGAGTTCGCTCCCACCGCCGCGCGAACTCGCTGTTGTCGGCGAGCGCCTTCTCGAGCCTGCTGCCGGGTTTGACCGATGGTGGGCCGTCCGCGGGGTCGATTCCGAGCGCGAGGTCGGCGGAGACCACCTGAAGCCCGTAGACCCGTAGACCGCCGACAAGTCCCGGGTACGTGACGTGCCTGGCCTGGCCGAAGGCGCGGCTGATCTGGCTCCGCACGTTCCAGCCGTCGACCACGACAGCGACCGGGAAGCGACCGGAGCCGACGGCGGGAGGTTGAGGTCGTTCGCGCATGGCCATGGTCGTTTCCTCCGCAAAGCCCACAACAGGTGCCGGCACGCCGCGTCGACCAGTCGATCCAGGTGCGACGCCGAGAGTCCGTGGGCGACACGGTGGTGGTCATATGGTAGCTCGTGCATATGTCGCGTGCATATGCACGTGCATTAGACCGAGAGTGCCGTCCCCGGCTAGTTTGCGAAGCCTTGTCGACAGGCGGGTGAGCTGCCGTGGCGCGCCCTCGCGCAGGTCCCGCGATGTGCCCCGTGTCGGGTCTGAGCGGCGCGCGTCGGTAGAGGTGCTGTGGCGCGGGTCAAAGAATCTTGTAACTGTGTGTTTGTGGGTCGGCACTGGAGGTATCTAGATGGTGCCGCCGAGGACGAGTCCGAAGCCAAGTGGGTAAGAACTATGAGGCGACGGGTAATCGCCCCCGGCGGTCAAGAGAGCCCAGGTCCAAGAGGACCTGGGCTCTCTTGACCGCTGCTCCTGCTACCGCCGCGGCGGCCGCTGTCCCGCCGCCAGCCAGCGGTGCTGGCCGGTGGGTGCTAGCCGGCGGCGAGGGACTCGTAGAGGCGGGCGGTCTCGCGGGCCACGGCGGGCCAGCCGAACTCGGTGACGGCGCGGTCCCGGCCCGCCTGGCCCATGGCCCGGGCGCGAGCGGTATCCGCCAGCAGCTCGTTCATGGCGGCGGCCAGCGCCGGCGGGTCGTTCGGGGGGACGAGGAGGCCGGTGACCCCGTCGTCGACGACCTCGGGGATGCCGCCGACTCGGGAGGCGACGACCGCCGCCCCGCAGGCCATGGCCTCCAGGTTGACGATGCCCAGCGGCTCGTAGACCGACGGGCAGGCGAACAGCGAGGCGTGCGAGAGCAGCTGGATGACCTCGGGCTTCTGGAGCATTCCGGAGATCCAGATGACGCCGTCGCGGCGGGCATGGAGGGCGTCGACCAGCTCGGTCACCTCCGCGAGCAGCTCGGGGGTGTCGGGGGCGCCGGCGCACAGGACCAGCTGGGCGCGCGGGTCCAGCTCCGCCGCGGCGCGCAGCAGCACGGGCACGCCCTTCTGCCGGGTGATCCGCCCGACGAAGACCACCGACGGGCGGTCCGGGTCGACGCCGTGGCGCTCCAGCACGTCGGTGCCCAGGTCGGGGGAGTACTCGTCGGTGTCGATCCCGTTGCGGATGATGTGGACCTTCGCTGGGTCGACTCCTGGGTAGGCGCCGAGGATGTCCGTCTTCATACCGGCGCTTACGGCGACGACGGCGGACGCGGCCTCGATGGCGGTCTTCTCGGCCCATGACGACAGCCGGTAGCCGCCGCCGAGCTGCTCGGCCTTCCACGGCCGGCGCGGCTCCAGCGAGTGTGACGTCATCACATGCGGCACCCCGGCGAGCATCGCCGCCAGATGGCCGCCCAGGTTCGCGTACCAGGTGTGCGAGTGGACGAGGTCCACACTGCCGCCGCCGATGGCGGCCTCTCCGGTCAGGGTGGTCGCGGCGGCCATGGCGAGGTCCATGGAGAAGACACGCAGGGCGTCGTTCGCGTCGCTCAGGTCGGCCCAGGGCCGGTGCCGTACCACCGGCGGGGCCACGCCCCCGATGTCGGTGTCCTCGTCCTTGGGATCGCCCTCGCAATGGACGGTCAGGTCGACCAGGCGGGCGAGCTCGCGCGCCAGGTACTCGACGTGCACGCCGGCGCCGCCGTAGACGTTCGGCGGGTACTCCCTGGTCAGCAGCGCGACGCGCATCCCACGTGGTCCTTTTGCTGAGAGTTGGTGGCGGGCGAGGCGAGGCGAGACGGCCGGCCTACTCGACGGTGACGCCCTTGCCGACGACGGTGATGCCGCCCTCGCTGACCGTGTAACCGCGCGCCCGGTCGTGTTCCTTGTCGACGCCCACCTGGGCTCCGGGCGGGACGACGACGTTCTTGTCGAGGATCGCGTCCCGCACGACCGCCCGCCGGCCGACCACGGTGTTGTTCATGACCACCGCGTTCTCGACCTGGGCCCAGGAGTTCACCCGCACGCCGGGGGACAGGACCGAGCGGCGCAGCAGGCCGCCGGAGACGATCACCCCGTTGCTCACGATGCTGTCCACCGCCATGCCGGTGCGGCCGGGGGCGTCCCGGACGAACTTCGCCGGCGGCAGCGACGGCACGCTGGTCAGGATCGGCCAGTGCGGGTTGTACAGGTTGAACACCGGTTCGAGGGTGCACAGGTCCATGTGGGCGTCGAAGTAGGCGTCGATCGTGCCCACGTCCCGCCAGTAGCCCCGGTCGCGCTCCTTGGCGCCCGGCACCTCGTTCTCGCTGAAGTCATAGACACCGGCGAGGCCCTGGTCGACGAGCATCGGGATGATGTCGCCGCCCATGTCGTGCACGCTGTCCGGGTCGGTCGAGTCGGCGTGCAGGGCGTCCAGGAGCACCTTCGTCGAGAAGACGTAGTTGCCCATCGACGCGAACGTCTCGTCGGGGGAGTCGGCGAGTCCCGGCGGGTCCGTCGGCTTCTCGAGGAACTCGTCGATCGTGCGGCCGTCGGGCGCCGCCCGGATGACGCCGAATCCCTGCGCCTCCGCCCGCGGCACCCGCAGCGCCGCGACCGTCACCCCGGCGCCGGTCTCGATGTGCTGGGCGACCATCTGGCGCGGGTCCATCCGGTAGACGTGGTCCGCGCCGAACACGACCACGATGTCCGGGGAATCGTCATGGACCAGGTTGAGCGACTGGTGAATGGCGTCCGCGCTGCCGKCGAACCACTGCGGGCCGAGGCGCTGCTGCGCCRGCACCGGGGTGATGTAGTTGCCCAGCAGGGTGCTCATACGCCAGGTGGTGGTGATGTGCCGGTCCAGGCTGTGGCTTTTGTACTGGGTGAGGACCGCGATCCGCAGGTAGCCGGCGTTGACCAGGTTGGACAGCGCGAAGTCGATCAGCCGGTACAGCCCGCCGAACGGTACCGCGGGCTTCGCCCGGTCGGCGGTGAGCGGCGCGAGCCGCGACCCCTTGCCACCAGCGAGCACCAGACCGAGCACCCGCGGCCCCGGCCCTCTCATATCGACCGCCCAGGCGAATCCGGCACATCTCGCAGCCTAGTGCTCGGGCCGCTCCCGCACACGCCCTTGCCGACGTCCGTGAGCTGGCATTTCGGTGACCGCGCCGGGACCGACCGGCGAATGGACCCGCGGGTCGGCCCCGCGCGCGAGACGTCGATCAGTTGCCCGTCCAGGCGGTCTCCTGGACGGGGGAGCGGCCGATGAGGGGGCTCCACCAGGACTCGTTGTCGCGGTACCAGGCGATCGTCGAGCGCATGCCGTCGGCGAAGTCGATCTGCGGAGCCCAGCCCAACTCCGCGCGCAGCCTGCCGGAGTCGAGCAGGTAGCGGCGGTCGTGCGACGGGCGGTCCGGGACGATCGTCTTGAGCGTGTCGGGCAGGCCGAGCCCGGCGAGGATCGTGTCGGCGATGGTCTCGATGTCGGCCTCGACGCCGCTGCCGACGTGGTAGGTCTCGCCGACCCGGCCGCGCTCGAGCACCGCGTCGATCGCCCGGCAGTGGTCGGCGACGTGCAGCCACTCGCGCCGGTTCCTCGTGGACGCGTACAGCGGCAGCGGCTCGCCCCGCAGCGCCCGGGTGATGAACAGCGGGATGACCTTCTCCGGGAACTGGTACGGCCCGTAGTTGTTCGAGCAGTTCGTGATGGTGATCGGCAGGTTGTAGGTGTAGCCGTAGGAGCGCACGGCGTGGTCGCTGCCGGCCTTGGCCGCGTTGTAGGGGGTGCGCGGCAGGTAGGGCGAGTCCTCGGTGAAGGCCCCCGGGTCGTCGAGGTCCAGGTCGCCGTAGACCTCGCAGGTGGAGATCTGGTGGAACCGGCCGACACCCACCGTGCGGGCCGCCTCCAGCAGGGTCTGGGTGCCCATCACGTTGGTGGAGAAGAAGTCGCCGGGCCGCAGGATCGCCAGGCTGTTGTGCGACTCGGCGGCGAAGTTGACCACCGTGTCGACCTTGTGCTCACGCAGCAGCCCCTCGATGAGCTCCCGGTCCCGGATGTCRCCGTGGACGAACGTCGCCGCGCCCTCGCCGGCCCCAGCCGGGGCGTCGAGCACGTCGGCGAGGTTCTCGCGCAGGCCGGCGTAGGTGAGCGCGTCGAGCGCGATGATCTGGTCGGTCGGGTGYCAGGTGCGCCAGTAGCGCACGAAGTTCGAACCGATGAACCCAGCGGCACCGGTCACCAACAGCGTCGTCATGGTGTAAGCGGGCCTTTCCGATCGAGATCAGGGCCAGGGCGGCTGGGAACGGTGGTCGGCGGAGGGCCGAGCCCGGTGAGTCGGGCGACATCGGCCACGCGAGGCCGCGGCGYCCAGCCCGGGCACAGCACCCAACGGCGACGCCGGGCCGTCCCCCGCCGACACCTGGACGTCGCGGCGCCCAGCCTCTCACGCGCCGGCCCCACCTGGGAGCCCGGGTAGGGCCGGCGCGCCCGACAGGTGGTTCCGGGCCGGTCCGCCGGGCCGGGGCCGATCTTCCTTCGGGCTGGGGGCGGATGCGCGGACGTAAMCAGTTCGCGGTGTTCCCGGGGTGGATATCCCGTGTGCTGATGGAGTGGGAGTGGTCACCGGCGGGATCGATCGGTTGGTTATGTCGTGGAAACATCCGCGCCCTACGCTGCGGCCGTGGCGGACCTGTTCGAGGGATATCCGGCGGAGGTGCAGGCCACCGCCGCTTGGGACGAGGTGTTCGAGGCCGCTGACACGCCTCGAGAGGTGTATGCGGCGCTGTACGACGCGTTGCGGCCACTGAGCAGTGGTGACCTGGCGGCCCGCAAGGCTGCGCTCGACCGGGCGTTCCGGGACGCGGGCATCACGTTCATCCTGTTCGGGGAGGAGCGCCCCTTCCCGCTGGACCTTGTTCCCCGGCTGCTGTCAGGCTCGGAGTGGGACACCATCGAGCGGGGCGTGGTCCAGCGGGTGCGCGCGCTGGAGGCGTTCCTGGCCGACGTCTACGGCCGCGCCGAGGTCCTCGAGGAGGGCATCCTGCCGCGCCGGCTGGTGATGTCCAGCTCGCACTTCCACCGGGCCGCGCACGGCATCGACCCGCCCAACGGGGTGYGCTGCCACGTCTCCGGCATCGACCTGATCCGCGACGAGCAGGGCCAGTTCCGGGTGCTCGAGGACAACGTCCGGGTCCCGAGCGGGGTCAGCTACGTCATCGAGAACCGCCGGGCGATGACCAGGGTGTTCCCGGAGCTGTTCGCCACCCACCGGGTCCGCCCGGTCGCCGACTACGCCTCCCATCTGCTGCACGCGCTGCGGGCCGCGGCACCACCCGAGGTGGCCGACCCGACGGTCGTCGTGCTCACCCCCGGCATCTACAACGCCGCCTACTTCGAGCACGCGCTGCTCGCCCGGCAGATGGGCGTCGAGCTGGTCGAGGGGCGCGACCTGCTGGTCCGCAACAACCGGGTGACGATGCGCACCACCGAGGGCGAGCAGCCGGTGCACGTCATCTACCGCCGGGTCGACGACGACTGGCTCGACCCGCTGCAGTTCCGGCCCGAGTCGGTCGTCGGCTGCGCGGGGCTCGTCAACGCCGCGCGCGCGGGACGGGTCACGATCGCCAACGGCGTCGGCAACGGCGTCGCCGACGACAAGCTCATGTACACCTACGTCCCCGAGCTGATCCGGTACTACCTCGGCGAGGAGCCGGTGCTGCCCAACGTCGACACGTTCCGGGTCGAGGACCCGGACCAGCGCGCCCACGTGCTCGACCACCTCGACGAGCTCGTCATCAAGCCGGTCGACGGTTCGGGCGGCAAGGGCATCGTCATCGGGCCGCAGGCCACCGACGAGGAGCTCGCGACGCTGCGCGCGCAGGTGATCGCCGACCCGCGCGGCTGGATCGCGCAGCGCGTGGTGCGGCTGTCGACCTCGCCGACGCTGTCCAGTGACCGCCTCGGCCCACGCCACATCGATCTGCGGCCGTTCGCCGTCAACGACGGCAACCGGATCTGGGTGCTGCCGGGCGGGCTCACCCGGGTCGCGCTGCCCAGGGGCAGCCTGGTGGTCAACTCCAGCCAGGGCGGCGGCTCGAAGGACACCTGGGTGCTCGCGCCGGAGCTCGCCGAGGGCGAACGCCCCGGCGCCTACGGCCGCCCGATCGTCGGCGACGTCGAGACCGCCCAGGGCCCGGACCTGGGCCCCGACACGAACGGCGACCAACAGCAACAACAACAACAGAACCAGCAGCGGGAGACCCAATGCTGAGCCGGATCGCGGAGTCGCTGTTCTGGATCGGCCGCTACGCCGAGCGGGCGGAGAGCACGTCGCGGATCCTCGACGTGCATGTCCACCGTGTCCTGGAGGACCCGTGGCTGGACGAGTCGTCCGCCGGCCGCGAGCTGCTCGCCGTGATGGGAACCCCGCCCGTCGCCGGATCCGTCGACTCGCACCTGGTCGTCGAGCTGCTCGGCTATGACCGGAACAACTCGTCGAGCATCGTCGGCGCGATCTCGGCGGCGCGGGAGAACGCGCGCAGCGCCCGGGTGGTCGTGTCCAGCGAGGCCTGGGAATGCCTGAACGTGACCTGGAACGAGCTCGACCACACCGAGCAGCTCGCCCGGCGTCTCGGCCCGCACATCTTCTTCCGCTATATCCGTGAGCGCACCGCGATGCTGGCCGGTCTGGTGGACGCCACCCTCGCCCGTGACGACGGCTGGCGGTTCCTGGCGCTCGGGCGCAGCCTGGAACGGGTCGACATGACCGCCCGGCTGCTGTCGTCGAGCATCGGCGACGACCCGAACTCGCAGAGCTGGGTGAGCCTGCTGCGTTCCTGCGGCGCGCACGAGTCCTACCTGCGTACGTACCGGCGCGCGGTCGACGCCTCCCGGGTCGCCGAGTTCCTGCTGCTCGACCGGCTGTTCCCGCGCTCGGTCTACTGGTCGCTCGCGCTCGCCGAGCAGATTCTCGCCGAGCTCGACAGCGGCCGCCGGGGCGGGCGGACGACGGTGCACGACGCGGCCCGGCGCGGGGTCGGCCTCGCCCGTACCGAGCTGGAGTTCCGCGGCGTCGACGACCTCGTCGAGGACATGCCGGATCTGCTGCGCGGCATGCAGCGGACCTGCTCGGAGGTCAGCGCCGCCATCACGGACCGCTACTTCGCCCGGGAGTCGCCGCGCGCCTGGGCCACCAAGGTCCCGGTCTGACCGCGCCCCCGAAAGGACCGACATGAGCTGGCAGATCCGTGTAGAGCATTCGACGGGTTATCGGTACTCGAGCTCCGTCCTGTCCTCGTACAACGAGGCGCGGATCGTTCCGCAGACCGGCAGCGGGCAGCTGACGCTCGAGGCGACGGTGCGTACCGAGCCGGCGGTCACCACCTACCGCTACTGGGACTACTGGGGAACCCAGGTCACCGCGTTCGACATCCACACCCCGCACACGGAGCTGGTGGTCACCGGGCGCTCGCTGGTGCGCACCGCGCCCGAGCAGGGGCTGCCCGCCGACGCCGCGAGCTGGTCGGCGCTGCGCGCCGACGAGACCGCCGACCAGTACGTCGAGTTCCTCCGCCCGGCCCGCTACACCCCCGACCACCCCGAGCTCGTCGAGGCGGGCCGGGAGCTGGCCGCCGCGCACGACCCGGCGGACTTCGTCCTCGCCGTCGGCGACTGGGTGCGCGACCGGCTGACGTACCGCCCGGGCACGACCGGTGTCCACAGCTCCGCCGTCGATGCCTGGCAGCAGTGCGAGGGTGTCTGCCAGGACTTCGCGCACCTCGCGCTGGTGCTGATGCGTGCCGCCGGCATGCCGGGCCGTTATGTGTCCGGCTACCTGCACCCGCTCGTGGACGCCGAGCCGGGCGAGACAGTCGAGGGCCAGAGCCACGCCTGGGTGGAGGGCTGGTTCGGGGACTGGTGGGGCTTCGACCCGACGAACGCGGTGCGCGCGGGCGAGCGGCACGTCGTCGTCGCCCGCGGCCGCGACTACGACGACGTCCCGCCCATGCGCGGCGTCTACTCGGGTGGCACCTCCTCGTCGCTCGGCGTCACGGTGAACGTCACCCGCCTGGGCTAGCCCCGCCGTGTGACGCCGGTTTAACACCCTCGGCGCGGATCTCGCCGCCTCGGCGCACGTACGCTGGATGCGATGCCTCCGCCGTGACGCTGGACCGCGCGCCCAGCGGCCGCGCGGAGGCGGCATGGTCCGTTCGCCGTTCCCGGCGGGCAGGCCTCGCCGACGTACGTGCCCGTTGCCCCGGGGCCGAGCCCCGGACCGATCGGAAGCGGTCTCAGGAGCCGATGGAGCGCCTCGTCCAGCTGGAGTGAGTGAGCGAGCCGGCTCAGCCCGCGGGCTGAGCACCGGCCTCCTTTTCCTACCTGCCCTGACGAGCGGTCGCCGCGCGCGGCCGTGGCTGTACTCCCACGTTCACGTCCGAGAGGCCACACACTTCATGATCATCGCGACCGACCTGGAGCTGCGGGCCGGAGCCAGGATCCTCGTCGAGCCGGTGTCGTTCCGGGTGCAGCCGGGGGACCGGATCGGTCTCGTCGGGCGCAACGGCGCCGGCAAGACGACCCTGCTCAAAACGCTGGCGCGGGAGACCCTCCCGTTCGCCGGCAAGATCGACGTGCGTGGCGACGTCGGCTACCTGCCGCAGGACCCGCGCAGCGGCGACCTGACCGAGTCCGCCCGTGACCGGGTGCTGTCCGCGCGCGGGCTCGACGAGATCCTGCGCGAGATGGACAAGCTCCAGGTCGAGATGGGCGAGCTCGCCGACGACGCCGCCCGCGACCGGGCCGTGCGCCGCTACGGCCGGCTCGAGGAGCGCTTCAGCGTGCTCGGCGGCTACGCGGCCGAGTCCGAGGCCGCGCGCATCTGCTCGTCGCTCGGCCTGCCCGACCGGGTGCTCGCCCAGGCGATCGGCACGCTCTCCGGCGGCCAGCGGCGCCGGGTCGAGCTCGCCCGCATCCTGTTCGCCGGCGCCGGCAACGCCGACGCGACGCTGCTGCTCGACGAGCCGACCAACCACCTCGACGCCGACTCGATCGTCTGGCTGCGGGACTTCCTGCGCGCCCACACCGGCGGCCTGATCGTCATCAGCCACGACGTCGACCTGCTCGAACGGTCCGTCAACAAGGTCTTCCACCTGGACGCCAACCGGACCGCGCTCGACGCCTACAACGTCGGCTGGAAGACCTACCTGGCCCAGCGCGACCAGGACGAGAAACGGCGCAAGCGCGAGCGGGCGAACGCCGAGAAGAAGATCGACACGTTGAAGGCCCAGGCCGACAAGATGCGCGCCAAGGCGACCAAGGCGCGGGCCGCCCACCAGATGGACCGCCGCGCCGACCGGCTCGCCGCCGGCCTCGCCGAGACCCGGGTCGCGGACAAGGTCGCGAAGCTGCGCTTCCCGACCCCGGCGCCGTGTGGCCGCACTCCGCTGACCGCCGCCGGGCTGTCGAAGTCATACGGGTCGCTGGAGGTCTTCACCGACGTAGACCTGGCGATCGACCGAGGAACCCGGGTCGTCATCCTCGGCCTCAACGGCGCGGGCAAGACGACGCTGCTGCGGATCCTCGCCGGGGTCGAGACGGCCGACACCGGCCAGGTCAACCCGGGCCACGGGCTGCGGATGGGCTACTACGCGCAGGAGCACGAGACGCTCGATCACGACCGCTCGCTGCTGGACAACATGCGCTCCGCCGCCCCGGACACCTCTGAGGTGGAGCTGCGCCGCATCCTCGGCGCGTTCCTGTTCAGCGGCGAGACGGTCGACCAGCTCGCCGGGACGCTGTCCGGCGGCGAGAAGACGCGGCTCGCGCTGGCGGGGCTGGTCTGCTCGGCGGCGAACGTGCTGCTGCTCGACGAGCCGACGAACAACCTCGACCCGGCGTCGCGCGCGGAGATCCTCTCGGCACTGGCGACCTTCCAGGGCTCCGTCGTCCTCGTCACCCACGACCCGGGTGCCGTCGAGGCGCTCAACCCCGACAAGGTGCTCATGCTGCCCGACGGCGTCGAGGACAACTGGTCTCCGGACCTCCTGGAACTCATCGCTCTGGCCTAGCGGGATCCCCCGGCTGGGCGGCGGGAGAGGAGCGCCTCGCCCTCGGGTGTTCGCATCACCAGCTGCCACTTGCCTGTAAATGCACCCAGCGGCGTGCCTCTCTGGGGGAGTTGGCAGACTTGCCGGCAGGTCGCGGGCCGGAAGGTCCGGGTTTCTGGTGAGGGAGAGGGTTTCGGGTGAGCGCGGGCGGCGGTACGAAGGCGGTTCTGGCGGCACTGGCCGCCAACCTGGGGATCGCGGTGGCGAAGTTCGTCGCGTTCCTGTTCACCGGATCGTCGTCGATGCTGGCCGAGTCGATCCACTCGGTCGCCGACTCCGGCAACCAGGGGCTGCTGCTGCTCGGCCAGCGCCAGTCGGTCCGGCCGGCCGATGAGGACCACCCGTTCGGGTTCGGCCGCGCCCGCTACATCGCCGGCTTCCTGGTMGGGATCGTGCTGTTCAGCGTCGGTGGGCTGTTCTCCGTCTACGAGGGCGTCGAGAAGCTGCGCCACCCGCACCACCTGGAGTCCGGCCTCGTCGCCGTCATCGTCCTGCTGGTCGCGATCGTGCTGGAAGGGTTCTCCTTCCGAACCGCGATCCGGGAGTCACGCCACCACAAAGGCGAGGAGTCCTGGTGGCGGTTCATCCGGGACGCGCGGGCGCCGGAGCTGCCGGTGGTGCTGCTGGAGGACTTCGCGGCGCTCATCGGCCTCATGTTCGCGCTCGCCGGCGTCGGGCTCACGCTGCTGACCGACGACCCGATCTGGGACGGGGCCGGCACGTTGGCCATCGGCGTGCTGCTGCTGATCGTGGCCGTCGTGGTGGCCATCGAGAGCTACGGCATGCTCGTCGGCGAGGCCGCGACGCCCGCGGTGGTCGCCGCGATCCGGGCGGCCCTGGTGTCCGCGCCGTCGGTCACGGCCGTGATCCACATGCGGACCCTGCACCTCGGCCCGGACGAACTGCTCGTCGCCGCGAAGATCGGCGTTGACGACGGGCTGACCGTCGCCGAGGTCGCCGCGGCGATCGACGAGGCCGAGCGCCGCCTGCGCGCGGCCACTCCCACGACCTGCCGCGTCTACCTCGAACCTGACATCCCGCGCGCCCCCGTCGAGCTGAACGCGAGCTGACTCGGGCTCGGGCCCGGCCCTCTGCTCGGATCGCGATCCCATCCATGCCCGGCGCGCATAGGTACATGCGCGAGGTGTCCCGGCCGTCGTAGGCGGCCCGCGAGGCTCGTGACCTCTACAGGCGAGTGGATTTATTTCGGGTGCTGTGACGGTGCTCCAGCCGCGCGCGGCTGACGCGCTCGGCTGGCATCGATGACTACCGTCTGAAATGTCGGCGGGGTTATATCGAACTTCGAGTCACGGTTTCTCGGCGCGCTAATGAACCGCCGGTGGGCAGAAAGTCATCATGGCAGTTCGGCGCGGTTCTGTACACGGATTACTCGGAGCTACGTTCACGTAGGTGGAAGGTTCCCGGCCGCGACCCCGGCGGGGATCGCTCTCGCGGTGGACGCGGGGGCTCGGCATTCGTGAGCGTCCCTGCGCGTGCCATTGAAGGCCACTACTTGACAGCGGTGCCAACGGTGCGTCACGCGCGCGGGTCTTCCGTTGAGGTGGCCGACGGTTCTGTCCGGGCGCTGATGTTCTTTCGGCCGGATCTATCTTTTTGCTTGACGGTCTGTTGATCCATGCGCCACGATGGCGCTCCCGATTAACCTCGTCTGCGCCAGTGTGGTGTGCCGTCGTCCAGTGGCGGTGACCTGCTGGTTTTCGTGCGCGCGCACGGTGCGGTGCCCGCGGCTTTCTCTGCCTTTTCTCCGTGGTTTTCGCCTGCTAGAGGAGTCGGTGTGATGGTGGCCRCGTTCGTGCGTCGATTCCGTGTGCCGCGTCTTCTGTGCGTGCTGCTCGTGACGGTGCTGGTGATGACGGTGATGGAGTCCGTGCCAGCGCTGCGGGCGCCAGCGCGGGCCGCCTCGCCCGCCGTGCCGGCCGCGGACCCGGCCGACGCCTCGGGGCCGGCGGAGCGGCCGGATCTGGTGTCGGCGCAGTTGGCGGCGCGGGCGGAGAAGCGGCGGATCGAGATTACGGGGCTGCGGTCGGAGTCGACGTCGACGTTCGTGAATCCGGACGGGTCGTTGACGCTCGATGCCTACTCGGGGATTCGCCGAGTCCGCCAGGGCGATGACTGGGTTGACGTCGACACGACGCTCGTGCTCGATGGCGATCGGGTGGTGCCGAAGGTGGCCAAGGCGGGGATCGTGTTGTCGGCGGGTGGGAAGACCACGGGCGATGTGGCCACGTTGATCGACGGTGACCGGCAGGTGGCGTTCGGCTGGCCGTCGGCGTTGCCGGTGCCGGTGTTGAAGGACAACACGGCGACGTACAAGGACGTGGCGGCCGGTACGAATCTGGTCGTGAAGGTGACCCCGACCGGCTATGACGTGCGGATCGTGGCTTACACGCCGGCGGCGGCGCAGGTGGCGTTGCGGTTGCCGATGCGGCTGCGTGGGGTGACCGCGTCGCGTACGGCGGGTGGTGAGCTGCGGCTGTCGGCGGGTGGAAAGGTGACGGCACGGTCGCCGGCGCCGTTGATGTGGGATGCGCATGTGGATCCGGCGAACAAACTGCCGGACCGGACGCGGCCGGTGGACGCGGCGTTGGACACGGCGAAGGCGGATGCGCCCACGCTGACGTTGCGGCCGGACAAGGGCTGGCTGTCGGACGGCGCGCGGCAGTATCCGGTGACGATCGACCCGGCCGCGACGCTGGCGGACAACCTTGACACGGATGTGAACAACGCGAACCCGACGACGAACTACGACACCTACGAGTTCCTGCGGGTGGGGAACTATCTGGGTGCGGCGGTGAACCGGTCGTTCCTGCGGTTCGACGACTCGCAGATCAAGGGGACACATGTCACGTCGGCGGTGCTGAACCTGTGGCAGGCCGGGTCGGCGACCTGCACAGCCCAGCCGATGGTCGTGCAGGGTGCCGGGGGGATGAGCGCGGGGACGACGTGGAACACGCAGCCGGCCGCGGACGGGATCACCTGGGGCTCCGGCAGCTTCAACAACGGCGGGTCGTGCACCGGCTCGGGTGGGACGAACATCGACATCACCGGACTGGTGGACGCATGGGCGCACAACGGGTTCGYCTCGCCGGAGGCGTTGACGTTGCGGGCGCCGAACGAGTCGGACGGGAACCAGTTCAAGTACTTCTATTCGGGTGACACCTTCCTTGGGCCGCATATCTCGGTGACGTTCAACTCGTATCCGGGGACGGTGGCTGGTCGGTTCACGTCGCCGTGTTCGGCGCAGTGCGGCGGCAGCCCGGCGACGGTGTTGACGAACACGCCGACGCCGACGCTGCGCGGCGGTTCCTACGACCCCGAGGGCTCGGCGGTGCGGCTGGACTTCGAGGTGTGGAACGCGTCGGGTTCGACGATGATCACCTCGGGGTCAGTGTCGAACGTGTCAGCGAACGCGACGGGATCATGGACGGTGCCGTCGGGGCTGCTGGCGAATGGTGGGTCGTACCAGTGGCGGGCGCGTGGGTTTGACGGGCTGGACTATTCGCAGAACTGGTCGGGGTGGATCCCGTTCACGGTCGACACGACCGCGCCCGCCACGCCGTCGGCGGTGACGTCGGTCGCGTGGCCGTCGGGTGGCTGGGGTCCGACGACGGGGACGTTCTCGTGGACGTCCCCGGGTGGGGACACACAGTCGTTCCTGTATGGGCTGGATCAGCCGTCGCCGTCGACCGAGGTGGTGGGCACCGCGACGGCGCCGTTCACGCCCGCGGCCGGGTTGCACACGTTCTATGTGCGGACGAAAGACAAGGCGGGCAACCTGTCGGCGGTGGTGTCGTACGCCTTCGGCGTCGGCGCGGGAGCGTTGGCACAGCCGGCGGAGGGGGAGCGGATCCAGCGGTATACGACGTTGGAAGGGCAGGCCCCGTCGTCGCAGGTGGGTGTGACGTTCCAGTATCGGCTCGGCACGAACCCGGCGACCTCGTTCGCGAACATCCCGACGGCCAACGTCGTGGTCGCGGGCACCTCGACCCATCCGACCTGGCCGATGGCCCGTAACGGTTCCGGGCTGTTCGACAAGCTGACATGGGACTTCTCGGCGACGATGGCGGCCTGGTCGGCCGGAGACGGCGCGGCGCAGGTGYAGGCGTGTTTCCGGGACGCAGGCGGGACGACGTCGTGTGTGTCGATACACACGGTGCAGTACGCCCGGCGCGCCTTTGCGGACGCGGATGCCACCCAGCAGGTAGGACCGGGGACGGCGGCGTTGTTGACCGGGGACTACTCGGTGTCGGCGACGGACGTGTCCATGCCGACATACACCGGCAGCCTGACGGTAGGGCGGACGTTGACGACGCTGGCGGTGGGTACCGGGACGGTGGGGGTGTTCGGCCCGGGCTGGACCGCGTCGATGCCGGGGCCGGACGCCGGCCGGGCAGACGAGACTCTGACGGACTTCACCGACGCTCAGGGCTATGTCACCCTGACCGACGAAGCCGGAGTCCAGGACATCTACACCCGCACCGGTTCGGGCAGCTACCCCTACAGCTATTCCGGGGTCGGGGACAGCGGGGTAGATGGGTCGAAGCTGGTAAAGAACTCGGTGACCCAGTTCGTGGTCACCGACGACGACGGCACCCAGACCTTCTACGCCGCGAAAACCGTCGGCAGCGCCACCGTGTGGGTGGTCGACAGGGTCGTCGAGCCGGGGTCGAACACCAGGTCGACGTTCACCACCGAYGCCTCCGGGCGGGTCACCCGGATCCTGGCGCCAATGCCGACCGGGGACGCGTGCACGACGATGGTGGCCGGCTGCCGAGCGTTGACGTTCACCTACGCGTCCTCGACGACCGCCACCGGTAGCGGGACGGACCCGGCGACGTGGGGGGACTACACCGGCCGGCTGACCTCGATCGCGATGGCGCTGGGCAGCGCCGCTCCGATCACCGTCGCCCGCTACGCCTACGACACGAACGGCCGGCTTCGCTCGGCGAAGGACCCCCGTACCAACCTGGCCACCGTCTACAGCTACGACGGCTCCGGCCGGATCGCCACCGTCACCCCGCCCGGCCAGGCCACCTGGACGCTGGCCTACGACGGCACAGGCCGTATCGGCACCGTCTCCCGTGTCACGCCGGGCGGGCAGACCGCGACCCAGACGATCGCCTACGACATCCCGGTCACCGGCACCGGCGCCCCGATCGACCTGTCAGCCGGCCAGGTCGCCGCCTGGGCGCAGACCGACCTGCCGCTCTACGGCGCGGGGGTGTTCCCCGCCAGCCACGTCCCGTCCTCGCCGCCGGCGGCCGCGGACTGGCCGTACGCCGACCTGACGTATCTCGACACCGGCGGCCGGGCGGTGAACGCGGYGAGCTATGGCAACGGCGCCTGGCAGATCACGACCGCTGAGCATGACGCCAAGGGCAACGTGGTTCGCACCCTGTCCGCGGAGAACCGAAACCAGGCCCTCAGCCCGACCGCCGACACCGACCAGACCGTGGCCGCGCTGACGTCGCCGGCGGCCCGATCCCAGCTCCTCGACGAGCAGACCGTCTACACCGCCGACGGGGTGTCCGTGGTGGACACCTACGGCCCGACCCATCAGATCGTCGACAGCGCCGGGGCCCGCTACGCGGCCCGCGAGCACGTCCACACCGACTACGACCAGGGCGCACCCTCAGCGCCCGACCCGTACCGGCTCGCCACCGCGGTCACCACCACGATCCGGCTGCCCAACGGCTCCGACATCGAACCCCGCAAGACGATCAACGGCTACGAGGCCAAGACCGGCGCCGACCCCGCCACTTCCGGGTGGAACCTGCGCAAACCCACGGTCGTGACCACCTGGATGGGCGGCGGCAGCACTCCAGACCTCGTCCGCACCACCTACTACAACGCCGCCGGCAACGTGGTCGAAAGTCGCCAGCCCAAGGCCAACAGCGCCGGTACCGACGCCTACACCACCCTCACGACCTACTACACCGCCACCGGAACCGGTGGCTGCGTCAACGCCGCCTGGTCCGGCCTCGCCTGCACCACGGGCCCGGCCGCCCAGCCCTCCACCGGCAACCCGCTACCGGTCACCAGCTACACCTACAACGATCTCGCCCAGGTCCTCACGTCCACCGACACCGTCAGCTCAACCACCCGGACCACGACCTACACCTACGACGCCGCCAACCGCAGGACCTCGGAGGCCGTCGCGGCCAGCCCCGCCGCGAACGGCGGAACGGCCCTGCCGGCCGCCACCTATGGCTACGACAGCGCCACCGGCCTGGCTACGACCACCACCGCGAACGGCGTCACGCTGACGACCGGCTACGACTCCTGGGGCCGAGTCACGTCCCAGACCGACGCCGACGGCAATACCGGCTCGACTGGCTACGACCTCGACGGGCACACCTCGACGGTCGGTGACGGCAAGGGCACCTACACCTACACCTACGACGGAATCGTCGGTGAACACCGCGGCCTGCTCACCAGCCTCGCCGTCGGCGCCGGCGCCGCTCCCTCCACCTTCGCCGCCACCTACAACGGCGACGGGAAACCCATCTCCCAGACCTACCCCAACGGGCTGGTCGCGACCACTCGCTACGACAACACCGGCGACGCCACCACCCTGACCTACGCCAAGGGCGGCACTCCCTGGCTGACCTTCGCCCAGGCCAACTCGATCTACGGCCAGGTCCGCCTCGACACCACCGCGCAGGGCGGCAGGACTCTCGGCTACGACAACGCCAGCCGGCTCACGTCCGTCGCCGACACGGTCAGCTTCGGCGGAGCGGCGCTTTGCACCACCCGGACCTACGCCTATGACGCCGAGTCCAACCGCACGTTGCTGTCCAGCTACCCCGACGCCGGCGGCAGCCCCACCGGAAACTGCTCGACCACCACCACACCCAGCGGCTTCGGCTTCGGCTATGACCAGRCCGACCGGCTCACCAATACCGGCTACGCCTACGACCTGTTCGGCCGCACCACCACCGACCCCTACCCACCCGCCGGCACCTCGGCCACCATCGGCTACTACGTCAACGACATGGTCGCCTCCGAAACCGTTGGCTCCGCTACCCGCGGCTACGCCCTCGACCCGGCGATGCGGCTCCGGTCGTGGACGGACGGCGGGACGACCTCCACCAACCACTACACGTCGGCCTCCGACGACAGCCCCGCCTGGATCGGCAGTGGCACCACCTGGACCCGCAACATCGTCGGCATCGACGGCGGCCTCGCCGCCATCCAGGACAACGCCGGGAACGTCACCCTCCAGCTCGCCAACCTGCACGGCGACATCGTCGCCACCGTCGCCGACACCACCAGCGCCACCTCACCGGCCAGCTACGCCGACAACACCGAGTTCGGCCTCCCCTACTTCAGCTCCGCCGCCTATCCCACCTACGGCTGGCTCGGCGCCAAACAACGCTCCCGCAACACTGCCAGCGGCCTTACTCTCATGGGTGTCCGCCTCTACGACCCCAACCTCGGCCGGTTCCTGCAGACCGACCCCGTCCCCGGCGGCTCCGCCAACCCCTACGACTACGCGGACCAGGACCCCTACAATGCCTTCGACCTTAATGGCCAGTTCTCGTGTCATTGGTGCAAGAAGGCCGCCAGGAGGGTTCAGTCGGCAGGCAGGTGGGTTGCGAACAACAAATGGATATCGCGGTGCACGAACTTTGCGCCCGGCTATTTGGGAATGGTGTGTGGAGGTGCGCAGACTCTCGGCTATGCCGTCAATGGCCAGTGGCGGGCGGCCGTTGGCACGGCGGCTGGCATGGCCGTCTCCTACGCCGGCGGAAAATTCGTCGGAAAACGGATTGGTAAATACATCGAGAAGTATGACGCGACCAGGAAGCCCAATCTGCGTGGCATATCGCGCGCGGACAGGAGGATCGCGGGAGCCTGGTCGTATGCGCATACCACGGCCGCGGCGGACGTCACCTCGTATTACGTCGGCGGCGGATACAAATCGCACGCCTCTTGGTGGTAGGTCGTGATGGAGATTCTTTCCGCGCTCGGGTCGGTGGTGGTGGCCTCGRCATTCCTCCCTTCGCTCCTGCGACTCCGGCGACGTTTGATCATTGTCCTAGTGGGGCTGGTCGCCGTGACCTGTGCGTGTTTCGCGTCGCACAATCCGGTGGCACCGCTCRGAACCGCTGCTGGTGTGGCGCTGCTCGCATTTGGATGGGTGACCTGGAGCTGGCATATTCGGGTGGTGTTCGATATTGGGCACAGAAGGGGCCGCGGCGTGCCGCTGCTGGTAGGGACGAAGCGAGAGGACTCCATTCCGTATAATCCCTTCTTTGACGCCAGATATGTGCGGCGTATGTTGAAAGATGATCAGTCGGTAGGCTGGCTGCGTACCGAGTCGACGGACGGGGACGAAGTTTGGAACCGCGTGATAAGCACTGCAAGAAAGGGCTTTCGAATAGGTCGGAGAAGTTCCTGAGAAACGACAACCGGGTCGAGCTCGACGGACGCTGGTGCGCTTTTGGAAAGAACCGTAACGGAAGCTGCCGGGGGTCGAGGCAGGTGCGCGCGGTGACCAGGCACTGGAGGGGGCGGCTCAGTTCGGCATCTACGCCGCGGCGGCCGTGGTGGGCGCGGTATGCATCGCGGGCAGCGGTGGGCTCTGCGCCGGCGCGGCCGGATATCTGGTCGCCGGGGCGATTGGCGCGGCCGCGGGAGTCGGCGCATACGGGGTGGGCGGAGGCCGCCATACGCGAGGTGGATATATCTCGGCCGGGGCCGTCGGGGCGGTAAGCAACGTCGGGCCGTTCTACGTCGGCAAGGTGGCTTTCAGAGCCAGCGCTGGTCTCAAGTTCAGGGGCTCTGCCTGGCAGGTGGCGAGGCGTATGTTTACGCGCAAGAGATACTCGAGGCTGTAGCGGAGATGACACCGGCCCGCGTTCTCGTCCGTCTCCTGCGATCTCCGGCATTCATGATCTATATCGTGCTCTCGGCTCTCGCGGTTGTCCTCGTCGTCAACATAACTCCCTGGCTGCTGCTCATCCTGTTTCCAGCCTATGGCTTCGGGCTGGCTCTGGTGCTGCAGAGAATATTCAGGATCTAGTATTCCAGGCGCAGCGGTCGTCGTGTGGCCGCTGTCTTGAGGAGCGGAGCGGCGTGGCGTGGGGTGTGGGCGGCCACCGTATGGTTCTCCGCATTTGTGAGAATCACCGAGGAAGCGGCGGTGGCCGCGGTGGGCGGCGTAACACTCCCTGCTGGCCGGGAGCGTCCTGCCGCACGCCCTGGCCGTGGCCGCGTATCCGCTCATCCCTCGCCGGCGAGGGACCAGACAATGGACTACCCGGGCATGAGCAGCGCGGCCAGCGCGGTGGCTACTAGGGCGCCCGCGCCGACCAGGCCGTAGGGGAGCCTGCCGGCGCTGCTGGTGTCCCCGGGGAGCGCAGGGCGTGGGCGGGGGGCGAGTGCGGGCACCACCAGCCAGGGGAACAGCGGCAGCCAGCTCGCCTGCACACCGCCGGCCGCCAGGCCCATCAGCAGGGCGAACAGCGCCGCCGCGGCGGAGCCGACGAGGAACGGCCAGCCCGGCGTCATCGAGATCCGCCGCGCGGCCCGCACCAGCGCCGGGCCACAGCACACGGATACAGCCAGCAGGTCGGGCACCAGCCAGGTCGGCGCGGCGTGGTCGAACAGGTCGGCGCCGGCCCGCGCCAGGCCCTCCGGCCAGGAGTACCCGGCCAGCCGCAGGGCGAACAACGGGGCGAGCGCCCCGGCGCCGGTGATCACGTTGAGCATGGGGCGGCGGCGCACGAAGTAGGCCGCGGCCACCGCCACCCCCAGCCAGATCGCCGGATAGGCGAAGAGCCCGGACACGCCGAGCAGCAGCCCGGCGCCGAGCGCCCACCAGGCGCGCCGCCCCGGCTCGGAGCCGACGACGCCGGCGGCGACCGCCGCCGCCGCCACCGCCGCGGTGACGGCATCCGGCCCGGCGACGGCGAACGGCGCCCAGGGCGCGAACACGAGCACCGGCAGCAGCCGGCGGGCCGCCGGCGTGTGGCACAGCGAGCGCACGGCCAGCCCCACCAGCGGCACGACCAGTGCCCCGATCAGGGTGAACGCCACCCCGACCGCCGTCGCGCCGCGAATCCCCAGCTGGCCGAGCCCCCAGACCAGCAGTTCCGGCCCCGGCGGCCGGCCACTCGCCGCGTCCAGCAGGTCGGATGGGTGCTGGTCGGCCACGGCCAGGAGGCCCGCCGGAGCTCCCAGCCCCCGCCGGGAGGCCATTCCCAGCGCGAGCCACCAGCCGGCGCTCGCCACATACGACAGGCCGAGCAACGGGCCGAACGGGGGCGCGGGCCGGCCTCCGCGGCGCCGGGCGACCAGCGCCACCGCGCCGAGCGCCACGGCGGCCGCCATGGGCGGGAGCAGCGTCGAGCCCTCCAGCCGCGGCGGCCAGGCGAGCGGCAGCGTGCCCCAGGCGATCCCCCTGCCCGCGGCCAGCCCGCTGGCCGAGTACGTCACGCCGGACGCGGCCAGCAGAGCGGTCACGCCGGCCAGCACCGCCGTGACCAGGACCCACCACGCGGTCTCTCCGGCCTGACCGCCCAGCCAGGCGCGCGGGTTGGCCCCGGTCCGGCGGGGGGGCTCCTCGGCCGGACCGGCCCGGGCGGCCGCCGACGAGGGTGAGCCCGCGTCCGCGTCGCCGGCCTCGCCGGCGGAGGTGTCGGCGACCGAGGTGTCGGTGTCGGGGGCGTGTGGTGGGTCGGCGCCCGACTCGGGCCTGGACGCGGTATCGGCGGCGTTCATGCCCTGAGGTCCGGCACCGCGATCACACCATGACGGTAACCATCGCGGGCGCGATCCGCCCGGCCGGCTCCCCGGCATCACCCGTTCCCGGCGATCGTCCGTGGCACCGGGCGTGTTCGCTGGACAGCGCGGGGGAGGCGCCCGCCAGCCTCGCGCCCCGCGGGCGGTGTGCCGGCGGTGGCGGCTGGCGGCGCCAGGCGGCGTGTGGGGGCCTGTGATGGCCCGTGTGGGCTCGTGTGGGCTCGTGTCACCCGCGACGCGCCGCGTTCCCTGTTAGGAACGGCGGCGGTGATTGGGGAGACTGACGCCGTGACGTTGATCCGATCCCGGCGCGCAGGTCACCGGCCCGTCGCCGGAACCGTTCGGGCGTCGGGACTTGCGCCCGCGTGCGGGCGGAGCAGGAGCAACGTCGGGTTCCGCGGGCGCGGCAGGGGGCCACTGATCGCGTGTGATGGATCACATGTGCTTCGAGTGGCGCGTTTCCCGAAGCTGAGTGAAGATCGGTTCGCAGATCATCTACACGGAGGGGGCCACATTGGCCGAGCTTAGGAAAGGGACCCGGATCACCGGCGCCGAGCGTGACAAGCTGGCCGCCGAACTTCGCAAGAAGTACGAGTCCGGGCAGAGCATCCGACTCCTCGMCGAGTCGTCGGGCCGGTCGTACGGCTTCGTGCACCGGATCCTGTCCGAATCCGGAACGACCCTGCGGGGCCGTGGTGGGGCGACCCGGGGCAGCAAGAAGAAGAGCGCCTGATCGTTCCCATGCCGGCCGCCGCCACGATGGCGGCGGCCGGTCTTGGACTGGCCGTCGCGGGTTCGTGCGCGACGGTCACGTTCAGCTCACCGGCCGGGAGGCGACCGGCCGGTGACCGGGCGGCCGCCGGCCTGCCGGTGACGCCCGACCTGATCACGCCCGACCTGATCGCGGACAGTCCGATCACGGACGACCCGGACGCGGCGGTCCAGCTGCCCTCGGTGGCGGCGGCGCTCGCGGCCGTGGGCCGGACCCTGCCCGGCGACATCCGGGTGGTCGTCCTGCGCGGCGACATCTGGTCCGCGCTGCACATCCCCGACCGCGCCACCCTGAAGGACGCGGACCTGACGCCGGACGCCATGGAGCGTCGCGTCGCCGAGTGGCAGGCCGGGTTCACCTGGCTGTCCGCCAGGGCCGACCTGGTCAGCGTCGCGGTGGCCGATGGCCCGGTGAGCGGCGCCGGCCTGCAGCTGGCCCTCTCCTGCGACCTGCGCGTCCTGTCCGAGGACGCGGTCCTCTCGCTGCCCGAGGCCTCGCTGGGGCTGGTGCCCGGCCTCGGCGTCATCGCCACGCTCGTCACACTCGTCGGCTACCCGACCGCGCTCGACCTGTGCCTGACCGGGCGCCGGCTCACCGCGCTCGAGGCGCGGGACGTTGGTCTCGCGCAGCGGGTCGTGCCCAGGGCCGGGCTCGACGCCGCCGCCGACGACCTCGTCGCGGCTCTCCTCGCGGCCCCGCGTGAGGCCGCCGCCGAGGCGAAGGCGCTGCTGCGCGCCGCGGCCACCGGCCGCGGCCGTGGTCGCGATGACACGCTGGCCGCTGAGCGCGCCGCCCTCGCCCGCTGCCTCGCGGGCGATCCCGCCGGCTGACCATCGGCCCCGTCCACCGGCTCGGCATCACGCGGTTCCCCGGCTGGTCTGGCGGTCTCCGCCTGTCCCTGTCGGTCCGCGTGCCAACGGGCGCTGGGACGGCGGCCCGAACGCGGGCCCGTGGCGGGCCGCCCCTTGACCTCAACCTCGGTTGAGGTCTTAGCGTCATCACTCGGAGCCGGAACATCACCCGCAGGGGGGCCGCGCCCTCGCCAGGGCACGGTGGGAATGGCGGCTGTAGTGCCGGTTCTTGCATCTGGGTAACGGTGCCGGTTCGCGCGGTCGCGCGGTGAAACCAGCCAGCTCGGCGACGGGTCGGGCGGTATGGCCAGAACATGGCCGGAGAGGTGACGAGACGGCAGATGGCGGGACCGGCAGGGGGACAGATGGGCGCGTGGACGACCATGCGCGGCTTTCAGCAGGACAGGTCGATCACCCGGCAGAAGCTGAGGCCGGGGACGACGCGGCGGATCGCCGCCTTCGCCCGGCCCTACCGGCGGCTGCTGATCGGGTTCCTGGTGGTCGTGGTCCTCGACGCGGGCCTGGGCACCGCCCTCCCGCTGATCTTCAAGGCGATCATCGATGACGGGATCACCCCGGGCCGGGTCGGCCTCGTCGAGGCGCTCGCCGGCGTCGTGGCCGCGCTCGCCCTCGTCGACGCGGGGCTGTCGCTGCTGCAGCGCTGGCTGTCGGTGCGCGTCGGCGAGGGCCTGATCTTCGACATGCGCGCCCAGGTGTTCGACCACGTGCAGCGCCAGCCGTTGGCGTTCTTCAGCCGTACCCAGACCGGCGCGCTGATCACCCGGCTCAACAACGACGTGCTCGGCGCCCAGTCGGCGTTCACCAACACCCTGTCCGCGGTGTTCTCCAACATGCTGACCGTCAGCTTCACGCTGGCCGCGATGTTCACGCTGTCCTGGCAGGTCACGCTGATCGCGCTGGTCCTGTTGCCGGTGTTCGTCCTCCCGGCGCGGGCGCTCGCGCCCCGGCTGGCGGCGCTCACCCGGGAGAGCTACGGCCTGAACGCCGAGATGAACACGACGATGACGGAGCGGTTCAACGTCGCCGGCGCGCTGCTGGCCAAGCTCTACGGCGACCCGGCGCGCGAGGTCGGCGTGTTTCGCCGCCAGGCCGGGCGGGTCCGCGACATCGGCGTCACCCAGGCGATGTACGGGCGCGTCTTCTTCGCGTCGCTGACGTTGGTCGCCTCGCTCGCGACGGCCGTCGTCTACGGCCTCGGCGGGCGCTACGCCGCGCAGGGCCACATCGCGGTCGGCACGATCGTCGCGCTGACCGCCTACCTCGGCCGGCTGTACATGCCGATCACCCAGCTGTCGAACGTGCAGGTCGACGTGATGACCGCCCTGGTGTCCTTCGAGCGGGTCTTCGAGGTTCTCGACCTCGAACCGGCCATCGCCGACAGGCCGGGAGCGGTGCCGTTGGCGGCGCGCGCCGGCGGCGCCAGCGTCGAGTTCGATGACGTGTCGTTCCGCTACCCGGCGGCGAGCGAGGTGTCCCTGGCCTCGCTGGAGTCGGTCGCCGTGCTCGACCCGCGCGTCCCGGCCCAGGTGCTGCACGGCGTGACGTTCCGGGCCGAGCCGGGAGAGCTGGTCGCGCTGGTGGGCCCGTCGGGCGCCGGCAAGACGACGATCAGCCAGCTGGTGCCGAGGATCTACGACGCGGTCGAGGGCAGCGTCCGGGTCGGCGGCGTCGACGTCCGGGACGTCACGCTCGCCTCGCTGCGCGCCGCCGTCGGCGTCGTCACCCAGGACGCCCACATGTTCCACGACTCGATCCGGGCCAACCTGGCCTACGCGCGCCCCGAGGTCACCGACGACCAGATGTGGGCGGCGCTGGACGCGGCGCAGATCGGCACCCTGGTGCGGTCGCTGCCCGACGGGCTGGACACCGTCGTGGGGGACCGCGGCTACCGGCTCTCCGGCGGCGAGAAGCAGCGGCTGGCGATCGCCCGGCTGTTGGTGAAGGAGCCGAGCGTCGTCGTGCTGGACGAGGCCACCGCGCACCTGGACAGCGAGTCCGAGGCGGCGGTGCAGCGGGCGCTGGGGGCGGCGTTGACCGGGCGGACGGCGCTGGTGATCGCGCACCGGCTGTCGACGATCCGGGACGCCGACCGCATCCTGGTGATCTCCGAGGGCCGGGTGGCGGAGGAGGGCCGGCATGCCGACCTGCTGGCACGCGACGGCCTGTACGCCGAGCTCTACCGCACCCAGTTCGCCACCGACATTCCGGACCCGGGTCGCGCGGAGGGAACCTCGGGCCGCTCCCAGGCCGGCGACCTGGGCGGCCCCCCGGTCGGGCGGCTCACACCGGCCTGAGGCGGACCTCGGGGTGCCCGCGGACGGGGTGCTGGCCGTTGATATGTTCCGCGCGGCGGCTACCCGGTTGGGGTCTCAGGGCCTTACACCGAGATACCCGCCGTATACGGCCATACCCGACCGCGGCGACATTTCAGGACGGGGGCGTCTCGTTATTCCCCTGTCGTTGGTGACACGGTAAATCCACCGTCACCCGAGGTGTTGTTGGAACCGCGAGCCGGCGCGTCGCGGGACGGCTCCGGCTCGTCGACCGGAAGGGCGATGTCCACATCGCCCGACGGCCTGCGGTGAATGGCCGGATTGACACTCATGCCCACGCTCCGGAAGTCCTTGAGCCGCTGTATCATCGCTACCTCCGCACACGTCCGTGAGCACATCAGGAGGGTCGTCGGCCTCCCCGGCATTTCGGGGCGTCCGGAGGTCATCCCGGGCGGGCCGGCGATCGTCGGGCCCGCCGTGCCAGCGGCCACACCAGCGTCACTACCTCTTTGCCCTCTTTCCCATGGCCATGCCTCTGATGGCTACGGGACATCCAGGCGCGGGCACGCGGACGCTGTCGCCGAACCGGCGGCGGTGCGGGTGTACCCCGGCYGGAGGTCGCGCGACGATGCGTTACCTTGAACGGCCGTGGGCGCCGAGATGCACAGTGAAGCGCCGGCGGATGCCGGTGACTTGACGGTACGCCGTCGCGCGCCACGCTGCACTGGTTACGGCATGTACGGTTACTGCGGGACTGTCCGCCGAAGGTGGCGGGTGAAGCACGACGCGCCGGCACAACATGGTGGGCCGGCGTCCACATCAATGACGATCATTTCTAGGCTGGAACTCGTGCCACGAAGAGCCAAGATTGTCTGTACGTTGGGACCGGCCACCAACTCCCCAGAGCGGGTGCGCGCCCTCGTCGATGCCGGAATGGACATCGCGAGGCTTAACTTCTCCCACGGCAGCCACGCGCAACACGCGGCTGTCTACGCGCGGGTCCGTGAGGCCAGCGACGCGGCCGGGCGCGCCGTCGGCATCCTCGCCGACCTGCAGGGCCCGAAGATCCGGCTGGGGAAGTTCGCCGCCGGCGGCGTCACCCTGGTCCCCGGCGAGCAGTTCACGATCACCGTCCGCGACGTCGAGGGTGACCAGCACCAGGTCGGCACGACGTACTCGGGCCTGCCCGGCGACGTCAAGGCGGGCGACCGCATCCTGGTCGACGACGGCCGACTGGCACTGGCGATCGACGGCGTCACCGACACCGACGTCCACACCACCGTCGTCATCGGCGGTCCGGTCAGCAACAACAAGGGGATGAACATCCCGAGCGCGGCGCTCACCGTCCCCGCGCTGACCGAGAAGGACGAGGAGGACCTGCGCTTCGCCCTCGAGCTGGGCGCCGACATGATCGCGCTGTCGTTCGTCCGCTCGGCGGCGGACGCCAGCAAGGTCCGCGCGATCATGGACGAGGTCGGGATTCGGGTCCCGGTCATCGCCAAGATCGAGAAGCCGCAGGCCGTCGCCGAGCTGGACGGCATCGTCGAGGCGTTCGACGCCCTGATGGTCGCCCGCGGCGACCTGGGCGTCGAGCTTCCGCTCGAGGACGTGCCGCTGGTCCAGAAGCGGGTGGTCAGCGCCGCCCGCGAGCGGGCCAAGCCGGTGATCGTGGCGACCCAGGTGCTCGAGTCGATGATCAGCGCGCCCAGGCCGACCAGGGCCGAGGCCAGCGACTGCGCGAACGCCGTGCTGGACGGCGCCGACGCGATCATGCTGTCGGCCGAGACCAGCGTGGGCACATACCCGATCGAGTCGGTCGCGACGATGGCCCGCATCATCGAGACCGCCGAGAGCGACCTGTCCCGGATCCCGGCGCTGCGGACCGCGCCGCGCACCATCGGCGGCTCGATCGCCCAGGCGGCAGCCGAGGTCGGGGCCGCGGTCGGGGCGCGTTACCTGGTCGCGCACACGCTGTCCGGGGACACCGCCCGTCGCCTCGCCCGCTACCGGTCGCACGTCCCGGTGCTCGGCTTCACGCCGATCCCGGCGGTGCGTAGCCAGATGGCGCTGCTGTGGGGAGTGGAGACGTTCGTCGTCCCGTTCGCCAACAGCACGGACGAGATGGTCCGCCAGGTCGACGAGGCGCTGCTCAAGATCGGCCGGTGCAGCCCGGGGGAGCTTGTCGTCGTCGTCGCGGGCACTCCGCCGGGCGTCGCCGGCATGACCAACACGATGCGCGTCCACCGGATCGGCGAGGCGATCTGAGCCACCCGGACTTTCCAGGTCTCCCGAACCGCGGCCGTGGAGGAAGGGCTGGTCGCGGGGCCGCGGCGACGGCACACATAGGCGTCGCGGCGATCGC
The DNA here is from genome assembly GCF_001983105.1 of Pseudofrankia asymbiotica. Lineage (GTDB taxonomy): Bacteria > Actinomycetota > Actinomycetes > Frankiales > Frankiaceae > Pseudofrankia > Pseudofrankia asymbiotica. The sequence goes on along the minus strand of NZ_MOMC01000014.1, from coordinate 148,252 downwards.
TCGGTAAGGTCCCCGCCTGTCAGCGTTTTCGTGGCCCTGGGGTGGGCCACCGCGGGCGCGAGCTGTGAGGTCGACGCGGTCGCGGCGGTCGAGCGAGGGCTCCGGACCGCGGACGGCGTGGAACCAGGCGGCGGGAGCGGGTGGATGGTCGAGAAGGGCAACGAGGAGGGGCCGGACGGAGCCGGGCCGCCAGGCTCCGGATCCGCCGCGCCGCCGGGTAACCGGCCCGGCGCGGTGCCCGGCCAGAGCGGTGCCCCCGGCACGCCCGCCAAATCCGGCACACCCGGCGTAGCGAGTACGCCCGGCGCGGCGGGCACGCCGGGCAAGCCCGGCCGGCCCGAGTCCGGAGGAGCTCCTCGGGCCTCGGCCGGTGCCGCCGGGAGCCGGCCGGCCGCGTCACCCGGCGCGTCCCGGCCGGGCGCCGCGCCCGGGTCCTCCCGCCCGGCGGGTTTCCCGCCCGCCGGCCCGTCCTCCGGGAACGCGCCCAAGCCGTCCACCGGTGCCTCGTCCACTGGTTCCTCGCCGGCGGCCGGTGCCGGGGGCGCCGGGCGCTCCCAGTCCGCGGCTCCGGGCCAGCAGCGGTCCCCGGCCGCGCCGCCCGCACCCGGGCGAGGCCCCACGTCGCTCACCCGCGCGGGCGGGCCGGCACCGTCGGCGTCGCCGACCTCGGCGTCGCCGACCCGGTCGGGAGCGGCCGGGCCGTCCGCGCCGGGGCCAGGAGGAGCGCCCTCCGCCAGCCAGCCGGCCTCCGCCTCTCGGCCGCCGCAGGCAGGGTCCTCAGGGTCCTCCCCGTCCCCGGCGGCCTCGTCCCCGCCGGCCACCGGCCGGCCGCCAGCCAACAACGCCGCGGCCGGGCGCTCCGCGCAGGCGCCGGTGCCGGCCACGCGCCCGGCCTCCTCGTCCTCCGGGGCGCCCGCCCGCCCCGGGGCGTCGACGCCCAGCGCGGCTCCGTCCGGCTCCTCGGCCCGCCAGGGACCGTCGTCGGCGCCATCGGGGTCGGCGGCACCGCCGAGAGCGCCGGGCGGGGGTGCCGGCATCGGCGGTACCGCCGCGGCCGGGTCGGCGACGGCCGGTTCCGCGACGGGCGGTTCCGCGGCCGCGCGGCGGCCGCCGGTGGCCAGGCAGGAGCCGTCCGCGCGCTCGTCGGCCTCCTCGAAGCCGGGGCCGGGGTCAGCCGGGGCGCCGAACACGCCGAGTGCCCCAGCGCCGCCGGCGGGTCGTGGGCCCGCGAGCGCCGGGCCGGCGACGTCTCCGGCCGATGCCAACCGGAGCTGGTTCGGGCGAACCGGCAAGGACGACGACGCGGCTGCCGGCGGGCATGGGCGGCCGGCCACGCCGGCCACGCCGGCCGCACGGGCCGTGTCGGGAACCGCGCCCGCGGCGGCGCCGCCGGCCACGACGGCGAAACCCCCGCCCGCGTCACGCGACTCCTCGGCACCGCCGCCGGCTCGCGCCGACGGTCGGGAGGCGGCCGCCAAGCCCAGGGCCGCCGCCGGGCCGAGGACGCCGCCGGCCGAGGCGTCGACGGTATGGGTGTCGCTGCGGCGAGCCTCACCCCGGCCAGCGCGGCGGTCCGGCGCCACCGAGGTGGCACGGGCCCAGACTCCGAGGACCGAGCCCGAGGCGCCCAGGACGGTACCGAGACGGGCGCAGGCCGCGCCGTCCGAGCCCGCCCGGCCGGAGCCGGCCGGGCGGGGCGGCGAGGCCCGGCCGCCCGACGCCCGCCGCTCCGGGAGCCAGCACCAGGCAGACACCGAGGGTCCGAACCCGGAGAGCACCGCGGCCCTGCCGCGCGCCGGGTCCCGAGCCGGGGGGCGGCCGGCGGACACCAGGACCGCTGAGGCGGGACCGGCATTCCAGGCGTCCCCGCCGGCCTCCAGGCAGGCGCCCCATCCCGGCCACTCCGATCGGGGAGGTTCGTCGGGGGGAACCCCGGAGTGCCGCCCCGAGTCCCGGCGGGAGGTGGCGCCGGCCGGGCGCGCAACCGCGTCAGGCGACGACGCGGACGAGGTCCCGGCCGAGGGTTCCCGCGGTTTCGACGAAGACGGATACGAGGACGGAACCGACGACCGAGTCGCGGCCGAGGGCGACGGCGACTGGGGCGCGCTGGGCGCGGGTCATGCCGCCGGGGGTCTGGAGCGCGGTTGGGCGTCGGATCCGACCAGCACGTCGCCATCCCGGCCGCCTCGCGGGCGGACTGCCTCCCTGCTGCTGGTCGTCGCCGGGCTGGCGGCGGCGGGCGCGGCGCTCGCGCCCTGGAGCACGCTCGCGACCAGCGACGAGGAGCGCACGTTCACCGGGCTGACCGTGGGGGACGGGCGGTTCACGGTGGTGCTGGGGCTCGCGCTGACCGTGCTCGGCGGGGCGGGGCTCGCCCGGCGACGGTTGTCAGGCGACGGGGCTCTCGGCCCGCTGCTCGCTGCCCTGCTCGTCGTCATAGCCGGCAGCGACCTGCTGATCGGCCCGCCCACGCTGGCGACCTTCCGCGGGATCTCCGCCGACCAGATCGTCGTGGACCCGGAAGCCGGGCTCTACGTGTCGCTCGCGGCCGGCGTGCTCGCCCTCATGGCGGCGCTGGTGCCCCGCCGCGGCGCCCGGGGGGACGGTGCTCGGGCGGACGGATCCGCGGACGTTCCGGCGCCACCGCTGGCCCGCCGGGCCGACGCCCGCCACCGCCCCGAGGCACCGGCGTTCCGGCAGTCCGGCGACCATCGCGCGAACCGCGCACGTTAGCCAGACCCGGGCATGAGGCCGTCGGACGGCGGCGTGACAGCATCTGTGACGGACCGGGACCGCTGGGCGCCCGGCCCCGCTGGCGTTGGCCTCGCCACCCGGTGACCCGGACGGGGCGGGGCGGCGCCCGGCCGATCGTCGGGCCCGGTTCGGGCGCGGTGGTCGGCACCAGGGGCGGTTTGGGTGTCGGTGTTCGTTGCTCACGGTGGTCGACGAGCGTCGGATGGTTACGCGTGATACCACCGACGCGTGGCCGAGCAACTGGTTCCGTCGCGCGCGGACGTGCCCGACTTCCAGGCCGATCCCGACACGCACGCTGTTCCTGGCGCGCCTGACGTCGCCGGGTCGCGGGGCGTCGCCGGTCCGCGGCGGACGGAGCCCCGGCGGACGGGGCCCGCGCGCGGCGGGACAGGTCCGGGAACGCCGCGCGGCGGCGACGCCGAGGGCGGCCGGCAGGGAGAGGAACGGGACCCCGACCGTCGCGTTCAGGCGGCCAGGGCGGCCTGGCGTGCGTCGGTGGCCGCCACCGCCGACCCCCGGTGGGCCCGACCGGGCACCGCGGCGGCCTGGCCCGGCTGGGACGCCGTCTACCCGGAGCCGGGGGCATACGGCGAGGCCGCGGCGAGCGGCTCGGCGGGCGCGGACACCGGGCCGCGTCAGCGGAGCACGCCGCCCGGCGAGCCAGCCGGCGCGCCTGGCGGCCGAGGGACCACCGCGGTACCCAGGGCCGCCGGGGCCGCGACGGGCTGGTTGGCCGCCACCGCGCCGACGCGGTCGGGCTGGTGGTCATGGGGCCGGGTGGCGCTGGTCCTGCCGGCCGCGCTCGCGGCCGCCGGGGCGCTGCTCACGGTGGTCTCGTCGACGATGACCTGGGCGACGGTGCGCGCGTTCGGGCTGGTGGAGTACTCGGTCGCCGGGCTCGACGCGGACCAGCATGGCCGGCTCACCCTGGCCCTGGGGATCATCACGGGCCTCGCGGCGGCGGGCCTCGCCGTCCGGCCGCGCGGGCACGCCGGCCGGCTGATCGCGGGCCTCTCAGGCGTCATGGGCCTTACGACGACGCTCGTCGCGCTGATCGACATCGGCTACCTGCGCGGCGGCGGGCTGCTGGCCGGGTCGGGCGTCCAGGCCACCACCGTGATCGGGCCCGGCCTGTGGCTGGTGCTTGTAGGCGGCCTGCTGGCCATCGCAGCCGCGCTGCTCGCGCGGCCAGGCACCGGATGGGATGGCGTCGAGCGGGGGGACGGGGGCAACGGCGGCCGCGCCAGCCGTGGCAGCGGCCGTCGCCACGGCTGGCGCGGCCGCTCCTGGCGGTGGTGGCCCCCAGGCCGATCCGGGTGACCCCCTGTTAGGGGACGGAAGAGCAGGACTATTGGGGTCGTGACCGAACTGTCCGGTTCCGGCAGACTCGGTATCGCACCAGCCGGTTCGGGGGATCGGGACTGCCTTGGGGGAGGACGTCCACGATCGCCGGCTGGCGGGCGCCGGGCCGTACGCGGGGTACGGTCAGGCGCCGCCATGGCGGGTGCCGGCAGCCCGCGAGCCTGCCGGCACCCGCTCGGGCGACACCTCATGGTGCGGCCGGCGCGGCTTCGCCGCGGTTCGCGGCGGGTGACGTCGCGGCGGGGGCGATCGGGGCCCGGGGGCGTCAGGCTGGCGGGCCCAGGCCGGTGGTACCGGGTGGGTCGAGGTAGCCATCCTCCACGGCGCGGTGCAGCAGGTCGATCTTGGTGGTGGCCTCGCGACCGGTCTCGCGGTACTTCCTGCGGACCCGGTCGATGTACTGCTTGGCCGTCTCCACCGCGATGCCCATCCGGCTCGCGACCTTCTTCATCGACATGCCGGCCGCATAGAGCTGCAGCGCCTGTCTCTCCTGCGCGGACAGCCGGGGCCGGTCGGGGGCGTCGTCGGTGAGCAGCAGGAACGCCAGCGACGGCGAGATCCAGCCGGAACCGTCCGCGGTGGCGTGGACCGCCTTGGCYAGGTCCTCCAGCTGGTCCGTCTTCGCCACGAACGCGGCGGCGCCCGCGYGGATCGCCAGGCGCACCGTCGCCGGGTCGGCGGTGGCGCTGTAGACGGCGACACCCATACCGCGCTCAATCAGCTGGCGGATGGTGTCCGGCGGGTTCGACCCGTCGCCGAGGCTGAGGTCCAGCAGCACCACGTCGGCGTGACGACCGTCGCCGGACATCAGCTCCTCGGCCGACCTGGCCGTGGCGATCAGCTCGATCCCGGGTAGCTGGCGTAACGCCATGCTCAGGCCCTGCAGCACTATTGGGTGATCGTCCACCGCCGCGACGGTTATGGGCGACCACATGCCATCGTCGGGCCGGCGCGGACCGGCATCGCCGACGCCGTCGTCATCATCGTCGTCACGGGCGGGGGGCGGGATTTCCGAAGGATCGTCCGGGGGGCGGGCGTCGGGGGGGAGCGGGGGGGCAGGGGGAGGCACGGCACCATTTCAGCAGACGGTGACGGGACCTAACGTCTCGGCATAGGTGCGCAGGAAACGATCCGGCCGCGTCAACAGCCGCAGTCGCAGCCGTCACAGCCGTCGCAGCAGTTACAGCAGTCGCTACAGCCGTCACAGCAGTCGGCGCAGTCGCCACAGTCGCAGCAGTTGCCCGAACAGATGCCCTGCTTCTGCTGGCCGTCGAAGGGCGACGTGTACTGGCCGCAGCACATCTGGCAGGTGCAGAACATCCCGGCCGCGGCGAGGCAGGTCGGGAAGGTCAGGCCGCTGCCAGGGCGCCCGGGGCCAGGTCCACCGGGCCCTCCTGGCCCCCCTGGCCCGCCGGGGCCTGGACGGGGTGGCATGCCCGGCCCGGGCCGGCCGGGCCCCGGCTGGGCGCCACGGAACGCGTTGTCGACCGCGAGCTCCAGCTCGTGGACGAGCAGCAGGTGCGCGAGGCGGCCATGCCGGTTACGCGGCCGCGGCCCGCCGCTGGACGACCGGGCGGACACCCCGCGCCTGGTCGAGCAGACGGCGCCGTGCCCGGCCGCCTGGCCGTGGCGCGGGCAGTTCTCGAGCCCGCCCTCCTCGGCGGGGTGCCGGGAACGGCCGGAACGACGAGAGCGGCGGGTGGCGAGGCGCGCCGAGCCGTTCGGGGTGAGCGCGTCCGGGGCGGGGGCGAACTCGGCGTCGCGCAGGGCGAGCTCGATCCCGAGCAGCGCGTCGTCGCACAGCGCCCGTGCCTCGGCCTGGGTCGTCCCGGTGGCGGTCAGCGGGTTCCAGGCGCCACGGGCGTCGTCGGCGGCCTGGTCGGCGACGGCGTCCAGCAGGTGCGCGAGCCGGCCGAACAGCCGGCCGACCTCGGCGAGCGGCTCGACGTTGCCCGGCCGGCCCGCGAGCACCGCCGTGTGCGCGAACGCCGCCGCGGCGGCCTCCTCGGCCGGCGCGGTCACCACGGTGAGCGCCGTGCCCGGTCCGGCCGCGGACTCCACCGCCTGCTGCCTGCTGGCCGCGCGCTCCAGCACGTTCACGTCGAAACCCAGCTCGGTGCCGAGGCTCGCTCCGCCGCGGGCAGCCGCGCCGGCGAACCGGCCGGCGAGCGCGGCGACCGGCCGGCGGGCGAACGGCCCGTCCCCGTCGGCGACGTGGTCGTCGACGTTCGTCGCGGCGGCGGTCAGCGAGACCGCGGCCGCGAGCATCGCGCCCGGGTCGTCCCGCGTCGCCACCTCGGCGGTGCGCAGCCCGCGCAGGGCGCATGGCCCGGCTGTCCTCGTCGCCGCCTCGCCGGTCTGCGCGGCGACCAGCACCGAGAGCACCAGCCCGTCGACGTTCGTCGCGGCCCGCGCCCAGTGACCCTGGCGGTCGCGCAGCGTCAGGCACATCCCGCAGAGGTGGGACATCCAGGTGGCGGTGAGGTCCTCGCCCAGGCGGTGCCGGCAGGGCCGAAGTATGCCGAACATGGCGGTACCTTCTCAGACCGGCGCCGCATTGTCCGTATTGTGTCGGTCTCCTGCCACGTGGCGTCTGGAACCGCTCGTCGGTCCTTCGGCCTCAGCCCTCCCCGGGTGAGGATTAGCCTGGGGGTCATGGTCGACCGTCTGTACTTCCGCCAGTTGCTGTCGGGCCGGGACTTCGCCGTGGGCGACCCCATCGCGCAGCAGATGGTCAACTTCTGCTACGTCATCGGGGACCGGGAGACCGGCGAGGCCGTCATCGTCGATCCGGCCTACGCGGCGGACGACCTGCTCGGGATCCTCGAGGCCGACGGGATGCGGCTGGTCGGCATGCTGGCCACGCACCACCATCCGGACCATGTCGGTGGCTCGATGATGGGCTTCTCGCTCGCCGGGATCCAGGACGTGCTGGCCAAGGTGCAGGCGCCGGTGCATGTCCACAAGAACGAGGCCGAGTTCGTCCGCCGGGTCACCGGCGTCTCCGAGACCGACCTCGTCTCCCACGACCACGACGACACGGTCGACGTCGGCGCGATCCCGATCCGGCTGCTGCACACCCCCGGCCACACCCCGGGCAGCCAGTGCTTCCTCGTCGCGGACCGGCTGGTCGCCGGCGACACGCTGTTCCTCGACGGCTGCGGCCGCACCGACTTCCCCGGCGGCAGCCCGGCCGAGATGTACGAGAGCCTGCAGCGGCTCGCCGCCCTCCCGGACAACCCGGTGGTCTATCCCGGCCACTTCTACTCGCCGCCGCTCAGCAACGCCCCGATGGCCGACGTCACCGCCACCAACATCGTCTATCGCCTCCGCGACCGGGCGCAGTGGCTGCGCGCCTTCGGCGGCTGACCTGGGCGCACGCGGCGCGGAGACCCGCGCGGTGCCGCCCTAGCGGGTGGCGAGCCCGGCGCGCAGTTCCGCCGCCGTGGTGCCCCGCGTCGACTGGATGACGCGGATCACGGCACGCGCGATCGGCAGCAGGCTGTCGCGGTCGACCTTGTCGAGGGTGTCGGCCTCGTCGAACAGGTACCAGGGCGCGGCGAGGAACTGGACGATCGGGACACCGGCGGTGTGATAGCTGGCGCCGTCGGACAGCGGCGCGGGCCCGAAGGCGTCGGGGGCCAGCAGCATCGAGCGGCCCAGCCGCTCGGCGACGAGCGCGTCGTAGACCGACTTCTCGAGCGTGGGGATCCCGCTGGTGAAGAACCAGCGGGGCACGCACCGGCCGGTGGCCGCGAGACGGCCGTCGCGCTCGGCGAACTCGCGGGCGGCGTGCTCCAGATGCACCTCGAGCACGACCTTCTCCAGCTCGGCGCGGTGCTTCGCCACGTAGTCGACCAGCCCGGCACCGCCGTAGAAGTGCCCGCCGTGCAGCAGGAAGCGCATCCGATGGGGGCGGTCCGCCGCCGGGACCCGCGCCCAGTAGGCGGCCTGGGCGAGCACCATCGCGATCCCGGTGCCGTCCTCGACCGCCGACGCCCACGGCCCGTCGTGGTGCGAGCCGACCAGCACCAGTTCGTCGTCGCCCGCGGGTCCCGGCAGGTCGCCGACGATGTTGTCGCTGCTGGCCGGCGCGGTGCTGGCCGCGACGTCGAGCCGGATCCGCACCTGCCCACGGCCGAGCTGGTCATGCAGCCACCGCCCATCGGTCCCGTTGATCCACACTCCGGGGATCGCGGTCGTCCGGCCGTTGTACGGGAAGTAGTAGCGACAGTCGTCGCCGGGGTAGTCGAGCAGCGTCCCGACGAACGCGGCGGCCCCCGCCGTGACCACCTGCTGGGCGATGCCGTCGGAACCGGCGGGGAGCGGCAGGATCTGCGTCTCCCCGGCGAACGTGCCGTCCGGGTCGTACACCCGCTGGGCGGAGTCCTTCGGAACGCTCCCGAACGTGGCGGGCAGCGCCGGCGGCAGCGCGGCGACCTTGGCGTCGACCAGCGCGGCCCGCCCCGCCACGGCGCCCGGTGCCGCCTCGTCGAAACGCGCGAGCTCGACGTCGAGCCCCTCGGCCGGCGCGGCGAGCGGTACCGGGAAGCACCTCAGCTCGCGCGGCGCGGCGCCCGCCGGGGTCGCCACCAACGAGTACCGGGTCGGCTCCCACCTGGTCACCGACACCGGTTCCGTGTGCACGTCGACCAGGCCGAGCTCGCGGAACCTCGCCGAGACAAACCCCTCGACCCAGGCGTCGGCCGGGTAGCCGGGCCGGCGCACCCCCCGCGCCACGATCTGCTCGATCCAGCCCACCATCTCGTCCACGCCGGGCACCGTCGGCGGTCCTGCCGTGGTCGCGGCCGGCGCCGGGGTGCTCCCATCCGACGCGCACCCGGCCAGGCCCGGGACGCACGCCGCCGCGGCGGCGAGCGTCCCGCCGAGGAACGCACGCCGTCCGAGCGGCTGGCCCGCCCACCCGCCGGCGCGCGGCCGCGCCGCGTCCCAGGTCCCGTCAGGGGCCTCCCGGTGACTGGCCATCGCTGCGCCTCCAGTGTTCCTCGACCACTTTTAGTGGATCTTCGGGGATGGCGCCGCCGAAAGCCAGCCGGCGTACTTTCCTCGGCTAGGGCGCGGGCCGCGTCGTGACACGCTCCAGGGCCTCGGCGAGGCGGTCGAGGTCGGCGAGGGTGCTGTGGACGTGGGGGCTGACGCGCAGCGCCGGCACCGCGTCGCGGGCCCGGGTCTCGTCGATCGCGGTCGTGAGGATGCGCTCCTCGAGCTGGAGGCGGGCGCGTGCCGCCGCCGGGTCGACACCGTTGGGCGGGCGGAGGGTGACGATCCCGGACGGGGAGGTGGTGTCCTCGCCGAGCCGCCAGCCCGCGACCCCGTCGAGCCGCCGCCGGGCCGCCGCGCCCAGCGCCTGGACGCGGGCACGGATCCGCGCAGGCCCCGCCTCGATGTGCTCGGCCAGCGCCGTCGCGAGCCCCACCCGTGCCGCGACCGGAGCCTCGCCGATGTCGAACCTGCCGACGCCCCCGAACGGGACGAGCCGCCCGCCGCCGGTCGCCGCCGGGTCGGGCTCCCAGCGAGCCGTGTACCCCGTCGGGGCGGGCACACCGAGCCGCTCGGCGAAGTCGGCCCGCACGGCGAGGAAGCCGACGCCGCGCGGGCCACACAGCCATTTGCGCGACGTTCCGACGTAGGCCGCGACGCCGCCGGTCGCGCCAGCCGCCGTCACGTCGACCTGGCCGAGCGACTGGGCGACGTCGAGCAGCACAGGCACCGCGGCGTCCCGGCACAGCGCGGCGACCGCCGCGGTCGGCTGGACGATGCCTCGCTGGCTCGGCACCTCGGGGAACGTCACCAGGTCCAGGCGGTCCAGCGCCGCCAGGCCGTCACCCCGGCGGAGACGGTCGGCGTCGATCCGGCCGTCGGGGAGCACCGGCAGGTCGACGAGCTCCAGGCCGTCGCGCAGCGCGCGGGCCCGCAGAGCCAGCAGGTTCGAGGAGAAGTCGCTCGGCACGATCCCCACCCGCCCGCCGCGCGGCAGCGGCCAGGTGTCCAGCAGCGCGGTGAACGCCGAGGTCGCGCAGTGATGGAAGGCGACGTCCGCCTCGGCCAGCGCCGGGTCGAGCAGCCCGGCCAGCGCCGCGCGCGCCGCGGTGAGGTGCTCGGCCGCCCCCTCCTGGGCACCGTACGAGCCGAGCGTCGCCTCGGCGGCCAGGTGCGCGGTCTGTGCTCCGACGACGGCCTGGCTGGCCGGGCCCGCCGCGGCCGCGTCCAGGTGGAGCACCGCCAGCCCCGCACGCGCCGCCAGCCATCGCCGGCCCAGGTCCGGGAAGGGCACCGCCTCCTCGCCAGCCGCGCTGGCCTCGTCGCTGGTGCCCTCGCCGCTCGTCTCGCCGCTGGTTCCCGCCTCGCCGGCGGCCGCCGCTCTGTCGCCACGCACTCCCGTCACGGTGCCAGGCCGACGGGAGCGCGACAATGGCGAAGCGTCGGACACCGAGAGCCCTTCGCGCCGGAACGCCGGTGCAGCTGCCAGAGTGGCATCCGACGGCCAGTCCCAGCATCAACGATCAGGGTTCGCCTCGCGCGGAGCCGCGGCGTGCCCTCGTCCCACGGACKCGGCCGGGTGGGGACGCGATGGCGGCCCGTCCGACCCGGAGAGAGGCGCGCGGCGATGAGCGACGGGGTGACGACGAGAGCGGTCCGGCTGGTGGCGGCCGGGGAGCCGCCGCCGCGGGCCGTGGAGGACGTCCGGCTGCCGGCACCGGCGGACGGCGAGGTGCTCGTCCGGGTCGACTACGCGGGCGTCAACCCGATCGACACCTATGCCGCCGCCGGGATCGTCGGCGACACCGCCCGGCTGCCGCGGACCATCGGCGTCGAGGGCACCGGGATCGTCGAGGGGGCCGCCGAGGGCGCCGGGCTGGTCGACGGCGCCCGCGTCGTCGTCACCGGCTCCGGCCTCGGGCTCCTCCGCGACGGCACCTGGGCCGGCGGGCTCGTCGCGCCGCGCGAGGCCGCCGTCGAGGTGCCGAGAGAGCTGGACCCGACCCAGGCGGGCGCGATCGGCACGGCGGCCGTGACCGCGCACGAGGCGCTGCACGTGCTCGGCCGGATCACCGCGGACGACCGGGTGCTGGTGCTCGGCGCGGGCGGTGGGGTCGGTGTCGTCGCCGTCCAGCTCGCGAGGATCGCCGGGGCGAGCGTCGTCGGGCAGGTCGGGTCGGCGGCGAAGGCGGACGCGGTCGCGGCGCTCGGCGCGGACCGGGTGGTGGTGACGGGCGCGGGCGACCTGGTCGCCGAGGTCGGTGACTTCCGCCCGACGCTGGTCATCGACCCGCTCGGCGGCGGCTTCACCCCGGCCGCGGTGGAGCTGGCGGCGATCAGTGGGCGGATCGTGATTCTCGGCGTCTCCGCCGGCCAGGACATCCCGTTCCCCGGCCGCACCTTCTACCGCAAGGGGCTGAGCCTGCTCGGCTACGCGGGCCTGGTCTCGACCCCCGAGCGGCGCGCCGCCGCCGTGCGCGCCGTCGCCGCCGACATCATCGCCGGCCGGCTGCGGATCCCCGTCGACGAGGTGGTCCCGCTCGGCCGCTTCGATGACGCCATCGCCCGTCTGCGCGACCGCTCCGTGTTCGGCAAGGTCGTCCTCGCCACCCAGCAGTAGTCCTCCACCAGGTGTGAGCCGGCGAACGGGACGGCCTGAATGGGCCGGAGCGGACAGGGCCGGGCGGAACGGGCTGAACTGGGCGCATGCCCGCACGGTGGGGCAGAACACCGCGAGCGGTGAGCCGGTCCGGTGGCCGGTGCGGGCCGGGTTCGGGCAGTCTCGAGGCATGGCCGATTCCGGGGCGGCCTCGGCGCTGCCCGCCCATCACGGGGTTCCGGGCATGGCCGAGCCGGGCGAGCGGCCCTCGCGCGCCCGCACGGGGACGGCGGCGCCGCCGGGGCCGGAGATGGACTTCGTCGCCGGCCGGCTCGCGCGGCCGACGCCGCCGCGCGCGGGCATGCCGTCCGCGAGGATCGCCGTCATCGGGGCCGGCGCTGTCGGCGGCTACTTCGCGGCCCGCGCCGCCGCGGCCGGCGCCGAGGTGTGGCTGTGCGTCCGCCGCGCGTTCGACCGGCTGGTCATCGTCTCGACCGGGGCGGACGGCGGCGACGTCGAGGCCGAGGTGCCCGCCGAGGTGGTCACCGACCCGGCGAAACTGCCCCCGTACGGGTTCGACTGGGTGCTGCTCGCCACCAAGGCCCACCAGATCCCGGCCGTGGCGCCGTGGCTCACCGCGGCCGTCGGGCCGGGAACCAGCGTCGCCGTGCTGCAGAACGGCGTGCGCCATGCCGAGCGGGTCGCCGCGTTCGCCCACCCCGACCAGGTGCTGCCCGCCGTCGTCTACATCAACGCCGAGGCCGAGCGGCCCGGCGTGGTCCGCCACCGCGCCGGCGGCGTGCTGCAGGTGCCCGACGTCCTGCTGGCCGAGCGGCTGGCCGAGCGGGTCCTCACGGCCGGCGAGGTCCGCCTCACCGAGGACTTCGCCACCGCCGCCTGGACGAAGCTGTGCGTCAACAGCGCCGCGAACACCGTCACGACGCTGACCGGTCGCCGCCTGGAGGTGCTCCGCCGTGACGACGTCGCGCAGCTGGCGCTCGCGATCATGAAGGAGGCGGTCGCGGTCGCCCGCGCGGACGGCGCCGAGGTACCCGACGGGCTACCGGAGTTCACCGTGCGCCGGCTGCGCGGCCAGCCGCCCGGCGCGGGCACGTCGATGCTCTACGACCGGCTCGCCGGCCGCCGCCTGGAGCACGAGGCGCTGATCGGCGCCGTGGTCCGCATCGGCGCCGAGTACGGCGTCCCGACCCCGACCTGCGTCACCGTGCTCCCCCTGCTCGCCGCCATCAGCGACGGCTAGCTGTCCCGTCGAGCTTCTCGCCAGCAGGCACGAGGGGGACCCCTCGTGCCGGGTCACGGTGGAAGAACGCGGTCCGCGCGTCCGACCGGTGCCTCGGTCAGGCCGTGGAGTCGCTCTGGGGCTCRGTCTCGGGGACGAGCTTGGCGACGATGTACTCGGCGATCGCCAGGGACGCCGTCGCACCGGGCGACGGGGCGTTGCGGACGTGCAGGACGCGACCGTGCTGGGCGAGGACGAAGTCGTCGACGAGGCCGCCGTCACGGTCCACGGCCTGGGCCCGCACACCCGCGGGGCCGCGCACGACGTCCGCGACGGACAGTTCCGGCACGTAGCGGCGGGCCTCGGCGACGAACGCCCGCTTGCTGGCGGTGCGCAGTATCTCCTTGGCGCCGGTCTTCCAGTGCGTCCTCGCCAGCTTGCGCATGCCGGGCCAGGCGAGCGTCTCCCGCAGGTCGGCGCCCTTGACGGTGCCGACCGTGTAGCCCTCGCGGGCGGTCGCGAGCACCGCGTTCGGGCCGACGAGCACCTCACCGTCGACCCGCTTGGTCAGGTGGATCCCGAGGAACGGGTACCGCGGGTCCGGCACCGGGTAGATCAGGCCGCGGACGAGGTCGCGCCGCTCGGGCCGCAGCAGCCAGTAGTCGCCGCGGAACGGGATGATCCGGGGCGACGGGTCCTCGCCGGTGAGCCGCGCGACCTGGTCGGACTGCAGCCCGGCGCAGGAGACCAGCATGTCGAACGGGCCGACCTGCTCCGTCACCTCGCGCAGCCTGGCCTTCGCGGCGGCGCTGTCGCCGTCCGGGTGGTGCCCGTTCGGCGCCACCGGCGCGGTCCCGCGCACCCGCACCCGCAGCCACACGCCGTCGGGCTTCTCGTCGATCCCGACGATCTCGGCGCCGGTGCGCACCGTGCCGCCGGCGTCGAGAACGTCCGCGCGCAGCGCCCGGCAGACCGCCGGGTAGTCGACGATCGCCGTCGTGGGGGAGTGCAGCGCGGCGACGCCGCGCGCGTGCGGCTCGATCGCGCGCAGCCCGTCGCCGTCGAGCCATGCGCAGCGCGGCACGCCGTTCGCCTCGGCCCGGCGGGCGATCTCCTTGAGCCGGTCGATCTCGGTGTCGTCGATCGCCACGACGACCTTGCCGCACTCGTCGTAGCGGATGTTGTGCTTGGCGACGTACTCACGCAGCAGGCCGACGCCGCGCCGGCACAGCGTCGCCTTCAGTGAGCCGGGCGTGTAGTACAGGCCGGCGTGCACCACCCCGCTGTTGCGACCGGTCTGGTGGCGGGCGATGTCCTGTTCCTTCTCGAAGACGGTCACCGCGGCCGACGGGTCGACCTGCCCGAGACGCCGGGCCACCGCCAGCCCGAGGATCCCGCCGCCGACCACCGCGATACGTCCCGCCACCTTGCCGCCGCCTCCCGTTTCGCGAGCCTCACCCAGCCCTGCCGTCGTCCAGTATCCAAGCCCGGCCGTCCGGCCCGTCCGCAGGTCCCGCGCTTGCCCGGCTGTTCCCGGAATCTCCCGTGACGGGCGGTGCCGGACAGGCGAGGATGCCTGGGACGGCCGGTGGCGGCGCGCGGCCGGGCGGCGGTGGCGTGCGGCGTGCGGCGGTCGACGGCACCGCGCGGCGGCCCGGTGCGCCTCGTCGACCCGGTCGGGTCCGGGGACCTGTTCTCCCGAATCCACGAGAACCTGCCGGCGCACCAGCCCGGCGCCATCGGGCGCCCCGACCTCTGGTGGAACCTGCGGCTGCGGCGGACGCGGGACCGTGGCGGCCCGTCCTACGCGGTGGTCCACGGCGAGCCCGGTGCGGAGGACGGCTTCGCGCGCTACCACCCCGACCTGTCCACCGACTGGCACCAGGAGGGCGAACGGACGATCGTCGTCAACGACCTGGTCGCCGGCACCCCCACGGCCAGGGCCGGCCTGCTGCGCCACCTGCTGGGCCTCGACCTGGTCGACAGGATCGTGATCGACGACCAGCCGCTCGACGACCCGCTGCCGGCGGCGCTGACCGACCACCGCGCCGTCCGGTTCCGCCACATCGAGGACGAGACGTGGCTGCGGCTGCTGGACGTGCCGGCGGCGCTGGCGGCCAGGACCTACCGGGGCGCCGGGAGCGTCGTCATCGACGTCGTCGACGACCTGCTGCCGGCGAACGCCGGCCTCTACGACATCAGCCAGGCCGGCGCCACCCGGCTGGCGCCGTCGGCGCGGGCACAGGCCGGTCTGCGGGTCGGCGTGGCCGCCCTCGGCGCGGCCGCCCTCGGCGCGGCCTACCTGGGCGGTACCCGCTGGTGGCAGCTCGCCGCCGCCGGCCGAGCCGACGTACTCGACCCGGCCGCGCTCACGACGGCTGACACCCTGTTCGCCACCAGCCCACAGCCCTACAGCGGCACCCGCTTCTGACCGGCCGAGCCCTGGCCGCGCGGTCGCGCGGCCAGGCGCTCAGCGCCTCGGCCTAGGCGCCGATGGCGTGGAAGCCGCCGTCGACGTGGATGATCTCGCCGGTGGTGGCGGGGAACCACTCGGACATGAGGGCGACGCAGGCGCGGGCGGCGGGCTCGGTGTCCTGCACCTGCCAGCCGAGCGGCGCCTTGTCGTCCCAGACCGCCTCGAACCTCTCGAAGCCGGGGATGCTCTTGGCGGCCATGGTGCGCAGCGGGCCGGCGGAGACCAGGTTCACCCGCACGCCGCGGGGGCCGAGGTCGCGGGCGAGGTAGCGCGCGGCGGAGGCGAGGCCGGCCTTGGCGACACCCATCCAGTCGTAGCTCGGCCAGGTGACGGACGCGTCGAAGTCCAGGCCGACGACGCTCGCGTGCTCGCCGAACAGCGGCAGCGTCGCCCGGGTGAGCGCGGCCAGCGACCAGGTCGACACCTGCAGCGCGACGCCCACCTCCGGCCAGGCGGCGTCGACGAACGGCTTGCCGCCGAGCACCGACTCGGGCGCGAAGCCGATCGCGTGCAGCACCCCGTCCAGGCCGTCGACGTGCTCGAGGACCTTGTCCGCGAGGCTGCCGAGGTGCTCCTCGTCGGTGACGTCGAGCTCGATGACCGGGGCCTCCGTCGGCAGGCGGCGCGAGATCCGGCGAGTGAGCGACAGCCCGCGGCCGAAGCCGGTGAGCACGACGGTGGCACCCTGCTCCTGGGCGATCCGGGCGACCGCGAACGCGATCGACGCGTCGGTCAGCACGCCGGTGACAAGAACCCGCTTGCCTTCGAGAAGTCCGCTCATGAATGGCATCCTGCCAAAGCGACCACCTAGGCCGACACATCCGGTCGCCAGAATCCGGCGCGTCGCCCCACCGGACCGTGAGCCCCCTCAGATCCCCGGCAGAGGGCCACCTGACGCGGCCGTGGCGGGCTTGCGGTTCATGCGGCGCAGCCCGGCCCGGGTGACCGGTTCGACGAACCGGGCGGCGAGCGGGCCCAGCACCGCCATCAGCAGCACGTAGCTGGCGGCGAGTGGCCCGAGCCGTGGGCTGACCCCGGCCGAGACCGCGAGCCCGGCGATGACGATCGAGAACTCGCCGCGGGCCACCAGCGCCGCGCCCGCGCGGAACCGGCCCAGCGTCGCGACCCCGGCCCTTCTCGCCGCCCACCAGCCCGTCGCCACCTTCGTCGCCACCCCGGTGACGGCGAGCGCGGACGCCACGGCCAGCACCGGTGGGATCTCCGCCGGGTCGGTGTGCAGGCCGAAGAACACGAAGAAGACGGCGGCGAAGAGGTCCCGCAGCGGGGTCAGCACCTCGCGCGCGCCCTCGGCCACCGGTCCCGACAGCGCGATGCCGACAAGGAAGGCGCCCACGGCCGCCGACACCTGCAGTCGCTGGGCGACGCCCGCGACCAGCAGCGCGAGCCCGAGCGCGCGCAGCAGGATGATCTCGTCGTTGCGCTCGGCGTTGGGGTTGAACACGAGCCGGGTGACCTTGGGGCTGTGGCGCAACGCGACGAACAGCACCACGGCCAGCGCGCCGAGCGCGATGGCGAGTGTGATCGAGCCGCGCGCGATCGTCTGGTGGGCGAGCAGCGCGGTGACGATCGGCAGGTAGACGGCCATCGCCAGGTCCTCGATCACCAGGACCGACAGCACCACCGGGGTCTCCCGGTTGCCGAGCCGGCCGAGGTCGCCGAGGACCTTCGCGATGATCCCGGACGACGAGATCGCGGTGATGCCGCCCATCACCACCGCGGCGGTGCCGCCCCAGCCGAGCAGGAAGGCCGCGGCGACGCCGGGCGCGGCGTTGAGGAGCAGGTCGATGGCGCCGGCCGGCGCCTGTTTACGCAGGCCGTGGACCAGCTCGTCGGCGGTGTACTCCAGGCCGAGGGTGAGCAGGAGCAGGACCACGCCGATCTCGGCGCCGGTCTTGATGAACTCCTCGCTGGCGACCAGCGGCAGGAGCCCACCCTTGCCGAAGGCGAGTCCGGCGACGAGGTAGAAGGGGATCGGGGAGATACCGACTCGGCTGGCGACGTGCCCGATGACGCCAAGGCAGAACAGGACTCCGCCGAGTTCGATGAAGATCGAAGCCGTATGATCCATTCCGCTGTCCCGCCGTCAACCGGTTCGGAACAGCTCGGCGACGGCGGCGGTGTTGTCCGGCGTCCCGACGACCACGACGACGTCGTCCGGCTCGAACCGGAAGTCCGGCCGGGGCGAGGCGAGCACCTCGTGGTCGCGCACGACGGCCACGATCGAGGCGCCGGTGCGGGTGCGGGCCTGGGTGTCGCCGAGCAGCCCGCCGGCGTACGGCGAGTCCGGCGAGATCCTGATCTGTTCGCCGACCAAACCGGCGAAGACCTTGCTCAGGTCGGCGAGCTTCTCCACGATGTGCGGCGCGCCGAGCAGCTCCGAGAGCGCGTCGCTCTCCTCGGCGTTGAGCGTCAGCGACTCGGCGACCGAGTCCGGGTCGCCCGCGTCGTAGATCACGAGGTCGCGCCGTCCCTTGTGCCGCGACACGACGCCGACCCGCCGCCCGCCGCGGGTGTTGAACTCGTGCCGCAACCCGATCCCGGGAAGAGCGGTCTCCTCGATGTCCACGGTGGGGCCTTTCGTCGCCTGTCGTCGGTCGGGGTCGCGGGATCGACGGCCTCCGGCTCGGCATCCGCCGACCGCGTCCGGCGGCACGTGGCTTCACCGGCGCCGCCGACGGGGCTCCGAGCGGCCCTGTCCGGCTCTCCGAAGCCCGAAAGCTTCCGCCGGAAGGTCCGGACCTCGTGCGGGCGGGATCGCCGGGAGCGCCTCGCCCGGGCGAGCGCACGGCGCCCGGCGGCCGGTCTCCGCTCCCCGCGCCGGCCGAGGCCGGTAGCCGGGCGGCCAAAGTATTGGATCGCCCATGGCCACACTAACGGGTCGTGGCGGTGCTTATTCGGCTCGCGCCCGGAGGGGTTCCTCGCCCGGCCGAACGCTGCCCGGACTGGGTGAGTCGGGAAGCCGACGGCGACCGTGGTCACGAATGCTCCGCGGGCCAACTTCTACCAGGCAGTATGAGGTCGGGCGTCGGGAAGGACGCGCCGAAGAGCAGGAGGGAGCCACCAGTCGTGCTCAGGTCTCCAGCCCGCCTGCTACGGCGGATCGCGCTGACGGTGCTCGGCGTCGCCGTCCTCGGCCTTGGCGCGGCCATGCTCGTGCTGCCGGGGCCGGGTTTCCTCGTCGTCGCGCTCGGCTTCTTCATCCTCGGCCTGGAGTACGACTGGGCGAGGACCCGCTTCGAGGMCGCCCGGCAGAAGGCCGCCGACCTGGCCGACCTCGCGGCGTCGCGCGTCTGGTCGACGGCCGGCTCGATCCTGTTCGGGATCGGGATGGTGGCCGCCGGAATCCTCTGGATCATCTACGACGACCTGCCCGGCTCCTCGGCCTGGAGCGGCGGCAGCGTGATCTTCGGTGGTCTGGCCGTGCTGGCCACGATCATCGTCAGCCTCTGGCAGGCCCGCCAGGCCCGCGAGTCGGGCCAGCCCACCCCCGCCGAGATCCTGGAAGCCCGCCGCGACGCCGCCGAGGACACCCCCGTCGAGGCCGGCGGCGAGCCCACCCCGGCTGCCTCCCACCCGACCGACCGCTGACGCGGCGCCCGGTCCCTTACTGGCCCGCTGTCTCCATGGTGATGCCGGTGACACCGGCCTGGGCATTGACGCACTCGAAGATCTTGGCCCGGTCGGAGCTGGACGCCGCGGTGAGGTTGTAGCGCAGCGGATAGGCGCGGGTGGACGCGAGGTCGTTGTCGTCCCGCGGCTCCTGGACGGCCCCACCGACGGTGGGGCAGGCGGCGCGGACCGCCTCCTTCTGCGCGTCGGTCGTCTCCGCCTTGAAGACGACGACCGCCTCGACGGTCGGCGGGGGCCCGTCGACGACGGCGTACACCCCGAACGCCACGATCCCGACCAGCGCGAGCAGCCCGAGCACGACCGCGGGCCGCCGGCGGCGGTCGAGCAGGTAACGGCGCGTGCTCACCCACGTCGATGGTTTCGGCGGCCGTGGCAGCGGCGCCTGCGCGGCGCCGGTGCCGGCGTGCGCGGACGCGGCGTTCGCCAGACCGGGCGCGGCGGCCGCCGCGGGCCCGGCGCTGTCGGGTTGCGGACCAGGCCTGGCCAGTGGGCCCCCCGATGGTGCATTCTGTATCGCCGATGGGGCTTCGGAAGCCGGCGAGGGGGCCGTTCCGGGAACCGGCTCCGGTGCCGGGGGGCTTGCGGTCACGTCGAGGAATTCCTGTCGGGTTGGGACATCAAATCTGGTCCGGCCCACACGAGGACCACGCGCCTGGGTCGCACCCCCAACCTAGCCCGCCGGCCGGGTCGTAATCTGTACCGCCTTGTGGGGCCCGTTGGGCCTCCTGACGCCGCCCATCGCCGCGCGGCACCGAACTTCCCGCACACCCCGGCGGAGYCCGCCCGCCCGGCGGAAGCGCGCGCTCGTCCTCCGCGCTTCGCCAGGACCCGGGCGACGCCGCACATCGCGCTAGGAGCATTAGTGGCATCCCTCATCGAGGACTACGCGCTGATCGGCGACACCCACTCGGCGGCCCTCGTCTCCCGGGACGGCTCGATCGACTGGTTGTCCCTGCCCCGCTTCGACTCGCCGGCGCTCTTCGCGGCGCTGCTCGGGGACGAGAACGCGGGGCACTGGAAGATCGCGCCAGTCGAGCCGGTCGTCGGCGTCAGCCGTCGCTACCGCGGCGACACCCTCGTCCTCGAGACGGATCTCACGACGGCCTCCGGAACCGTGCGGATCACGGACGCGATGCTGCCGCGGGCCGGCGCACACGCCGTGCTGCGGCTGGTCGAGGGGCTGACCGGCAGGGTGCGGATGCGCAGCGAGACCCGGATCCGGTTCGACTACGGCTCGATCGTGCCGTGGGTGCGCCGGCGTGACGAGCACACGATGACCGCGACCGCCGGGCCGGACGCGGTCACGCTGCGCACCACCGCGCCGATGGAGGGCCACGACCTCGCGACCTTCGCCGAGTTCGAGGTGTCGGCGGGCCAGTCCGTCCCGTTCTCGCTGAGCTGGTACCCGTCGCATCAGCCGACGCCGCCGGCGCTCGCCGTCCGCCAGATGATCGCCCAGACCGAGGCCTGGTGGACCGACTGGATGGCCGGCTGCACCTACGACGGCCTCTACCAGTCCGCCGTGCGCCGCTCGCTGATCACCCTGAAGGCGCTCACGTTCGCCCCGACCGGCGGCATCGTCGCCGCCGTCACCACCTCGCTGCCCGAGCACATCGGCGGCGTCCGCAACTGGGACTACCGGTACTGCTGGCTGCGTGACGCGACGATCACGCTGCTGGCCCTGCTCGACGCCGGGTTCACCAGCGAGGCGCTGGCGTGGCGGGAGTGGCTGCTGCGCGCCGTCGCCGGCGACCCGTCCCGCGTCCAGATCATGTACGGCGTGGCGGGGGAGCGCCGGCTGCCCGAGTACGAGGTCTCCTGGCTCTCCGGCTACGAGAACTCCGCACCGGTGCGGGTCGGGAACGCCGCCGTCGACCAGTTCCAGCTCGACGTCTACGGCGAGGTGCTCGACGCCCTGCACGTCGCCAGGATGGCCACCCAGGTCGACGGCCGGGACGACTCCTGGCCGCTGCAGGCCAAGCTGATGGACTTCCTCGAGACCGGCTGGCGCAAGCCGGACGAGGGCATCTGGGAGGTCCGCGGCCCGMGCCGGCACTTCACCCATTCCAAGGTCATGGCCTGGGTCGCGGCCGACCGCGCCGTGAAGGGCATCGTCGAGTCGGGACTGCCCGGGCCGGTGGAGCGCTGGACGGCGCTGCGCGACGAGATCCACCGCGAGGTCTGCGGCCGCGGCTTCGACACCGAGCGCGGCACCTTCACCCAGTTCTACGGTTCCAAGGAGCTCGACGCCGCGCTGCTCTACATGCCGCTGGTCGGCTTCCTGCCGGCCACGGACCCGCGCGTCGTCGGTACGGTCGCCGCGATCGAGCGCGAGCTGCTGGAGGACGGCTTCGTCAACCGCTACCCGACCGCCGAGGACGGTGCCGTCGACGGCCTGCCGGCCGGCGAGGGCGCGTTCCTGGCCTGCACGTTCTGGCTGGCGGACAACTACGCGTTGTCAGGGCGGGTCCGCGAGGCGCGGGAGGTGTTCGAGCGGCTGCTGGCGCTGCGCAACGACGTGGGGCTGCTCGCGGAGGAGTACGACCCGCGCCTGGGCAGGATGACGGGCAACTTCCCGCAGGCGTTCAGCCATGTCCCACTGGTCAACACGGCCCGAACGCTGACCGACGCGCTGCGCGGCACGCCCCGCTCCCGTACCGACCGCGCCTACCCGCCGGGCCACTTCTTCGGCTAGGGCGGGCGCCCGGCGGTCTCCAGCGACGCGGCCGATGAATGGTGGCCGGGCTGATACGGGTGCGAACGTAGGGAGTGACGTCCTGCGACAAAGCTGTCGCGGGACGTCATTGCGTCCGCAACTCGTCAGAACCGGACCCACCAGCGCCAGTGTGATCGATCCCGGCTACCACTACTCTTCCGGATATGGACGACCACGCAGGTCAGGTCGCGGCCACCGGACAGCAGCTGACCCCGCAGAACCTCGAGCGGCTGGCGAAGCTGGCCCGAGAGCGCGGTGACCTGGACACTCTGCTCACTGCCCTCGACGCGTTGGTGTCGGTCAGCAGGGAGCGGGTCGCCTCGGCTACCAGCGGAGTCGCCGACCTCGCACACCTGGCGGCCGTGCTGATCGAGCACGGCGACGCGCTGCTCGACCATGACCGGGCGGCACCTGCCCAGGAGAACTACGAGGAAGCGCTGCGGATCAACCGGCACCTGGCCACGGCCGACCGCAGTCCCGAGTCCGAGCATCGCCTCGGCGTGAGCCTCGAACGGGCCGGTGCCGCGAGGGCCGCCCTCGGTGACCTGGTCGGCGCCCTGGACATCCAGACCGAGTGCCTGGCGCTGGCGCACCGGCTGCTCGCCGACGGCGGGGCCCCGGCGCCGCAGGCCCGTCAACGGCTCGCGAACACCCTCGAGAAGATCGGTGACCTGCGCCAGCAGCAGGGTGACATGAAGTCCGCCCTGGACGCCTACACCGAGGCCCTCGAGGTGCGCCGCGGGCTGATCACCGTCTACGGCGACGTCGCCCCGCTGCTGYGCGACATCTCCCGTGGCCTGCTCGACGTCGGCGACATGCTGCGGCTGCGCGGCGACGCCGCCGGCGCGCTCGCCCGCTATGTGGAGGGCGTGACGACGGCCCGCCGGGCGCTCGCGGTGGCCGGCGGCTCGGACATCGACCCGACCGTGCCGCGGGCGCTGTTCCACTCGTTGAGCCTGGTCGGCAACATGCGCTACGACCAGGGCGACGTCGCCGGCGCGCTGGAGTCCTACACCGAGTCGCTGGCGCTGGTGCGCTGGCTGCGCACGGAGTACGGCGAGCACCCGACCGTGCTGCGCGACCTGTCGGTCGGGCTCGACAAGGTCGCCGGCGCCAAGGAGGCCCTCGGCGACCTGGACGCGGCGATCGAGTGCTTCGAGGAGGCGCTGGGCGTCGAGCGCCGCCGTCACCAGATCGTCGGTGACCGCCCAGAGATCCTGCGCGACCTGGTGTGGGCGCTCGAGCAGGTCGCCCGCGTCCGCGCCGCCGGCGGCGACACGGCCGGCGCCCAGGCCGCCGGCCGTGAGGCCCTCTCCCTGCGCGACCGTTAAGCCTTTAGGCCCGGGTCCCGGACCGGTCAACCGGCCGCGTCACCGGCGGCCGCGAGCAGCCGACGGGCCGCGCCGACGACGGCGGCCACCTCGACGGGCGCCCTGGGCGGGTCCTCACCGCTGGCACCGGACGGCGTGTCCGCGGCCGCGGCCGGCCCGACCGCGGCGAGGCGGTCGCCGCGGACGCCGGCCAGGAAGCCGAGCTGGCTGGGGTCCCCGTTGACGACGGTGACCAGCGGGGCTCGTGCCGACGCCGGGAACATCTCCTCCAGTACCCAGGAACGGCCGGTTACCGTCTCCGCCGGACCCGGTTCCTCCGCGTCGCGGGCACGCAGGGCCGCGAACAGCAGGTCCGCCGAGGTCGCGACGACCACGCCGACGCCCGCGCCGAGCTCGGCCTCCAGCTCGTCCGCCGCGGCCAGCACCTCGGGCAGGACAGGCCCCATCCCGACCAGGGTGAGCGCCGGCGCCGGACCGCCGTCGCGCAGCCGGTAGCCGCCGGCGAGGACGGCGGCCTGCCTGCGGGCTCGGGCGGGGCCGGCCGCGGGGCAGGCCGCGAGCCGCTGGTCGACGGTTCGCGCCGACAGGCGCACCAGGCTTGACGAGCCGTCCGCCCGGCCAAGCCGGCCGAGCGCGGCCAGCAGGCACCAGGCCAGGTCCTGGGCGAACGCCGGCTCGTACCGGGTCACCCCGGGCAGGCCGGTCACGCCGGTCGCGGCCAGCGCGAGCGCGAGGGCGGGGCCGGCGAAGCGCCCGCCCGCCCCGGTGTCGGCGACCGCCAGCACCGAACGCCCGTCGACGGCGCAGCCCGCGGCCCAGGCCGGGATGACCCGGCCGGCGGCGAGCTCGTCGGTCACCCCGATCGGCAGCAACGGCAGACCCTGCCGGTTCCACGCCACCGCGAGGTTGCCCAGCACCCCGGTGAACGCGCCCGCCGGGAATGCCCCGGCCACATGGCGCCGCTCGCCCGGCGGGACCAGCCGTCCACCGGCCGGGCTGGCCGCCGCCCCGTCGGCATCGCTCGGCTGACCCCGAAGCTCCGGGGCCCCGGGGCCGTCCTGGTCGGTCGTCCTTGCCGGCTCACCCGGCCGGCCCAGCTCGGCCGGCCGGCCCGGCTCGGTCGTCCTTGCCGGCTCACCCGGCCGGCCCGGCTCGGCCGGCCCGTGGTTGGCGGTGTCCCCGGATGGCGCCGGGTCGAGCCAGCCGGCGACAACGGTGTCCGCGTCCCTCGTCGAGATGGTGACGACGGCGCTGGCCGCGCGCGGCGCCGGCCCGGCGAGCCCACGCAGCAGCGCACCGAAGGCCGCCTGGGTGGACGAGGGCGCTGCCCCCGGTTCGCCCGCCCGCGCCTCCGTCCCGTCCGGGGGCGATTCTCTCCCGTCGGCCCTCCCGTCGGCCCAGGTACCGCCGCCGTGGGCCGGGCCCAGGTCGGCGGGCAGGGCCGGCGGTTCCGGCGCGGCCGGCGGAGCCTGGTCCAGGTACGAGGCGACATGGGTGGCCAGCCGGGCGCCGCGCGAGCCAGCCGGCGGCGCGAGCTGGCCGGGGCCCGGCGCGGCCGCGTCCCTGGCCACCGGCACGACCACCGTGCCCGCGCTCATCGGGTGGATGGACCTGAGGCCAGCCGCGGGAGCCTCGGCGCGCGAGGCGCGGGCGGGCACCTCGTGGGCGTCGGGGTCACGGGTCCAGGCGTCGTGGGTGTGCGCGAACAGGACCGTGGGCCGGTCGGTGGCCACGTCGTCGACGGCGTCGATCAGCAGCGCGAGGTCGTGGCCGCCGAGGTCGCGCAGGGCGGCGTGGATCTCGTCGTCCGTGAGCGCGTCGACCAGCCTGGCGATGCCGGCCCCCGCCGCGCCCGGCCCCGCCAGCCGCCGGCGCAGCTCCGGCCCGCGCGTGACGAGCAGCTCGTGGTACTCGTCCTGGCTCATCCTGGCGAGCCGGCCGCGGAACGCCTGCCCGCCCGGGCGGCGCAACAGCTCCGCCAGCCGCCGTCCATATCGCAGGGTGAGCACCTGCCAGCCGGCGGCCTCGAACATGCGCGCCGCGCGGTCCGGCCCGGCCGGGCCCGAAAGGCCCGCGCGCTCGACACCCTCGGCCTCGGCGCCGACGGCGGCGCCGGTGACGAGCACGACCCAGAGCAGCTCCCCGAGGTAGGGCGTGCGCTCGTCGGTGACGGCCTCCCAGACGGCGGCGTCGCGCAGCTCCGGATACCGCAGGACGCAGACCGCCCGGCCGCCCGGAGCGTGGTCGAAGCGGGCGCCGGCGAGCCGGCGCGCGAGCGCGCCCCAGACCGTTCCGCTCGGCCCGACCGTGCCGGCGCCGGTCGCCCGCAGCGCCCGCGCCGACGGTCCCGTGGGCAGCGGCGGCCGCGTTCCCCGGGGCTCCCACCGGCCCGGCGACGCCGGCGCGCGAGATCCGCCGGCGTCCTGGACGAGCGGGGCGGTGTCGAGCCCCGCGTCGGCGGCGTCATCGGCCTCCGCGTCGGCCGGGCGGGAGGCATCGAGGACCTGGTGGACGGCCGCCAGCAGCGGGGCGGCGTGCGGGGTGACGCTGACCCGGTCCTCGGTGCGCAGCGAGTCGAACCAGAGCACGGTGGCGACGGACGACGCGGCGGACGTCAGCGAGCGACGCTGGTCGGCGACCTGCCGGCTCACCTCGCCGCGGCGCGCCGCCGACTCGATGCTCTCGGTGGCGATCACGCGCAGCCGGTCCTCGACCTCGGCGAGCGCGGCGAGGTCGAGGACTCCTCCGGGTGGCCCAGGCACGATCGCGCCCGGCACCAGCGGACGCGCCGCGGGTTGTGGCGGCGGGGCCGGCACCCGCGGCCCCAGGGCGGCGCCGGCGTCCGCCGGGCCGCCCCACTGCCGTGGTCGTCCTCCGGCGGGCGTGGGCCGGCCGGAGCCGACCGGCGACCCGGCGTGGCCGTGCGTCGGCTCGCCGGGCACGGGCACCAGCGAATCGGCCTCCCGCGGCGGCTCCGGTGTTCGTCGCGGTTCGGGCGCCTGTGACGCTTCGGGCGCCTGTGACGGTTCGGGCGCTGGCGACGGCCGCGGACCGGAGGATGGCCACTCCGGTCGGATCGGCCAGCGCTCGGCGGTCGCCGAGCCGTCCTGGGCGCTGGCGGCACGCGTCTCGTGCGGCCGGGGTGGCCGGGGCGGCGGGCGCCGCGGGCGGGCCGGCATCGGCTCCTGGGCGGGCGGATACGCCTCTGGAATCCCGCCGTCCGCCGAGGACGCGCGTCCGGAGACCGACTCGTCGCCCGGCCGGCCCGCGACAGCGGCCTCGTCCGCCGGCAGGCTGATGGCCGCGGGCCCCCGCGCCGGGCCGGGTGCGCCGCCCGGCCGCCCGGGTGGCTCATAGGAGCGCTCTCGTGGCCGGTACTCCACGTGACGTATCCCAGGCCTGTGCACCACCGGCCCCCAACCGATTCGCGATCTACAACTGGTCGTCGGAGTGCTGTCGGAACAGCGGCCGGTCGGCGGGTGAACCATGGACCTTCCGCCGCGGGCCCCCGGGATTCGCCGATCCGGCGGAGACTCYGGGACTCCGGAACCCCGCCCACCCCGTCTGGACGCGCGGCGCCGGCGCGGCGTTGT
Organism: Pseudofrankia asymbiotica; assembly: GCF_001983105.1. Classification (GTDB taxonomy): domain Bacteria; phylum Actinomycetota; class Actinomycetes; order Frankiales; family Frankiaceae; genus Pseudofrankia; species Pseudofrankia asymbiotica. The sequence continues at coordinate 121,529 of NZ_MOMC01000014.1, read as the reverse complement.
CCACGGTGGGCCGTTACCGCCGGATGCGGCTCGCGCCCACATCCATCTCACCACCGTGTGCCGGTTCGGCGCGCGCCGCCCGCTCTGGCACCAGGATGACGGTATCCGCTGGTCGGCGGGTCGCCCGCGCCACCTCTCGGCCGGCCCGGACCGCCGTCACGGGCTGAACCGCCGTCACGGGCTAACGGGCTCGCGCAGGGCGGTCAGGCGGGCGCGCAGGGCCGGCTCGTCGGCCGGCGGGGCATCGATCTCGACGACCTTGGTCCGGCTGGTCGCGCCCTGGACGAGGGCGAGGTCGCGGCGGCGCAGCCCGAGCGCGTCCGCGAGCGCCCGCAGCGCGGCCTCCGTGGCCTTGCCGTCGACGGCCCTGGCAGCGACCCGCACCACCAGGTTCGCCTCACCGTCCGGCGCGGCGAACCGCCCGCCCACCGCCGTCCGCCCTGCCCCCGGCCGCACCCTGATCGTCACCCGCACGCCCCCATCGTCCCCGTCGCCGACTCGCCGGCCGACCCGCGCATATCAGGCGCGTGGCCTCGGACAGGCGGGCGCGGCGGAGCCGGCCTGTCCGGTGGGCGGTTACGATCCGCCTCATGGTCGAGAACGAGGGTCAGGGTCGGGTCGCGCTGGTCACCGGCGGTAACCGCGGGATCGGTGCCGCCTGCGCGGCGGCCCTGGTGGCGGACGGGCAGCGGGTCGCGGTCGCCAGCCGTGGCGGGGAGGCGCCGGAGGGGATGTTCGGTGTCCGGCTCGACGTCACCAGCGTGGAGTCGGTCGAGAAGGCGTTCGCCGAGGTCGAGGCGGAGCTCGGGCCCGTCGACATCGTCGTGTCCAACGCCGGCATCGTGAAGGACACGCTGCTGCTGACGATGTCCGAGGACGCGTTCCGCGACGTCGTCGACACGAACCTGCTCGGCGCGTACCGGGTGGCCAAGCGCGCCGCCCGTGGCATGCTGCGGCGCCGCTACGGCCGGCTGGTGTTCATCTCCTCGGTCGTGGGCCTGTCCGGCCAGCCGGGCCAGGCGAACTACGCCGCCTCGAAGGCGGGCCTCGTCGGCTTCGCTCGCTCGCTCGCCCGCGAGCTCGCGCCCCGCAACATCACCGCCAACATCGTCGCCCCCGGCCCGATCCGCACGGACATGACCGACTCGCTCACCGACGCCCAGCGCGAGCTGCTCGTCGCCAGCGTCCCCGGCAAGCGGATGGGTGAGCCGGAGGAGGTCGCGGCCGCGGTGGCGTTCCTCGCGTCGGAGCGCGCCGGCTACATCACCGGCGCCGTACTGCCTGTCGACGGCGGCGTCGGCATGGGCCACTGACCGGCTGACCCGGGCGAACTCGCTCGTCGCGTGTCGAGTGGCTTCGCTCGTGGCCGGCCGGGTGGCCTTCGAGCGACGCTTTCCAGGGGCGCCTTCTACGCCGTCCCGGTTGACGAGGGCCCACGGCCTCCGTTTCTCCCGTGCCGGGAGGGGGAGAATGGGCTGATGCGCCAGACTTCAGCCGGCAGCCGGGTCATGGCCGGACGGCCGGGGCGCTCGCCGTCCACCTTCCCGGTGAGTACCGGCGGCCGGGCGTCGGCCCTGGTCGGAGCGCCGGAAGAGCGGTCGGCGCCAGGGCGGTCGGCCGTCGGCGCGGACGTGGACGCGTTGCTGCTGGTCACCTTCGGCGGGCCGGAGGGTCCGGAGGACGTCGTGCCGTTCCTGCGCAACGTGACCCGCGGGCGGGGGGTGCCCGAGGAGCGGATCGCCGAGGTCGCCGAGCACTACCAGCGTCTGGGTGGGCGCAGCCCGATCAACGACCAGAGCCGCGAGCTGCTGGCGGCGCTGCGCGCCGAGCTCGCGCCGCTGCCCGTGTACTGGGGCAACCGCAACTGGCACCCGTACCTGCGTGACGCGCTCGCCGAGATGCGCGCGGACGGGGTCCGGCGGGCCGCGTGCTTCGTCCCGTCGGTCTTCGCGACCTACTCCGGCTGCCGGCAGTATCGGGAGAACCTCGCCGACGCGCTCGCCGAGCCGCCCGCTGGTGGCCACCGCGGTGGCGTCAGCGACGGTGACATCGATGGTGCCAGCGAGGGCGGCCGTCCGGGCTTGGGGCGCCCAGAGCTGGATGGCGGTCCCGAGCTGGTCAAGCTGCGGGTGTTCTTCGACCACCCCGGCTTTGTCGGCCCGATGGTCGACCGGGTCGCGGCCGCCGTCGACGCGCTGCCCTCCGGCCGTCGCGGCGGCGCTCACCTCGTGTTCGTCGCGCACTCCGTGCCGCACTGGCAGGCGGTCGAGAGCGGGCCTGCCGGCGGTGCCTACGAGCGCCAGCTGACGGCGGCGAGTGAGCTCGTCGCTCGTGGCCTCGCCGAGCGGCGCGGCCAGGACCATCCCTGGAGCATCGCCTACTGCAGCCGCAGCGGCTCCCCTCGGATGCCCTGGCTGGAGCCAGACGTCGGTGCCCGGTTGGCGGCGCTCGCGGCCGACGGTGTCGAAACCGTCGTGATCGTGCCGATCGGCTTCGTCAGCGACCACATGGAGGTCATCCAGGACCTCGACCGCGAGGCGTTGGCCCGAGCCGAGAAGCTCGGGCTCACCGCCGTGCGGGCCGGTACTGTCGGGTCGGACCCGCGGTTCGTCCGGATGATCGCCGAGCTGGTCGAGGAACGCCGTGACCCGGACGCACCACGGCGGGCGCTGAGCGCCCTTGGGCCGTTCCCCGACGTCTGCCCGACGGACTGCTGCTCCTCCCCGGCCACCGAGGACCGTCGGCCGGCGGTGGCCGGGACGTCCGAGGACGCCCTCGGCAGGGGCCGGTTCCGGCGCGGCGCCGACGAGACCGCCGCCCCTGGCGGACCGGCCGTGCCGGCCGGGCCCGGCGCGACGGGCGGTGCTGGCGGGCCCGGCCGGGCTCGCGGGCCCGGCCCGGACGGCGGCGGCCGGCGCCTCGACGATGGCCGGGGTGCCCGGCGCGCGGGGATACTGGATGAAGACCCGCCGGCCATCCGCCCCGCGCGGCCGGACCGGCACCCCACCTGACCGGATCCACTGCCCCGGATCGTTGGCCAGCTTCGCCCGGCCCCGGGTGGTATCCCAGGCCGGTGTTCCAGATCGTCTGACCCAGATCTTCTGACGGAGAGTGCGCAAGGCATGCAGCGATACGTGTTCGACCCGCCGGAGCGGTTCGTGGTCGGAACCGTAGGACAGCCTGGCGAACGCGCGTTCTATCTCCAGGCCGCGTCCGCCGGGCAGCTGATCACCATCGGGCTGGAGAAGGCCGAGGTCACCGCGCTGGCCGAGGGCCTGTCCGCCCTRCTCGGGCAGGTCGGCCAGCAGCAGGGCGTCGCCGTGCCGGCCGCCGCCGACATCGAGGTGGACCTCGCGCCGCTGGAGGCGCCGTTCGAGGAGGACTTCCACCTCGGTCAGCTGACGGTCTCCTGGGACGGCCGCCGGGTGTTCGTCGAGGCCGCGGGGCTCTCGTCCGGTCAGCTCGGGACGCCCATCAGCGAGGAGGACCTCGACTCGCTCCGGGTCGGCCTGTCGATCCCGCAGACCAAGGCCTTCATCGAGCGTGCCCGCAGCATCATCTCCGCGGGCCGTCCGTCCTGCGTCCTGTGCGGCCGACCGGACGGCCCCGGCGGCCACTTCTGTCCCCGTCTCAACTGATCCGCGGCCGGTTGCCGCCAACAGCAGGGAGTGGGTCGTGGGTCGCCTCTGTGACCCAATACCGCGGGCCATCGGTTCCTATCAAGGCTTTCGTGGTATTGCCTCGAACGGCCGGCGTCTGGTCCGGCCGGCCCTGGAGAGTGTTTATAGGTATTCGGCCGCGTCCCGCGCCCGAGGGGCCATTTCCCCGGCTGGTCCGGCACCTTTGGGTGGAGATAGAAAGAGGAACGGCGACTTCTGCGTCCGATAAACGGCCCGGGCTCGACCGCGTACGCATTAAGGACTAAGGTCCTTAAGTGCGGGGGAAGTGTCGGGGGATGCGGTTAACCGCGATCTACCGGCGACGCACCTGAAGGTGCGTCGCCGGTAGACCCGGCGTCGGGCCTCCAACGGGAGAACGCCGCTGCCAGACCGCCTCGGTACGACCTGGATCTCATCGCCCCGCGGTCGTCCTCTCGCGTGCCGCCCCGCCAGGCTCGCGTGTCGCGTTCCGCGGAACGCGAAGATCCCGAGACGGGGTCATCGACGGGCCGCCTCCGCCTCCGTCAGCGTTCGCCCGGCCAGCCCGCGGCTGGTACATCACCGCTGTCGTTGTCGTTGACCGGACCAGTCGTGGCCACGACGCCACGCTCGTGGCCATCACGAATCGTCGTGGCCGGCGAGGGACCCTCAAAGCCGGGGCCCTAGCTGGCAGGTGGCGTCGGGGTGGGTGACGGGGTGGGCGGGGCGGCGGGAACGGTGATGCCGACGACGACGATGGTGACCAGGGTGACCGGCGAGCATCCGGTGGGGGTGGTCGTCAGGGTCAGCGCGAGGGTGCTCGGCGTCGGGGCGGGGAGCCGGCCGAGGTCGATGCTGGCCAGTGTCGCCGGGTCCGTGGCCGGCCGGGTCGGGACGGTGGCGTCCGACTGGGTGAGCACGGTGCCGTCGGTCGCCGAGGTGCTGGCGACGGTGTGGATCGTGGTCTGGCCGGTCGCGGAGGCGTTGGGCGCGGTGTAGGTGCCGGTGATGTCGAGGCTCGCCCCGCTCGTGGTCCTGGTGACCGTCGCGGTGAAGCTGGACGTCACCAGCGCGATGGCCGGGCAGTTCGGGTTGGCCGTGAGGGTCACGATCGGGAACGGCGTGCTGGTCCCGCTCGGACTGGCGCTGGGGGTGGGGCTGGCGCTGGTGGGGCTGGCGCTCGCGGTCGGGCTCGCGCTCGCGGTCGGGCTCGCGGTCGCGCTGGGTGAGGCGCTGGCGGTCACGGTCGGCTGGACGCCGGGGCTGGCGCTGATCGTCACGGTCGACGTGGCGCTCGCGCTCACCGTCGGCGTCGGCGCGCCGGCCGTGAGCCTCGGGGCACCGCCGGCCGTCGGGCTCGCGGCCGGAGGGCGGCTGGTGGCGGCTGTTGTCCTGGGAGGCGTGCCGCCGGCTCGGGAGGTGCCCACCGGGCCTCTGGTGGTCTCGACCGGTGGGGCGAAGGACCGCGGGGCGAAGGACGGAGTGGTGCCCGCGACTGTGAAGGGGATGGGGTCGGAGCTTCCGTCCCACGGATTCGCCGTCAGCGTGACGATGCCATTCGTGCCGTTCCGCGAGCCGCTGGGTGTTCCCGAGGCGGTGTCGTCGTCGTCCCCGGTGCCGTCATGCCCGCCACCCAGAAGAAGCAGCAGGCCGATGGCGGGGACGGCGAGCAGCTGCGTCAGGCCGAACGTCCTGCCGCGTTTCCCGACTCGTCGATGCCGTGCCTTGCGGCGCGGACCGGTCGACGTGGCCGCCGCCGAGGATGAGGACAGGGAATCGGCGGGCGGCGAGGCCGCCGAGCCCGGGCCGGCCTCGGCATCGTTCTGCCGGGTCGCCGCGCTCCCGGGATCCGTGGGATCTGGGTTGCTCTGCCGGCTCACCTGTGAGCGGGTTCCTTCCCAGGACGAACGACGCGCAGCGCACATCGGCTAGCCGATCACATCAACCAGCCGTACACACCGACTACTCGTTCTGTCACAGTACCGGCAATCCCGAAGCACCACGCTCCATTACCCGAACGGTGTCAGAACGTTGCTCCGACCGCCGCTGGCGACCACCCACAGGTGGGCATTCCCCGGTCGGCATTCACGGGGACGTGGCGTGGGCGGGATCGAAGGCGTCGTAGGCGGCTTCGTAGGCGCGGCGGACGGCGGCGGACAGGCCGCGCAGCACGTCGGAGCGGCGGGTGATCTCGCTGGCGGTGACGGCGGCGCCGTCGTCGAGGGCGGCGAGGTCGAGCAGGGCGCGCAGCCGCTCGGCGCGGGCGAGCAGGGCGTGCGCGACGGACGGGTAACCGGGGCCGAGGCCGGGCCCGGGGTCCTCCTCCGCGCGGTCGCGCAGCAGGGCGAGCACCTCCGGGCGGGCGCTGGCCACGTCCAGGTCCAGCAGCGCCGACGTGGTCGCCGCGATCGCCTGAGCCAGCTCACGTTCGGCGGCGCGGACCGGGGTCGGCGGCGGTGGGACCCGGGCGGCGGGCAGCGCCTTCCAGTGGACCGACTCCAGCGCCCCCTCCACCGCCGGGCCGTGCACCTCCACCGTGGGGACCAGCAGCAGGGGCGGAGCCGGCCCGATGACCAGCACCGCCTCGCTGGCGGCCAGCGCGTCGGCGTTCACCGCCGGCGGCCCCGGCAGGCCCGAGATGTCACCGGGGACCGGCAGGATCAGCCGGAACCGCTCGGCGCGTGCCGCGCGCAGGGCGCCCAGGCCGAGCAGCAGCGGCTCGCCGCCGAGCGTGTGCCGGCAGGGGCCGAGCACCCGTTGGACGTGTGTCAGGACGTCGTCGGCGCCGACGAGCCCGGCGAGCCAGGCGTTCGCCCAGCCGGCGAGCACGCCGGACCGCGGCGCGGGCAGAAGAGCAGGGCACACGGGCCTACGGTAGGCACTTCCTCGCCGACATGTGGCCCCGACGGGAGCAGAACTGCCCCGACAGGCCGTGGTCCGCGCGGCTGAGAGGGCGCCCCGGGCCTCGGCGACCGGGCGGCGGAGTATCCACGATGGGCCGGTCAGGCGGCGCGAGGCAGATCGGTTCCGCCACCGGACCTGGTGCCAGCGGCGTTGACGGCGTCGGTGGGCAGGGACAGCCGGGTGGCCGGGCGTGGCATGGCGGGCAGGCCGTGGACGGACAGGAAGCCGTCGACGGTGGCCGACCAGGGGAACATCTCCGCGCGGGCGCGGGCGGCCAGCCGCCGGTCCGCCGGGTCCAGCGAGAGGACCTCCTCGACGGCGTCGGCGAAGCCATATCCGCAGCCGGCGGCGATCCGACCGCAGCGCGGGTCGACCAGCTCGGCGAGCGCGCTGCCGTGGTGGACGACCACCGGTGTCGCGCTGGCCATCGCCTCCAACGCCGCGAGGCCGAACGTCTCGACCGGCCCGGGCGCGAGCGCCACGTCGGCGCTGGCGAGCAGGCTCGACAGGCGTGCCCGGTCGGCGACGAAGCCGAGGAAGACCACCGGCAGGCCGGCCGCCCGGCGCTCCAGCTCCTTGCGGCCGTTGCCGTCGCCGGCCAGCACCAGCCGCGCCGGGATCTTGCGGCGGACCAGCTCGGCGAGCGCGTCGATGGCGATGTCGACCCGCTTCTCCGGGTCCATCCGGCCGATCGAGACGAGCAGCACGTCCGAGTCGCGGGCGAACGCCCGGCGCAGCGACCGGTCGGCCGTCTGGGCGCCGAACCGGTCCAGGTCGACGCCCAGCGGCACCTGCCGCAGGTTCTCGGCACCGATCCGCCGGAACTCGGCGGCCGCCCAGGCGGTGGTCGTGACCACCGTGTCGTAGCCGGAGGCCAGCCCACGGTTGGAGACGTCGGCGGCGGCGCGCACCGGGAGCACGCCGCGCAGCGAGCACGGCGTCTTCGCGCCGAGCAGCCGGTCGACGCGCTCGTGGGAGACGACCAGGGAGTGCACGTCGCGCCTGCGGGCCCACCGGCCGAGCCGGCGCAGCGTGGTGCGGTCGTGCACCTCGAGGTGGGTCGGCTCCGCCTCGTCGAGCATGGCGGCCACCCGCCACGGCTCGGTGATCATGCGGTAGCTGGTGCCCAGGACCAGCGGTGAGCGCACCATCAGGGTGGTGACGCCGTCGGCGTGGCGTACGCCGTCGCGGCGCGCGGGCAGCACCCTGACCACCTCGTGGCCGGCGGCGACATAGCCCGCGGCCAGGTGGCGCAGCGTCGTGCGGATACCCCCGGACGTCGGCGCCACGAAGTTGGCGACCTGCGCGATCCTCATGCTGCCCACTCTCGATCGGCCCGCGGCGGAGGCTCTCGCGGCCGCGCGGGCTGGTGCTCAGGGTTGGTACGGCGTTCTGGGTGTCAGGTCGGATGGCTCGCGAGGTCAGGACGGCCAGGGCGGTCGGGAGCGGTCAGGCGTGGGGCATGCCCGGCCGGCGGCGGTGCCTGGCCGGGACGGCGGCGGGGTGCTCAGCGCCAGGCGTCCCCGTCCCGGTTCGCGCTGATGTTGGCGCCGAGCACATCGCGGTAGTGGCCGAGCAGCTCGTCCCCGATCGCCCGCCAGCCGCAGTCGGCCACCGAGGCGCGGGCCTCGTGTCCCATCACCGCCCGGCCGGGGCCGTCGGTCACCAGCGTGGCGACCTGGGCGCGCAGCGCCGCGGGGTCCCCCGGCCGGTAGTGCAGCCCCGTCCTGCCGTGCTCGACGACGTCGAGCAGCCCGCCGGCCGCGGGCCCGACCACCGGCACGCCGCTGGCCTTCGCCTCCTGCGCCGCCTGGCAGAACGTCTCGTACTGGCCGGTGTGGACGAACACGTCGAGGCTCGCGAGCGCCGACGACAGCCCCTGGCCGGACTGGAAGCCCAGGAACGCGGCGCCGGGCAGCAGCCGCTCCAGGCGGGTCCGCTCCGGCCCGTCGCCGACGACCACCAGCCGGGTGCCGGGCAGGCCGCTCACCGCGCCGAGCAGCTCGACGCCCTTCTCCTTGGCGAGCCGGCCGACGTAGCCGACGAGGACCTCACCGTCGGGCGCGAGCCTGGTGCGCAGATCGTCGTCGCGATGGTCCGGGTTGAACCGGTCCAGGTCGACGCCCCGGCGCCAGCGGGCGACCCGCTGCACGCCGGCGCCGACCAGTGCGTCGACGGCGTCCCACGAGGGCGCGAGGGTGCGGGTGGCGAGCCGGTGCACGGTCGCGAGCCACCGCCAGATCGTGCGGTCCAGAGACGCGAGACCGTAGCGGCGAGCGAAGCCGGCTAGGTCGGTCTGGTAGATGGCGACGCTGGGCACTCCGAGCCGATGGGCCGCGTACGCCGCCTGCGCGCCGAGGCCGGTCGGTGCCGCCAGATGGACGACGTCGGGGGCGAACCGGCGCAGCGCCGGGGTGAGGCTCGGCCACGGTGTCGCGATCCGGAACTGCGGGTAGCCAGGCAGCGGCGCGGACGGTGCCCACAGCACCGGGGCGCCCGCGTAGACCCGGGGCGCTTTGCCGGCCGCGCGCGCACCGGGGGACGGTGCCACGACCAGTGCCTGGTGCCCCTCGGCCTCCAGATGCTCCAACACGCGACAGACCGTGTTCGTGACCCCGTCCACATGGGGCAGGAAGGACTCGGTGACCACCGCAACGCGCACAGGGTCACGGTGACAGGGCTGGGAACGCGGACGTATACCACCAGTCGGCTACAACATGAACGTTGCCCCACAGATCAGGAGTGATCGTCCTGTGAGTCGGACTTGTCCCGCCGGCTGGCTGCCGCGTGCCGTGGTGGGTTCATCGCCGGAGCGGGCTCAGCGCCGCGGTGGGCGGCGCGGACCGAAGAAACCGACGTCGGCCCGTTCGGCCGGCCGCGGCGGCGGTGCCGCCGCCGGGGCGCCATAGCGCGGATCGTGACGGGCGTCGACGGTGGGCTGGTCCGGCGGGGAGGGTGTTGATCCAGTGGGCATGGCCCCGCGCGCCGGATACGGTTCCGGACCGGGCTCGGGCTCGGGCCCGTAGCGGATGTCGCCGTCCTGGTCGTCGCCTTCGACAACGGGGTGCTCGGCGGACTCCAGGCTCGCCGGCCCTCCGTCGACGGAGTGGCTGGCTGGCCGGAAGCCGACCGGGCGGCCGCGGGCCGGCGCCGGCCCGCCATTGGCGACCACGACCGCCACCCAGGGGATGATCAGGGCGGCCACGACGGCCAGGAATCGGATCCACCCGTGGAAGAGGACCACCGCGAGCACGAAGCAGAGCACGCGGCAGGCCATCCAGAACAGGTACTGGCTCTGCCTGCGATGGATGTCGACGTGACGTGGGTCGGCGGCCGAGGTGATGAGCACCGGCTGCTGACGACGCAGCCTCATCCGCACGTCCACTCCCTGGGTTGTCCGGTTCGGTTCGTCCCGCCGCACAGCGGAACCCGGTCGGCGCCCCCATCCTGCCCATCTGGGACGTCCCGGGACAAACAGTCGGCCAGGGGCACTGGCCGCGACCGCCCGCCCGGCGACGCGGCCGGCCCCACCTACATCCCGGCAACTTCCCAGTCTCCGCCTGTTCACCCAGATTCACCAATCTCCACCGCCCTCCGTCTGCACCGCCATCCGGGCCGGAGATCGTGAGCCAGGCGGCGCGCGTGGCGCCGCGGGCGTGGAACGGAGGGTGGGCGGTCGGCAGGTCAGCCCAGCTCGGCGGGTCAGCTCAGCGGGTCAGTTCGGCAGGTCAGCGGGGTCGGCCGGGTCGGATTCGGACGTGAACGGCCGACGCGGGGCATGGCGGCGCCATAGTGTGGCCGGCGTGCTGCCGCTGCAGGGAATGACCGTCGTTAGCCTCGAACACGCGGTCGCGCTGCCGTTCGCGACCCGTCACCTCGCCGAGTACGGCGCCCGGGTTATCAAGATCGAACGGCTGGGCTCGGGTGACTTCGCCCGTGCCTACGACGACGCGGTCCGAGGGGAGATGTCCGCGCATTTCTCCTGGCTGAACCGGTCGAAGGAGTCGTTCGCCGTCGACGTCAAGGTCCCGTCCGGCCTGGCGGCCCTGGAGCGGCTGGTCGCGGGCGCCGACGTCGTCGCGCAGAACCTCTCGCCCGGCGCGGCCGCCCGGCTTGGCCTCGACGCCGCCACCCTGACCGCCCGCTATCCGCGGATGGTCGCCGTCGACCTCTCCGGCTACGGTCCCACCGGCCCCTACGCCGGCCGGCGAGCCTACGACATGCTGGTCCAGGCCGAGTCGGGCCTGGTCTCGGTGACCGGCACGCCGGAGCACATGGCGAAGGCGGGGTTCGCCGCCGCCGACGTCGCCGCCGGGACCTATGCCGCCCAGGCGATCCTGGTGGCGTTGCTGCGCCGGGAGCGGACCGGCGAGGGCGCGGCGCTCGCGCTCACCATGCTGGACGCGATCACGGAGTGGAACGGCTACGCCGTCCAGCTCGCCGAGCACACCGGCCGGGGGCCGGTCAGGGCTGGCGTCGGTCACGCGTCGATCGCCCCTTACGAGGCGTTCACCACCGCCGACGGCGACAGTGTGCTGATCGGGGTGCAGAACGACCGGGAATGGGCCCGACTGGCCGCCGGCGTGCTCGGCCGTCCCGACCTGGCGGAGGACCCCGAGTTCGCCACCAACCGCGAGCGGGTGCGCAACCGGACGCGAACCGACGCGATCGTCGCCGAGGTCGTCGGCGCGCTGCCCACCGCGGCGGTGACGGCGGGCCTCGACGAGGCCGGGATCGCCTACGGGCGGGTCAACGAGATGGCCGACGTGCTCGCCCACCCGCAACTGGCCGCCCGCGACCGGTGGATCGAGATCGACTCACCCGTCGGCCCGGTGCGCCAGCTGCGCCCGGTCGTCGAGTTCCCGGACACCCCGCCCCGGCTGGAGCCGGTCCCCGCGCTCGGCGAGCACACCGAGAAGATCCTCACCGAGCTCGGCTACAGCCCTGACCAGCTGGCCGGCCTGCGCGCCGACGGCGCCATCTAGCGAGCTCCCGGCTCTGCCAGGCCCCGTGCGGGGGGTGCCGGCGGCGGTCGTGGTGCTCGTTCGTCACGGACGCGTAACCCGTTTTGTCGGCTTTGTGCATACACTTGTGATCAAGGTTCCACGCCTGTGGAGACCTGGCCAGGGCGGGCGCGCCGGCCGATGTCGCACCGTGATGATGAAAGCCGTCGCCGGAAGTGGGCGGTCGCGGCGGGTGGCGGCGGGCGGGGAGGGAGCATAGGTCCTGTGCCGCATGTGAGCTTCCTGACCGACTACGGGCTCGCCGACGGGTTCGTCGCCGCCTGCCACGGCGTGCTGCTGCGCCGCGGCGTGAGCGCGCTCGACATCACCCACCTGATCGACCCCGGCGACGTTCGGCGGGGGGCGGCCGTGCTCGCGCAGACGGTGCGCTACCTGCCCGTCAGCGTCCACCTGGCCGTCGTCGACCCGGGCGTCGGCACCAGCAGGAGAGGCGTCGTGCTGGTCACGCCCGGGGGAATGCTCGTCGGCCCCGACAACGGGCTGCTGACGCCGGCCGCCGCGGTGCTCGGCGGGGTGACCGAGTCGGTGGCGCTGGCGGCGCGGCCGGGTGTGCCGGCGACGTTCCACGGGCGGGACGTGTTCGCGCCGGCGGCGGCCGAGCTCGCCATCGGCACGCCCCCGGCGGCGCTGGGACAGCCGGTCGACCCGGCGGCGATCGTCCGGCTGCCGCCCGTGCTGGCGCGGGTGAGCCAGCCCGAGGCGCGGGCGGACCGGGCCGCGACGGAACTGGAGGCCGAGGTCGTCCTCGTTGACAGGTTCGGCAACGTGCAGCTCGCCGCGACCGGCGACCTGCTGGCCGACGTCGGCCTGGTGCCCGGCCAGCGGGCCGAGGTCCGCGGCGTTACGGCGAGAGAGGGGACGCCGCTCGTGCTGCCGGTCGGGGTCACGTTCGGCTCGGTCGAGCCGGGCGAGCTGGTGCTCTACGTCGACTCGGCGGGGATGGCCGCGTTCGCCGTCCGCGACGGTGACGCGGCCTCGCGCCTGGGCCTCGCCCCCGGCGATGTGGTCACCCTGTGCCCGCGCCGTGCCCGGCCCGACCGTGCGCCCGTATAGACGCGGACATCAACCACGGTGCTGATCCTCGCGGGAGGATGACCGTGCCGCGGTAGTCGCGCGAGGCGCCCGCCGGCGGGCGGAGTGCCTCCCGGTCAGCAGAAACCCGGGATGGTCTGCCAGGCGGGGCCGGCGTCGGGGGCGTCGTCGCGCAGGACGGTGCCCTCGATCTTCCCGTACGGACGGTCGGCGGCGTAGAAGACCATGTTCGGGTTGTCGAGGCCGTAGGGCGCCAGGTCGACGAGGAAATGGTGCTTGTTCGGCATCGACATCCGGATCTCGGCGACCTCCGGACAGGCGGTCAGCACGTCCTCGCCCATCTTGTACAGCGTCTGCTGCAGCGCCAGGCTGTGCACGGACGCGAACGTCTCGAGCAGGATCGTCCGGATGCTGGTGAACAGCTTCCCGTAGTCGTGCTCGACACCGACGAGGCGCCAGCGGGCGGTGACCTCGGTGGCCAGGATCCGGTCGTCGGTCTCGGCGAGCGTCGTGTAGCGGTCCTGGGCGAAGCCCCAGAACTCCGAGCCGGTCGACTTCAGCACCACCAGCCCGGCGAGGCCCGACACGACGTGGGCGTCGTCGCCGTCGACGGTGACGACCGTCGTGCGCCGTTCGGAGCCGGCTCGGCTGAACGCGTGGTCGTGGCCGGCGCCGTCCACCTGGATGCGGTCCCAGCCGTACTGCTCGATCTCGACCTGGGCGCCCGTCACCCAGTCGAACGAGCCGGTGAAGTGCCGGCCGAGGCGCAGCGCGAACTCCTCGATCTCGCCGACCCCCTCCCGGGCGAACGCGTAGGCCGTGTTCTTCTGCGCGTCCGTGGTCAGGATGTGCGCGTTGTCGCCGGTCAGGTGCGCGTCGGCGAAGTCCCCGCGCAGAGCCGACGAGATGTTGAGGTCGGTGATCCGGTGGACCGGCGTGGACCGGTCCACGTGCACCAGCCGGACCTCGGCCTTCCCGAACTGGTTCGGTCCGAGCACGATCGCCATGGCTCCTCCTGGGTCGGTCTGGTCCGGGTGGCCGGCTCGGCCTGGCGGGGCCGGTGGCCCGGTGGCCCGGTGGCCCGGTGGCCCGGTGGCCGGGCCGGGCCGGGCCGGGCCGCGCGGTCGCTGGTCGCCATCCTCGCGCCGTCATGTGCGGGCTCTGGTGACGGCGAGGTTCGGCGGATGTTTCCCCGATCTTCCCGGTCCGCTGGAGGCTGGAGGCCGGCGGGCGGATCCCGGCGGCTGGAGGCCGGCGGGCGGCCGCCCGGGGGACGTCGGGAGCCCGTCTCGATCCGCTGGCGGGTGGCGTGTATGCGCAGAGAGCAGGCGAGACTACGCCGCGCATTTATTTAGGCCAATTGCGTGACAATGGCGGCCCGTTACCGGCCGGGCCGTGGTGGGCGCCGCCGAGGGCATTCGGATGTTGTTCTCTCGCCCGGTGGGTGGTGGGAATTCGGCTATGCCCCCGGTGGTTCTCGTGGGGCAGTCTGGTGGCGGTTCGGGCATCCGTCCGAGTAGCCGGGCGACGCCGTGGGGGAGTCGTTCGGGCGCGCATCGTGGCTGGTATTGAACCGGGTCGGGAAACGTTCATGGACGTGACATTCCTCCGGCCGAGGTTCCGCCGCCGCGAGCGGGGACGCCCCGGTGGGCGTGTCCCGTGGTCGGCCGTGGGGACGGCGATCACGGTGCGGTGACGGGTGTTTGGTCCCGCCCGGTGGCGTGGGGACGCCGGCGGGTGGGCTCGCGGACTTCTGGGGGTGCAGCGGGAGGCCGGCCGAAGGGCGCGCTCACGGCGGAATCCACGCGCGCCCGGAGACGGCCGACAGAGATGGCCACGCGGCGTGGGAGGGCTTCGTGAGCATTGCCGGGAGAGGGCGACTCTCTGTATTTGCTTCATCGACGAATAGTGATGGTCGCCCGGGTGACAACGGTATTTCGGTTGCTCGGGGCGACGGATGGCACGCCACTGGGTACCGTCCGACGGAGAGTTTTCGCGCGGACGCGCTAATGGCCGTCCTGAAGATCGGAAGAAGGCGGGTAATGGTCTTCTCCGCGGGCGAACGCGGTGGCCACGCGGCCCAATCCACCCGGCCGCGTGGCCGGCGGATCCGTCCGGTTCTGTTCGGGCTGGTGGCCGCCCTGCTCGCCGTCGTGCTGACGGCCTGCTCCGGGTCCGGGGGCGGGGGCGAGCCCCCCGCGGCGGCGGCGTCGCGGACGCCACCGGCCGCGAGCATCAAGATCACACCGACCGACGGCGCGTCCGGCATCGCGGTCACGGACAAGGTCGTCGTGACCGCGAACGCGCCGCTCGGCGACGTCACCATCGCGCGCGCCGCGAGCGAGTCGCAGAAGACGGACGCGGGCACCCTGCCCGGCGAGTACTCGGCGGACCGGCGTACCTGGACCTCCGCCTCGGGCCTCTTCGCCGACAGTCAGTACCAGGTGACCGCCTCGACCACGGCCACCAGCGGTGTCACCGGTACCGTGACCAGCCACGCCGCCTTCACCACCGGCGTGCCGGCCAAGCCGTTCAAGGTGTCCTGGGAGCCGGTCGACGGCCAGACCGTCGGCGTCGGGACGCCGGTCGTGCTGACGTTCAGCGGCCCGACCGCCGACCGGGCCGCGGTGCAACGGCACCTGTCCATCGTCACCAACCCTCCGCTGGAGGGCTCGTGGAGCTGGGCGTCCGACCGGGTGGTCCGCTGGCGGCCGAAGGAGTACTACCCGTCCGGGACCAAGGTGCACGTCGAGGCGAACCTCGCCGGGTTCGAGGCCGGCAACGGGCTGGTCGGTGTGAAGGACCGGGCGATGGACTTCACCATCGGTGCCGAGCAGATCAGCCACGTCGACATCGCCGCGCACACCATGAAGGTCTACAAGGACGGCCAGCTGGTGCGCACGATGCCGATCAGCGGCGGCAAGGGCGGCAAGCGGACGCTGCTGACGATGGACGGCCCGCACAACGTCCTCGGCAAGACCCAGAACCTGATCATGGACTCGGCCACGGTCGGGATCCCCGTGGGCGACCCCGACTACTACCGCGAGGAGGTCCAGTGGAACGTCCAGATCACCAGCGGCGGACAGTACGTCCACTCGGCTCCCTGGTCGGTCGGTGATCAGGGGCGGGTCAACGTCTCGCACGGCTGCGTGAACGCCGCCCCCGAGGACGCGCAGTGGTTCTACGGCTTCAGCCAGGTCGGTGACATCGTCGACGTCGCCAACAGCGGCCGGGCACCGGAGGTCGACCAGCTGGGCAACGACTGGTCGATCCCGTGGGCGACATGGACGGCCGGCAGCGCGCTGCCGGCTGGCGACGCGGGCGCCGTCGCCGCGCCGGCGGGCACCAGCACGGGCCACCCCGGAGCCTGACCCGGAGCGTCCAGTAAGTCACACTCGGGCACGGCCACACGGGGCCAGGCCCGCCGTCCCTTCCCAGGGCGGCGGGCCTGGCCCCTGCCGCGTCCCGGCCACGCCGGGTGTGTGAGGTTCGGCCCGTCGGGCCGGAGTGCGGGCCCGGTGGCACATCTGTCGGAGGCGTCGGGTTGAGTAGAGGGATGTCAACGGGCCAAGACGGGGCAGGCGCCTCGGCAGGACGGGCGGAGGAGGCGCTGCCCAGCGCCGCGCGGGCGGAGAGCGAGCGGGCGCCCACCGCGCCGGTCACCGCGCAGGTCTCCGTGCTTCCCGAGGCGGCGCGCGCGGCGCGGGTCGAGCCGACCGGCGGGACCGCGGAGGGCCGCGCCGAGGCCCGCTCCGACAGGTGGCGGCGACGGCTGCGCGACCCCGAGACCGGTCGGCCGGTGTGGTGGGTCGAGATCCTGATCCTGGTCGCGCTGTACTACTGCTACACCGGTACCCGTGGCTTCGCCGAGGGCTCCGTCGACCAGGCCACGAGGACAGGCGAGATGCTGGTCCGCTGGCAGGCCGCCCTCGGGCTGGACGTCGAGCTCGGGCTGAACCACTGGTTGCAGACCGTGCCGGCGCTCGCGATCGCGTGTTGTTACTACTACGCGACGCTGCACTTCATCGTCACACCGGTCGTCATTCTCTGGATGCACCGGCGTCACCCGAGCCGCTACTCACGCGCCCGGTGGACTCTCGCCTTCACCACGATCCTCTGCCTGATCGGGTTCTTCCTGTTCCCGACGGCGCCGCCCCGGCTGCTGCCGGACGCCGGCTACATCGACACGATGGCCCACTACAGCAACTGGGGCTGGTGGGGCGCCAGCGCGAGTGCCGCCCCGCATGGCCTTGACAAGGTCGCCAACCTGTACGCGGCGATGCCGTCGTTGCACTGCGCCTGGGCGCTGTGGTGTGGAGTCCTGATCGCCCGCAACGCCCGCTGGCGATGGCTGCGGGTGCTCGGCGTCCTTTACCCGGCGGCCACCGCCTTCGTCGTCATGGCGACCGCGAACCACTACATCCTCGACGCCGTCGCCGGCTGGGCCGTGCTGGGCGTCTCCGCGCTTGCCGCCACGGCGCTCGCCCGCCGTTCGGCCCGCCGGCAGGACGCCCGCCGTCCCTCGGCTCCGCCCGCCGGGGGCAGCCCGGACCCGGCGGGTGAGGTGCCGTCGCCCGTTGGTGAGGCCGAGGTCCCCGCCATCCCGGCGGCCGACACGTCAGCCGCCGCGGCCGCGCCCAGTCAGCGCCCGACCGAGGAGGGCGCCGCCGGTGTTCCCGCCGGTCAGGCGCGCTCGGCGGGCGGCGGCCTCGCGACCATGACCTGACCGGCGGTCCGTCCTCAGGACGAGACCCGCTCGGCAGGACGAGACCCGCTCGGCGGTCTCCGGACGCATGCCTGAAGGCCGGCTTCGTGCCCACTGGTGCCGCCTGTACCGTGCGCCGGAGTGGCGCGTGCCTGGTCGCGGGGCCGATGTGCGACAGTTGCGGCTGTCGTGGTCGATGTCCGGCATCCCGGTGATGCCGGAAAGAGGTCGCGCCGGCGCCTCCCCGGCAGCCGCGCTCGCCCGCGTCCCCAGCTCGGAGCCCGTTCATGTTCCTGCCCGCCGTGACGCGCCCGCGCCGTCCTCGGCCGGTCGTGTTCGCCGTGTCGTTGCTGCTCGTCTGGCTGCTGCTCGCGCTGCTGGCGATCGCGGCGCGCCGCGGCCCGATCGAGAAGGACCTGGCGCGGCGCGCGAACGAGGCGGTTCGCCGCGTCGGCGTGACACAGGTCGCGGTGACGGTGGCCGGGACGTCGGTCACCCTGCACGGCGACTTCCCGAGCCTCGCCGCCGCCCAGGCGGCGCTGCGGGCCGCGCGCGTCGACGGCGTCAGCTCGGCCCAGCTGGGCCCGGACGCCCGCGTCGCCACCGCGCCCGTCAGCGGGCTGAGCGGGGACGCGGGCGCCGATGTCCCCGGCGACGCCCGTGACGGCGACGAGGCGACCAGGGCCGCGCTGACGGGCGCGACCAGCGGGCATCCGGTCACGTTCGCGCGGGACAGCGCCGTGCTGTCGGCCGCGGGACTGGCGGCGCTCGACGGGGTCGCCGCGGCCCTGCGCGTCGGCACGCTGCCGGTGGTGGTCGCCGGGCATGCCGACAGCACCGGCGCGGAGCCGTACAACCAGGCACTCTCGGCCCGCCGGGCCGAGGCCGCCGTCACCTACCTGGTCGGCGCCGGAGTGCCCGCGGCCCGGCTGCGCGCCGTCGGCCTCGGCGAGATCCGCCCGGTCGCGGACAACGCCACCCCGGCCGGTCKCGCCGCCAACCGCCGCGTCGAGATCACGCCCGCCCCGGGTTCCTGACAGCCTTGATCGCGCCACTTCCGCCCTGAGCTGGAAGATTGTTCCATGATGGTTCTGTCGTAGTTCCCACATTGGGAGAAAATCGTCGCCCGTGGTCATTGGACCGGGCGTGCGCATGGTAGGTAGAGGTCCATGGCGGACTCGAGCATGGGGCTGCACGAACAGCCCGACAAGCTCACACCAGAACTTGTTGACCGGCACCGGGCGATCGTGTCGTTGATGGAGGAACTGGAGGCGGTCGACTGGTACGACCAGCGGGTCTCGGCGGCGACCGATCCCGAGCTCGCCGACATCCTCGCCCACAACAGGGACGAGGAGAAGGAGCACGCGGCGATGACGCTCGAGTGGCTGCGCCGCCAGGACGCGTCCCTCGACCAGCAGTTGCGCACCTACCTCTTCTCGGAGGGCCCGGTGCTGGAGGCCGAGGCGCGCGCCATGAACCGGGACGGCGCCGCCGAGGCGCCGGCGGAGCCGGGCGTGACGTCGCCGGCGGGGGTCGACTACTCACTTGGCATCGGCGGCCTGAAGGGAAAGTCCGAATGAACCACCTGCTCCGCGGGCATGCGCCGCTGACCGACTCGGCCTGGAAGGTCGTCGACGACGAGGCCAGGACCCGGCTCACCGTCAACCTCGCCGGCCGCAAGCTGGTCGACTTCTCGGGTCCGCACGGCTGGGACTACTCGGCGACGTCGCTCGGGCGCGCCACGCCGGTCGGCGCACCCCCGTCGGAGGGGGTGCGGGCCAGGCTGCGCCGGGTACAGCCGCTGGTCGAGCTGCGTGTCCCGTTCACCCTGGACCGCCGCGAGCTGGAGGACGTCGACCGGGGCGCCGACGACGTGGACCTGTCGGCACTCGAGGACGCCGCCAGGGCGATGGCGACGACCGAGAACTCGATCATCTTCCATGGCTACCAGGAGACCGGCATCGTCGGCATCGTCGAGGCGAGCTCGCACCCGCCGCTGTCCCTGCCGGATGACACCAACGGCTACCCGCGCACCGTCGCCAAGGCCGTCGCGATGCTGCGCCACGCCGGGATCGGCGGCTCCTACGGTCTCGCGATCGAGCCGGACGGCTTCACGGCGATCGTCGAGACGGCCGAGCACGGTGGATACCTGCTGCTCGACCACCTGCGCCACATCCTGGACGGGCCGGTGGTGCGCGCGCCGGGCATCCGCGGGGCGGTGGTGCTCAGCCAGCGGGGCGGGGACTTCGTCGTCGAGTCCGGCATGGACCTCTCGGTCGGCTACGCCGGGCACACCGGCGACAACGTCGAGCTCTACCTGGAGCAGAGCCTGAGCTTCCGGGTGAACGAGCCCGACGCCGCCGTGGCGCTGAGCCCGGCCTGACGTAGCTGGGCCCACGACGGGCGGGCGGTCCTTCGGGATCGGCCGCCCGTCTGCGTTGACAGGGCGGTCACTTTGTGTCGTCGCTTTGGCGCCGGATCGTGGCCGGGGCATGGGGAGGGCGTCGCTGAGCGCAAAGGGGGCGGGATGTGACGAGGTACGCAGCGGGAGACTGATGGTTGGGTTGCCTTGCGTTAGGTGAGCCTAACTGGCACTCTGTATTCGTTAGGGAAGCCTTAGCTAAGCGTTGATGCTGATGCGAGGAACCCGGACAACGAACCCGAAGTGCCTGGTCGGCGGTGGAACACGCCGGCCCGTCCCGCGTGGTGAGGTGCGGTGCTGGTCTGCTCGTGCTTTGCTGTGTCCGACCGGACGCTACGCAGCGTAATCGCCGCTGGTGCCCGCGATGCCGACGAGATCGGCGAGCGCTGTGACGCCGGCACCGGATGCGGCGGCTGCCTCGAAGAGATCTCGGAACTCTTGCTGTGTCATCGCGGCGGTGAGCCGGTCGCTGGTACGGCGCGGGCCGCCTGACGCCCGCGCCCGCCGGCTGGGCCGTTCGACGACAACGCCTACGGGGTGTTGTCGCGACGGCCGCGGTCCAATGACGCGGTGATGAGTGGAGGCCTTGCGTGGTCAGTGGCGACGACGAGGTGATCGAGATCCTGAACGCGGTGCTCACCAACGAGCTCACCGCGATCAACCAGTACTGGCTGCACTACCGGATCCAGGAGCACTGGGGCTATCACGGGCTCGCGCACCACTACCGTGACGAGTCCATCGACGAGATGAAGCACGCCGACAAGGTCATCCATCGCGTGCTCTACCTCGACGGTCACCCCAACCTCCAGCGGCTGCACACCTTGCGCACCRGTGAGACGGTGCCCGAGATGTTCGAGCTCGACCACGCCCGTGAGCTGGAGAACGTCGAGACGCTGCGTAAGGGCGTGGTGCTCTCGCGAGGCAAGTCCGACTTCGGCACCGCCGTCCTCTTCGAGCACCTGATCCACGAGGAGGAGGAGCACATCGACTGGCTGGAGGCTCAGCTCGAGCTGATCCGCCAGATCGGCGCTGCTCAGTACCTCTCCGAGCAGATTCACAAGCACGGCTCGGACTGACGCTCCGCCTGACGCTCCGCGATCGGCGAGAGATGCAGTGGGCTGGACGCACCGAGGTGCGTCCAGCCTTCGTCTGTCGCGCGGCGAGGAGGGAGCCCCAGCGGCGCAGGGCGAGGCGCCGGCGCGCGCCGAGTTCCTGGCTGGTGGGGAACGGATACCGGGCGGTGCGCGCGGGGGCGTGAAACGGCTACGCGGCGTGGCGGTTTCGCGCCGCGAAGCGGACCTAACGGAATGTACTCGGACGACTGCCGCTAGACTGCCCAGCGGAGGGCCTGGCCAGCGCGGATGGTCGCGCGGCCAGGTAGACGCTGCGCGGGAGGTGCGTTGGTCGCCGCGGTGACTGGGCTGGTGGCCGACGCGGTCTCGGCCGGGCTGCTGGTGGTGAACACCGAGGGCCGGGTCGTCTGGGTCAACGCCGCGCTGGCGGCGGTCGTCGGTGTCGGGCCAGGGGGCCGCGAGGACGGCGGCGCCGCCGTCGAGACCGCGGACGTGGCCGGCGAGGTCGGCGAGGTCGCCGGCGACGACATCGACAGCCACTCCGACGAGCGGCTCCTCACGGATCCGCCGACAGACCTCCCAGCGGATCCCGCGGACCTGGTGGACCGGTCTCGCCGGCCCGCCGGGGAGACCGGGCCTGGGGACCGGCCGTTCGGGCGTGCTCAGGCGCGTCACGCGGTCGCGGAGGCGCGGCTGCCCCTGTCGGGTCTCGTGCCCGGCGCCGCTCCGGTCGACGTCCGCTGGACCGCGCCCGACGGGTCGGCCCGCTGGCTGCGGCTGCGCTGCCAGCTGCTCACGCTGCCCGGCGCCGGCTGGGCGGACGGCCTCACGCTCTATGAGCTCTTCGATGTCACCGCCGGCTACCAGTCGGGCACCCTCGCGGGTGGCGACGACACCTGGCGGGGCACGTCCGAATGGGACAGCGCGGCCTGGGGCCCGAGTGTTGACGCGGCGACCGTCGCGATGGTCCGCCCCGCGGGCAGCCTGTCCATATCCACACCATCCCCATCCCCGCCATCCCCGCCGACGTCCATCCCCGCCGATGCCGGGGCCGTCTGGCCGGTCCTCCCGGACCAGCGGTCCTCGCCGGCCCCGCCGGCGGTCGCGACGTCGGAACGGCTCGACCGCATCGAGGTACTCACCCGGACCGGAACGTGGGAGTGGGACCTGAAGACGGGCCAGGTGGCGCTGTCGCGCAACCTGCTCGCCCTGCTTGGTTTCGGCATGGCCGAGAAGGTCGACTTCCAGCAGATCCAGTCCCAGCTGCCAGCCGCCGACAGGCGCGCGATCCGCCGCCAGATCGGCGACGCGATCGAGACTCCCGGCACGTTCACCYTCGTCCACCGGCTCCTCGGCCACGGCGGCCAGGGCGAACGGGTCTTCGAATGCCACGGCGAGTCCGTCCCCGACGAGTCCGGGCGCGCGGCGCGCATCCTCGGTACCGCGCGCGACATCACCGACCTGCACCGCGTCCAGCAGGAGCTGGCGCACCTGGCGGAGCGAGACGCGCTGACCGGCCTGTTCAACCGGCGGGCCATCACCAGGGAGCTGCGCGAGCATCTCGCCGCGTCCCCGCCCGGCCGCACCGGCACGCTGCTGATCATCGACGTCGATCACTTCAAGGACATCAACGACCTGCGCGGTCATGCCGTGGGCGACACGGTCATGCGCGGCCTGACGCAGATCCTGCGCGACGAACTGCCAGAGGCGGTGCTTGGCCGGCTTGGCGGTGACGAGTTCGCCGTGGTGCTGCCGGACGGCGACGGCGCCGACGGCCTGGCCATCGCCGACCGGCTGTGCCAGGCCGTCGCGCGCTCGCCGATCCCGGTCGACGACCTGGCGCTGCGGGTGACGGTCAGCATCGGCGTGGTTCCGCTGGCCACCGTCGAGGACGATACGGCCGCGCTCGCCCAGGCCGACCTCGCGCTCTACGACTCCAAGGGCGGCGGGCGCGACCGTGCCCGGCTGTTCAGCGACGAGCAGTACGAGCAGGCGGCGCGACGGGTGTCCGTCACCCAGCGGGTGCGTGCCGCGCTGGAGGCCGGCACGCTGGCCGTCGACGCGCTGCCGCTGGTCGACCTCGCCGCCCGCCGGGTCATCGGCTACGAGCTGCTGGTGCGGCTGCGCGACGGGCTCACCCCCGAGCTGTCCCCACGGGAGTTCCTCGAGCCGGTCGAACGGACCGAGCTGGTGCTCCGGCTGGACCGGTGGGTGGTCAGCCAGGCCGTCGCCGCGCTGATCGCCGACGGGCCGGACGGGTCGCTCTACCTGCACGTCAACATCTCGGCCCGGTCCGTCGAGGACCCGGGCTTCGGCGACTTCGTCCTGGACGCGCTGCGCATCGGCGGGGTGAACCCCGCCAGGCTCGGGCTGGAGATCGCGGAACGGTCCACGCTGGTGAGCATCGAGCCGGCCCGCCGGCTGGCGGCGAAACTCACGGCGGCCGGCTGCCGGTTCATCCTCGACGACTTCGGCGTCGGCATGGGCTCCGTCGTGCACCTGCGCACGCTGCCGTTCAGCGGCATCAAGATCGACGGGGAGTTCGTCCAGCAGGCGGACGTCAACGCGCAGGACATCGCCCTCGTCGACGCGGTCGTGCGGATCGCCCGCACGCTCGGGATGTACACGATCGCGGAGAACGTCGACCGGGAATCGCTGGCCAGTGCCCTGGGAGACATCGGCGTCGACTACGCGCAGGGCTTCCACATCGGGCCGCCACGCCCGCTCGCCGAGCTCCTCGCGGAGCGGTCCACCGCGGGCGATCTGATGGAGCACGACCGCGCCGACGCCGAACGGGCCGAGCTCGTGCACGTGGATGCGGGTCGTGTGGAGTCCGAGCACGCGGCGCGCGAGCGGGCCGAGCTGGAGCGGGCCGAGTTCGAGCGGGCCGAGCTGGAACGGGCCGAGTTCGAGCGGGCCGAGCTGGAACGTATGGAGCGGGAACGCGCGGAGCGTGAGCGGGCCGACCAGGAGCGCATCCGGCGTGAGCGGGCCGAGTTCGAGCGGGCCGAGCGCGAGCGGGCCCTGCGGCTGGAGCGGGAGCGCGCGGAGCGGGACCGAGCCGAGCGTGAGCGGGAGCGAATCCGCCGGGAACGGCTCGAGGCGGAGCGCCGGCGCGCGGAGAACCGTGGCTCGGTGTCATGGGAGCGGCCCGGGCTCGACGACCTCCCGGCCGGTTCGCCACCTCCGACGGGACCGACGTCCCTGACGTACCCGGCCTTCCCGGACGCGGCGCCGCCGCCCGACCGTGGCGCAGGAGCCCCCACCTGGTCCTATGGGCCGGCGACGCCGGCGTACCCGCCGCCATATCCGTCCGTGCCGCCGCCGTCCGGCGACCAGGTGCCCGACTACCCGCCGACGGACGGCTTCCCACTCGGTGGGCCCCCGAGCGCGCCATTGCCCATCGGCGGCCACGCCGCACCCGGCTTCCCCGACCCGGGGCGCACGGGCGGCGGGTTCTCCCGGGGTGCCTTCCATCCCGGCGACATGCCGGGCGACGGCTATCAGGGCGGCGGCTACGGCGGCTACGACGCGTCCCGGCGCGACCCGCTCGGGCTCGATCGTGTCGGCTACCTCGGGCGTGACCCGCTGTTCGGCGCCCGGGTCTCCCCGCCCGACCCGACCGGCGACCGGTCAGGCGGCGGCTCGCCGTCCGGCCGGCAGGACGGCCCGCCTGGTGGCTGGGACGCGGCTGGCGCCTGGGGCACGCCTGGCGGCGTCGGACCGGCGCCGTGGGACATCGTGTCCGTGAGCGGAGTCGTCGCGGCCGGCCCTGGTCCCGACGCGGGCAAGGACACCGGCGGCTCCCGAACCGGGCTGGACATCGGCGGAGGGGCCGACGGCCCGCTCGGCGCCGGCGGCCGGGACATGCACGGCACCGCCGCCGAGGCCGGGCCGGGCGCGGCGGCAGGTGACGGGGGCCTTGGCGCCGTGGGCGACGGCGCCGGCGGGACGGCGCGGCCCGCCGGTCGTGCCGGCCATATGGGTCGTGCCGGTCATACGGGCCAGGCCGGCCATACGGGCCAGGCCGGTCAGGCCGGCCCGGTGCCCAGAGAACGTCCCGAGCACGGTCTGGTGGACTTCCAGAGCGACGAGGACGCCGGGAAGGCCGGTCCGGGTGCCGTCGCCGACGAGCCGTCCGAAGATGACCCGGGCCGCCCGCCGAGTGGCCGGGCCGCCCGCCGCCGGCCGGCCGGCGAGGACGGGCCCGCCGGACGGCGGCGGGCCGGCGGACTGCAGTGGGTCCGGAGGCATACCCCTGACCCGCGCTCGGTGGCCGATGGCACCGCCGATGCCGACAGCCCACCCCAGCGGGGTGACGCCTCGACGGGCGAGGGCGTGACCGGCCCGGGCGCGTCGGGGCCGCAGGGGGCCGGGGGACCCGAGCTGGACGACGGCGATGTGCCGCCGCCACCAGCCCGTGACGCCGCCGACACCCAGATCATGACGATCAACAAGCTCGGCCAGCACCCCGGTGGCACCGTCGATGGCCTGTACCGCTGGCCGTAGCCCATGTGGGCGGCCGGCTCCCCATCGCGCCGGTCAGACTGCAACCGGTTCACGACGTCGTGACAGGCGTGACACGGGCGTGCGTCGACGGGTCGGTGAACAGTAAGCGCGCACGTCGGTGAACGGTTGTCCGGAGCTCGCCCGATGGTGTGGCCACAATTAGCGAAACGGCCCGGAAACACCCGCGTCCCGGCGTAACGATCTGGTGACTCCGGGCCCGAGTGGTGGCGGCCGGGCGATAATTGCCCTAGCGTCGGGAGTTTTTCGGTCACGGATTTTTGGGGGATCCGCCGGCCGCAAAAATGACACGTCGCGCGGATTAACATCCGAGTAACTCCGGGGTGCCTTCCCGGTAACCGCTCTCCCTACACTGATCGATACCAGCGTCCTAGGGAGGGCAAGGAATTGTTCGGAAAGTCCTGGCGTAGGCTCGCACCGCTCGCGGTGCTGCCCGCTCTCCTGCTCGCGGCCTGTGGGGGGTCGGGGGATTCATCGTCTGACGGCGGTTCGTCGTCGGACACGATCAAGGTTGGTCTGCTGCATTCGCTCAGCGGGACCATGGCCATCTCGGAAGTGACGGTCCGGGACTCCGAGCTGCTCGCTATCGAGCAGATCAACGCCAAGGGTGGCGTGCTCGGAAAGAAGCTCGTGCCGGTGGTCGAAGACGGTGCCTCCGACTGGCCGACCTTCGCCGAGAAGGCCCAGAAGCTCATCTCGCAGGACAAGGTGGCCACCGTCTTCGGTGGCTGGACCTCCGCGAGTCGCAAGGCGATGCTGCCGGTGTTCGAGCGCAACAAGTCGCTGTTGTGGTACCCCGTGCAGTACGAGGGCCTGGAGCAGAGCCCGTACATCTTCTACACGGGCGCCACCACCAACCAGCAGATCGTCCCCGCCCTGGACTACCTGAAGGAGCAGGGCAAGAAGAAGATCTTCCTGGTCGGTAGCGACTACGTCTTCCCGCGCACCGCCAACAAGATCATCAAGGCGTATGCCGGGGCGAACGGGATGGACGTCCTTGGCGAGGAGTACCTCCCGCTGGGCTCCACCGAGGTCTCGACGATCGTCAACAAGATCCAGCAGGCCAAGCCCGACTTCGTGTTCAACACCCTCAACGGCGACTCGAACGTGGCGTTCTTCAAGCAGCTGAAGTCCGCCGGCATCGGTCCGGACCAGATCCCGACCATGTCCGTGTCCATCGCCGAGGAGGAGGTCAAGGCGATCGGCGCCGAGTACCTGTCCGGCCAGTACGTCGCCTGGAACTACTACCAGACGACCGACACCCCGGCGAACACCGAGTTCGTCAAGGCATTCAAGGCCAAGTACGGCTCCGACAAGGTGACGTCCGACCCGATGGAGGCCGGCTACAACGCGGTCAACCTGTGGGCGGCGGCGGTCGCGAAGGCCGGCACCACCGAGGTCGAGGCGGTCAAGAAGGCGGCCGGCGGAATCTCGCTCGACCTGCCCGAGGGCAAGGTGACGATCGACGGCCCGACCCAGCATGTCTACAAGACCGCCCGAATCGGGCTTATCGGCGCCGACGGCCAGATCAAGTCGATCTGGGACTCGGGGAGCCCGATCAAGCCCGATCCATACCTGAAGGGCGCGGAGTACCCATGGGCCAAGGGGCTGTCCTCGTAGGCGCGCCGGGAAGATAAAAGAGGGCGGTTGACATGAACGGGTTCCTGAACCAGTTGCCAATCGGGCTGAGTATCGGGGCGGTGCTGCTGCTGGCGGCGCTGGGCCTGACATTCACGTTCGGTCAGATGGGCGTCATCAACATGGCGCACGGCGAGTTCATCATGGTGGGCGCCTACACGACGTACATGCTGCAGAGCTGGGCGGGGCACAATGCGGTCATCGCGGCCCTGCCGGTGGCGTTCGTCGTGGCGGGCCTGTTCGGGGTGATCCTCGAACGGACGCTGATCCGCAGGTTCTACGGGCGGCCACTGGACACGTTGCTGCTCACCTGGGGCGTCAGCCTCATCCTGCAGCAGCTGGTTCGGGACCTGATCGACAACCGCGGCGTCCAGGTCGTCGCCCCCGACTGGCTCATCGGGGGCGCCGACCTGGGCGGTATCCGGATTCCCTACAACCGGGTGTACATCTTCTGCCTCGCGGCGGTGTGCCTGGTGGGGATCTGGTTCTACATGAGCAGGACCCCGGCCGGCCGGCGGATGCGGGCCGTGATGCAGAACCGCGAGCTGGCGGCGTGCAGCGCGGTCCGCACCGACCGGGTCGACCAGATCACGTTCTTCATCGGCTCGGGGCTCGCCGGCGTCGCCGGGGTCGCGCTGACCCTGGTCGGCACGGTCAGCCCCACCCTCGGCACCAAGTACATCGTCGACGCGTTCCTCGTGGTCGTCGTCGGCGGTCTCGGCCAGCTGCGCGGCGCGCTGATCGCCGCGTTCGCGCTCGGCCTGCTCAACAGCTATGTCGAGTTCTGGTCGAACGCCAGCCTGGCGAAGGTGATCGTGTTCGTCGCGATCGTCGCCTTCCTGCAGGCCCGGCCCCAGGGCATGTTCGTCCTCCGCAGCCGGGCGCTCACATGAGCCGGACCTCCTGGATCGGCTCCGCGGGCTCCACCGATCCAGCAGGGACCCCGGCGGTGACGGCCTCGGAGTCCGAACCGACGGTGGTCCCGACGGGAACGACGGCCGCGGCGAAGGGCGGGTGGCGTGCCCGGCTGGTGACGCCCCAGCTGCCGTGGCGGATCGTCTTCGTCGTGGTCATCGCGGTCGGCGTGATCGCGCCGTACGTGCTGGACCCGGCGTTCCGCCTCCCGCTGTTCACGAAGTACCTGTGCTACGCCATCGTCGGGATCGGGATCGGTCTCGCCTGGGGCCACGGCGGCATGCTCACCCTCGGCCAGGGCCTGTTCGTCGGCCTCGGCGGCTACTCGATGGGCATGTACCTCAAGCTGCACGACGCCGGGCCCGGCAAGGTCCCCGACTTCATGGACTGGAGCGGCGTCGAGAAGCTGCCCGCCTTCTGGGAACCCTTCCGAAGCCCGGTCGTCGCGATCGCCGCGGTGATCATCCTGCCGATCGTGGTCGCGACGCTGCTCGGTCTGCTGGTGTTCCGCCAGCGGGTGCGCGGCGCCTACTTCGCGATCCTCACGCAGGCGCTCGCCGCCGCCTTCGTGATCCTGCTGATCGGCCAGCAGGGCTACACCGGCGGCACGAACGGCCTGACGAACTTCAGCGGGTTCTTCGGCATCGACACCTATGCCGACGCGGGCCACCGGACGCTGTACTTCATCACCGCCGGCGTGCTGCTGGTCATCTTCCTGCTGCTGCGCCTGGTGGTCGCGAGCCGGTTCGGCCGGCTGCTGCTGGCGATCCGGGACGGGGAGGACCGGGTCCGTTTCCTCGGCTACGACCCGACCGTCATCAAGACGATCGCGTTCGCGATCTCGGCGGTGACCGCGTCGGTCGGCGGCGCGCTGATCGTGCCGGTGGTCGGCATCGTCAACCCCGGCATGCTCGACATCGTCCCGTCGATCGAGCTGGTGATCGCCGTGGCCGTCGGCGGCCGTTACTCGCTCGCCGGCGCCATCATCGGCGCGGTCGTCGTGAACTGGGCACGGTCGACGTTCTCCGAGGACTACCCGTCGGCCTGGACCTACTTCCAGGGCGCCCTGTTCATCGGCGTCATCGCCTTCCTGCCCAGGGGCCTCGCCGGGCTCCTCAAGCAGCTGCGTGACGGCGGGCCGGCACTGATGAGGAAACTGGGGATCAAGCCCCCGTCCCGGCCCACCCCACCCACCGCGCCACCGGCCGTCGCGCCGGCCGGCGACCAGGCGGTGGTCGTGCCCGAGCAGGGCGCGCCCAGGCAGGAGGCGGTGTGATGCCGACGTCCGAGGAGGCCAGCACGGAGACCACCACCATCCCGGCCCAGCGCACCGCCGAGACCGGCGAGGCGCTGCTCGAGGTGCGCGGGCTGCGGGTCGTGTTCGACGGTTTCGTCGCCATCGGCGGCATTGACTTCACCGTGAGCCGCGGCGAGCTGCGCTTCCTCATCGGACCCAACGGCGCCGGCAAGACCACCCTCGTCGACGTCATCACCGGGCTGACGAAGCCCGCCGCCGGCTCGGTGCGGTTCGCGGGGACGGAGCTCGTCGGCCGGCGTGAGTACCGGATCGTGAAGCTTGGGATCGGCCGGACGTTCCAGACCGCGACGGTGTTCGAGGACCTCACGGTCCTGGAGAACCTCGACCTGGCGGCGAGCTTCCGCATGCCCGTCCCGAAGCTGTTCCTGCGGCGCAGGGGCGTCAGCGACCCGGTCGCGCGGGTCCTGGAGACGACGCAGCTCGCCGAGCTGGYCGGCCGGAAGGCGGGGATCCTCTCGCACGGCCAGCGGCAGTGGCTGGAGATCGGCATGCTGCTCGCTCAGGACCCCCAGCTGCTGCTCCTCGACGAGCCCGTCGCCGGCATGACGAAGGACGAGCGGGAGCGCACAGGCGTCCTGCTCCAGCAGATCGCCGAGGAGCGCACGGTCGTCGTCATCGAGCACGACATGGAGTTCCTGCGCCGGTTCGCCAGCGTCGTCACCGTCCTGCACGAGGGCAGGGTCCTCACGGAGGGCACGGTGGCCGAGGTCCAGGCGGACCCACGCGTCCAGGAGGTCTACCTGGGCCGCAAGAAGGAAGACGACGAGTCCGGCGGGGCGGCCGCGGCCGCCCTCGGGCTGGAGGCCGCACCGTGAGCGACGAGCTGATGCTGAAGGTCACCTCGCTGGATGTCGGCTACGGCCGCGCGCAGGTCCTGTTCGGGGTGAGCCTGGAGGTTCCGACCGGCTCCCTGGTCTGCGTCATGGGCCGAAACGGGGTCGGGAAGACCACCCTCCTGAACGCGATCATGGGTGTCCTGCACCCGACGGGGGGCTCCATCGAGTTCGAGGGCCAGGCCATCACCAAGGTCCCCACCTACGACCGGGTAAGACGGGGGATGGGCTACTGCCCGCAGGGCCATGAGACCTTCCCGCAGCTGACCGTCTTCGAGAACCTCCAGGTCACCTGGGAGGCGGCCAAGGGCAAAAAGGGCGCGATCGACGAGGCGCTGGACGTCTTCCCGCGCCTGCGGCCGTTCCTGAAGCGCCGCGCCGGCTTCCTCTCCGGCGGCCAGYAGCAGATGCTCGCCATGGCCAGGGCCATGGTGACCGGCCCGAAGATGCTGATCCTCGACGAGCCGACGGAGGGCATCCAGCCGTCCATCGTCGCCGAGATCGAGGAGGTCATCGAGCGCCTGCACACCGAGGTCGGGCTCGCGGTCCTGCTCGTCGAGCAGTACCTCGACACCGCGATCAAACTCGCCGACAGCTTCATCGTCCTCGACGCCGGCCTCGTCGCCCATGCCGGCACCGCCGCCGACCTCCACGACGCCGACCTGGTCCGCCTCCTCGCGGTCTGAAGCCGAGCGCCTCCGCTCGCGGGCGGAGGCGCTCGGCTCGCGCTGACCGCACCGCCGGGCACCCGCGCGCTGGGCCTCGCGTGGGCCTCGGACCACGGCGGCGCGGATACGGGAATCGGCCAGTTCGGTTACCGTCCGTAGCATGGGTGCGTCGTCGGGCCGCCGAGGCCCGGGTGCTCGGGGGATTCGTGCCGCACCGGTTCACCCGCGTCTCGCCCGATTGGCCGGCCTGCTGATCGCCGCGCTGATGGTGGCGGCCGGAGGCCAGCCGACGGCCGTGCCGACGCTTCGTGCGACGGGCGCCGCGGCGGCCCCGGTGACGCCGCCGCCTGCCCGGGCGGCCCCCCTGACCGCTCCGGACAAGCCCGGCGGCCACGGCGTCGGCTTCCACACGGTGACCATCGTCGACGCCGGCCGCCACCGCACCCTGGTCACCTCCATCTGGTATCCGACGGGGTCGCGGCTGCCCGCTCCGGGGGCCGCGGCCACCGCCGATCCCGCGAACACCGCCGCCGCCGGTGCCGCCGCCGGTGCCGCCGGTGCCGCCGGTCTTACGGGCGCCGCCGCCGGCCGCTCCGGCACCGCCGCCGGCCCACCCGTGGGTGACGGCGCTGTTCCGGCGCGGTACGAGATAGCGCCGGAGGTGAGCTATCAGTCGCGGGTGGCGGTCGCGGACGCGCCACCCGAGCGGGGTCCCTTCCCCCTTGTGGTGTTCTCGCATGGCAGCGCGGGCAGCCGGGTGCAGTTCGCCTCGCTGGCCGAGGCCCTGGCCAGCCGCGGGTACGTCGTCGCCGCGCCCGACCACCCGGGCGACACGATGGCCGACGTCGCCGCGGGGCCCAACGAGTCGCTGATCGACCTGGCCGGCGACCGGCCCATGGACGTCAGCGCGGTCCTCGACTGGATGCTCTGCCCCGGGCGCCCCTTCGCGTCGATCCTGTCGGCGGACAAGGTCGCCGTCGTCGGCTTCTCCTTCGGCGGCCTGACGGCGATCGCGTCGTCCGTGGGTCTGCTGCGCGCCCCCGCCGACCCCCGGGTCCGGGTGTCGGTGGGGATCTCGCCGGCGAGCGCGGCACTACCCGCGAGCCTGCTGGCGCGGGTGCGGATCCCGACCCTGCTGATCGCCGGCACCGCCGACGGCGTCACGCCTCCCGGGCCGGGCGCAGACCGGACGTTCCGTGAGCTCACCGGGTCACCCGGCCGAGCGGAGGTGGTCGTCACCGGTGCCACGCACAACTCGTTCAGCGACCTGTGTGACCAGGTGTACCTGACGGCGGACGGGCGGGTGCCCGCCGCGATCCGGCTGCGCATGCAGCTGGGGGCGCTGCTCACCTGCCTGCCACCGCTGGCCGACGCGGCGTTCGCCCAGCAGGTCGCCCGCTGGTACACCGTCGCCTACCTGGAGCGCCACCTACGCGGCGACACCCGCTACGACCGCTACCTCACCCCGACCGCCGCCGCCACCCAGCCACTCCCGGTGACGGTCCGTTCGGCGCCCTGAGAGAGACCACGGCGAACGAGCCGTCAGGGTGAAACGAGAGCCATCAGGGTGAACGGGTCGGTGGGCGCAGGACGTGACTCACGGAGCGGACGGCGGGCTGGTGGGCGGCGGCGCGCGGGGCGCCGCGGGCGGTGGCCCGGGTCGTCGAACGGGCCGGCTCCTCGTCCGGATCCGCGGCTGCCTCGCCGGCGTCCTCGGCCTCGAGCGCCTCGCCGCCGGTCAGATGACCGCGGGAGCCGTTGGCGCGGCCGCTGTTGGGATGACTGCCGTTGGGATGGTCGCCGTGCGCGCCGAGGGCGTCCAGCCGGTGGCTGGCCTCGCCGCCGCCCCCGTCGCCGTTCGACCCGGTGGCGCTGTCCCAGATCTCCGGGTCTATGTAGATGGCCCGCGTCATCCCGCCATGACCGTGAATGGCGAGCAGGGTCTCCATGTTCGGGTAGATGGTGGTCGACTCCAGCCCGGAGGCCCACCAGAGCACACAGGTACCGTCCGGCGCCTGCGCGCCAAACGCGACGGCGCCGGTCCCGGACACCCCGGACACGTCCACGTCCCGCTCGAGCTGGAACCTGCGCACCTGTCGCGCGGACATCGCCTGGGATGACCTCCTCGTGGAGCACGAGCGTCCCCGCGCCGCCCGACCGGTCGCAATGACCGTAGAACTGGCACGGTACCGGCCACGAGGCCGGACCGACGACCGGGCACTGGCCAGTCCCAGACCGGTCGGCACACGGTAGCGGTTCGAGCCGGCCCAGGTCATCCCTTTCCGTCTTACGGCCACCACTATTCCTCGCCGCCCACGAGCACCCGCAGGTCAGCCCCACCCGCTGGCCAGCCCAGGACCACGACCGGCTGACCTCTGGATCCTGGCCGGCGACTCCGGCTGGCGCTAGGTGAGCGGTCGGAAGGAGCCGGTGGGGCGGTCGAAGGCGTCGTGGGTGTAGACGGCGAGCGTCGCGGCGAGATCGAGGGGTTCCACGCCGTGGGCGGCGAGGGTGAGCCAGAGGCCGGACATCAGCACAAGGCCGTGGTGCAGCAGGCATTCGGGATAGCCGGCGACGCGGGTGGCAGCGGCGGAGTGAAACGCGTGCGCGACCGAGGGGTCGTCGGTCAGGGCCGCGAGCGCACCGGCACGTACCTGAGCGGTGAGGAACTCCCAGACCTGTTCCGTCTCGGGGGCCTGAGGACCCCGCCAGACACCGCCGAACGTGAGCTGGCGCAGCACTTCCGTCGGGGCGTAGCCGGTGCGCAGGTGCAGCACCACCGCCCAGGAGGCCGTCAGCCAGCAGACCGCGCGCAGCGTGGGCATCGGGTCGCCGGTGAGCCTGTCGATGAGAGCGCCCTCGGCGTCGGCCCGGGTCGCCGGGTCGAGCCAGCGCAGGACCTCGTGCTCGACGGCGACGATCTCCGCGATGGGCAGGTCGGCGGGATGCGGGCGGGCAAGAGCCGCGGCCCGTCGGGAGACGGTGTCCACGAGTGCCAACGCGCCTGGCTCAGGAAGTGTCTGCCAGGCAAGACCCGCTGGCGCCATGCCGACACGCTAGCCCCCGTCGCCCCCGCTCCACCATATGGCCACATGATTCGGTGCGCCGATGCCAATTTTCCCACTGCGCGTGACGAACCATCACCCACCTGACGCCGGGCGTCCTGGCCGGGTGGCCGCCCGGGGTGGATCCGGTGAGCGCCGAGCCACAAGGGCCTTCGGTGACCCGCGTCAGCGAGTCACCGAAGGCCCTGTCCGTGGCGGCGCGGCGAGCCCGCGGGTCGGAGCCCTCCCGCCGAGGCGGGCCCGGCGGCTCGGACACCACCGACACCGCCGACGCCGCCAGGACCGGCGTCGGGCCGGGTGGCCTGGGCGCCGGTCAGCCGCCCAGGAGGTCGAGGACGGCCGTCGAGGAGAGCTCGTCGGCCGCCTCTGCCAGGTGACGGCGCCAGAGCGCCTCGGCGGCGTCCGTCTCGCCTCGCTCGATCAGTTCGACGAGGCGGTTGTGTACCTCCTGGTGCTCGGCCAGCGAGCCATGCGTGTCCGCGGTGAAGGTGGACCCGGCGGCGTCCGAGTGGTCGCCCGGCTGATGGCTGGTCGTCGCGTGCAGGATGTGCCGGAGCATGTTGTCGATCACCGTGAGTGTCTGGTTCCCCGCCAGCTCGACGAGCAGGTGGTGGAACCCGTTCAGGGACACCCATGGGTCTGGAGTGGCGCTGTCCAGGCCCGCGCCGGCGGCGCCGAGCTGGCCCGCGCCGTGCCCGCCGTGGCCTCCCTGACCGTCCCGTCGGCCGCCGTCGATCGCCGCCGCGGACTCGGACAGCGCCGCGCGTAGCCGGCCCAGCGCCGGCTGTGCCGGTGCCTCGGCGAGCATCCGCACCGCCGGTGTCTCCAGCGACGCCCGCGCGTGCTGGACGTCGGAGACGGTGGTACGGCGGTGCTCGAGGACAAGGCCCGCGTAGCGCGCGGCCACGTGGCCGTCCGGCCGGTGGACCCGGGCGCCGCCGTGAGCGCCCCTGCGGACCGAGATGAGCGCCTCGGACTCCAGCACCCGGAACGCCTCGCGCAGCGTCGGCCGGGAGACGCCGAACTGCTCCATCAGCACGGCCTCGGGCGGCAGAGCGTCGCCTTCGACCAGCTCGCCGCGCACGATCTGGCGGCGCAGATGCGCCGCCACGAGTTCGGCGGTTTTAGGTACCCGCACGTGCCGCCCGACGCGCCCGTCGTCGAGCACGGTGGTCGGGGCCGGGCGTGCGACGCCGGCCGAGCCGAGGCCGCCGGCAACCCGGGTGACGCGGACCGGGTGCACGGTCCGCCGCGCAGCGTCCAGATTCGTGGCCGGTTGCAGTAACGCCATGACGTCGTCCCCCTGTAGTGGCGGCGGCCTGCCGCCAGGCCGCGTGGATCGCTGTCGCGATGTCGCCGCGAGTCTTACAGGGGGTGCTGTAGTCGTACGGTTACGGGTAAGGTAATACCACGGTGTGATACGAATGATGTAACACACTGTGAAGATTGTTGATTACTATCTGTATATGTTGATGGAACGCTGACCATCGGCGACGCCCGGGTCGGGTACACCCGGCAACGGCTGGCGACCTGCGATTTTACGGTTGCGGACGGCGATGYGCGCCCAGGGCCACCATGGTCCTGGCGAGCACGCTGGGTGGCGCATCCGCGGGGCCGAGTTCCACGTCGACCACGGCCAGTCGCCGTCCGACATGTCGGACCGTGGCCACGRCCGCCACGTCGTCCTCCATCGGCAGTGGGCGGATCACCGTCAGGTCCAACGACAGGACATGGGCGGCCGACCCGGTCGGCAGCCGGCGGGCGAGCACGGTGCTGGCCGCCGCGTCGGCGAGGGCGCAGCAGGCGGCGGCGTGGACCCGGCCGAGCCGGTTCGCGAGCCAGCCGGCCGGCGGCAGGCGCAGCAGCAGCCTGTCGCCCTCGCCGCGGACGTCCGCGCCGAGCGCGCCGAGCAGCGGGTGCGGCGGTGGCACGTGGCTGACGGGCCCGCTCGCCATCCCGCCCCTGGTGGCGACGCCCGCCTCGTCCGCCTCGTCCGCCGCGCGCGCCGGGCCGACCGGGCGGGGCCGGTCGCTGGCGGCGGGATCATCCGAGCGTGGGGCCGTGGCGGTGGTGGCCGTCGCCGGCACGACCGCCGCCGAGACGGCCGGGTGAACCACCGCGCAGATCGCGGACGCCTCGGCCAGCGGGCGGCCGTCGGGGGTGCTGACCGTCACGGTCGCGCGCCGGAGCCGGGCATCCGGCTCGTCGCCGTCCAGGGGGGTCACCGACGCCTCGGCGCGCAGCCGGACCGGTCGTTCACGCGGACGGTCGGTCGCCGGGTCGGGGATGAACATCGACGCGAGTGGGCGAGGCGCGCCGACGTCGTCCGGGTCGGGCCAGCCGGCGACCGGCCCCTGGGTGCGCAGCTGCAGCGTGGTGGTCACGGTCAGATCGCCAGGACTCAGGCAGGTCCCGGCGGCGGAGGCGACGGCCATCTCGGCGAGGGCCGCGACGGCGGTGGTGCTGAGCCGGGGGCCGGGCGCCGGGCCGGTCAGCCAGGTCGGCACCGTCATCGTGAGGCTGGCGAGCCCCCCGGCGGCCGTCAGCACCCGGGTCCCGGCCGCGTCCCCGAACGGGTCGCCCGGCGAGACACCCGCGTCGTCGGCCGGCTCGGCGCCAGGCGCGTCGAGGAGCGTCTCGCCCGCGACCGGAGCCTCGGCGCCCACGGGCTGTGCCTCGCGGAGGCCATGAGGGGCGTCGGCGCCGGAGGCCGCGGCGCGCGGCGGGTGCGGGGCGGGGCCGCCCGCTCCGGCGATGGCACGAGACCAAACGCTCAGCCGCCGCAGGCTCTCCAGCCGCGCGGCTCCGCCGACCGCCGCGAGATCGTCGTCGGTCGCGGTGAGGGGGTCGGCGGCGGTGAGGCCGGCGGCGGTGAGGTTGTCCTCGGCCTGAGCGAGGTCGTCGACCCGGATGGGTTTGTCGCCGGCCTGGGCGAGGTTGTCGCGGAGCGCCGGAGCGCCGGCCGACGGCCCGGCATCGGGGCGGGGAGCGGCGGCCGCCGGGGCGGTGTCCGCCAGGGTGGGGCGGGACGGATGGTCGCCCGGCCCGCCGCCACGCCTTGCCAGGCGCCGGGAGGGTGATGTGACGTCGGTGCTCGCCGACGGCGGGGGTGCGCCGCCGGCGGCCAGGATGCCCGCCTCGTCCCCGATCACGGGGTTCTGTCTAGCAGGATCGGGTCGCCCCCAGAACGACCGCCCTTGCTCGGGTGACAGGGATCACGTTTGAATTTCTACATAGGCCATAACCTGTTGCGAATGTCGTGGCCATTTCATGGCTATGCCTGAATAGCCGGAATTATCCGCCGCTCTTCCCGTCTCCGCGCGGACAGGTCGAGGAGCTTGTTGTGTGGATCGATGTGGGCGGTGTGAATCGGCGGGGCCGCCGATCCCGCCGGTTCCGCCTCTCAGGCGGAACCGGCGGGGAAGCGGTCACGCCGCGACCGGCGTGAACTCCTCAGCATCGAGGGTCACAGCGACGGCATGGACCACGGAGGCGATCCGGAGCGCGTCCTGGACGGCCTCGCGGGCCAGGCCCCGTCCGCGCAGCTCGTGCTCGTGCGCCCGCAGGCAGCGGCCGCAGCCGTTGACCGCGGAGGCCGCGAGCGACCACAGCTCGAAGTCGACCTTGTCGACGCCCGGGCTGGCTCTTGGGCGAACCTGCGAGGGGCGGTGCCTGGGCGCCTGGGCCCGGTCCGGCAGGTCCGTCCGTCCACTGTGGATCGGCCCGACCCAGAAGAGAAATCGAAAGATTCCGAAGAACTGATAGCGTTTCTCTATGGCCAAGCCCCGGCCCACGCTGGCTCAGCTGCGCGCGCTCGTCGCCGTGGCCGAGCACCGCCACTTCGGCCGGGCCGCCGTCGCCCTGCACGTCAGCCAGCCGACGCTGTCGAGCGCCGTCGCCGCGCTCGAGAGGACGATGGGCATCCAGCTCGTCGAGCGCACCACCCGCAGCGTGCTGCTGACCCCCGTCGGCGACGAGGTCGTCCGCCGCGCCGGCGACGTGCTCACCGCCGTCGACGACATCGTGACGGTGGCGCTGCGCGCCCAGGCCCCGCTCACCGGCGACATCACGCTGGGTGTCATCCCGACGGTCGCGCCGTATCTGCTGCCGCGACTCATGCCGATGCTGCGTGACATCCGGCCGGAGGCCCGGTTCGCGCTGCGGGAGGAGCAGACCACCCCGCTGCTGGCCAGCCTGCGCGCCGGCGCGACCGACGTCGCGCTGCTGGCCCTGCCGATCGAGGAGCGGGGGATCGCCGAGATCCCCGTCTACGACGAGGACTTCGTGCTCGTCACCCCCGACGGACATCCGCTGGCCGGCGGCGCCGCGGTGCCGGTCGCCGCGCTCGGCGGCCAGGACCTGCTGCTGCTCGAGGACGGCCACTGCTTCCGGGCGCAGGCACTCGAGGTCTGCCACGAGGCCGGCGCGCGCGAGCGCTCCTCGCTGCGGGCGGCGAGCCTGTCGACGGTCGTGCAGATGGTCGCCGGCAGTCTCGGCGTCACCCTGCTGCCCGCCTCCGCCGTCGCCGTCGAGGTCGGCGAGGGCCGGGGCAGGGGCAGGGGGCTCGCCGTGGCCACCTTCCGCACCCCGGCGCCGCGGCGGCGGATCGGCCTCGCCTACCGGGAGACCTCAGCCCGCGCCCGCGACTGGTCCCTGCTCGCCGCCGACATCCGGGGCGCGCTGCCCGGGACCGCCCTACCGCTCGTCCCCGTGGCCGCCTGACGGCGGTGCTGACGGCGGTGCCGGCGGCCGCGGCGTCGCCTGCCGCGCGGGCCGCGGCGTCGTGGTGACCGGGGTGACCGGGGTGACGGAGCACTGCCAGCGGGGGCCCAGCGTGATGGTGAGAACGGCCGGCTCGGCGTGGTCCACCTGCAGCGTCACGTGGTCGATGTGCCAGCGCTCCCGCAGCAGCAGCCGCGCCGTGTTCTGGACCCGGTGGCAGTCGCCGCCCTCGTCCACCAGCAGGTGCGCGGACAGCGCGGGCAGGCCCGAGGTGACCTCCCAGACGTGCAGGTCGTGGACGTCCGCCACCTCGTCGATCGAGGCGAGCGCCTGGCCGATCTCGGCCGGGTCGACGCCGACCGGTGCGGCCTCCATGAACACCCGGCCGGTGTCGCGGATCAGCCCGGCCCCGGCGCGGACCATCAGGCCGGCGACGACCAGCGCCGCCAGCGGGTCCGCCCGGGTGAAGCCGGTGATGATGATCACCAGCCCGGCGGCGGCCGTCGCGATGAACGCGAACAGGTCGGTGAGCACATGCTGGAAGGCGCCTTCGACGTTCAGGCTGCGCCGGTCCGCGCGGGCCAGCAGCGCCGTCGCGGCGAGGTTGACCACCACGCCCACCAGCGCCGTGACGAGCACCGGGACGCCGGCCACGTCGTTCGGGTGCACCAGGCGCTGGCCGGCCTGGACGGCGAGCACCGCGGCGAGCGCCAGCAGCGCGAAACCGTTCGCCTGCGCCGAGAGGATCTCCACCCGCCGCCACCCGTAGGTGAGTCGCCCGCCCGCCGGCCGGACCGCGAGCCGCATCGCGACCAGCGCCAGCACCAGCGCCCCGGCGTCGGTGAGCATGTGCGCCGCGTCGGACAGCAGCGCGACCGAGCCGGCGAGGATGCCGACGGCGACCTCCACCAGCAGGAAGCCGCCGATCAGCGCGAGCGCCGCCCACAGGAGCCTCGCGTCCGCCGTCGCCGACGGCCGATGCGCATGCCCGCCATGCCCGTGTCCGTGCCCGCCCCGGTGGCCGCGGCCCTCGCCGTGCCCATGCCCGTGGCCGTCGCCCGCGTGGCCGTCGCCCAGGTGACCTTCGTCGTGGTGGTCGTCGCCCGCGTGCCCGCGGCCGTCCTGGTGCCCGTCCCGGCCGCGGTCCGGGTGCCCGTCGCGCGGTGGATGACCGGCATGCGCGCCCGCCCCGTCCTGGATGCTCACGGGTGCGCGGAGCCCATGGGAACGCGTCGGCCGGCCGTGCGCGTGGCGATTCCCCGGACTCCCGTCGAAATGCGCGCCGATTCGGTTTCCGAAACCATTTTCACTGCATTCGGACCGGTATTCGCGGGCATGCTCGCAACCCTACGCCGCGAGCACTGGGAGCCGGCGCCGTTCGTGCTGGCTATCGCTCGGCGTGATCGGGGCGCGGGGCGCCCGCGGTCCTGACCGGGCCCGCGGGCCGGCCCGCTCGTCACCTCCGCGGGCCGGTCCGCGCCGCCGAGTTACCGGACAAAACAGTAAACTGTTAGCATTATCACCGATTGTGACGCCTGGAAAGTACGTTTCATGGCCGGAACATCGGGAAGGTCCCGATCAGTGGACATGCCGTTGTAACGGCCCCGACGTAGCGTGGGAGAACATGAGCGGCGCGCCCATTCCAGCCGTCGGCGTCGAGGAGGAGTTCCACATCCTCGACCTGGCCACCCGGCAGCTCGTGCCCCGCGCCGGCGAGATCCTGGAACAGCTACCCGCTGGTCCTTTCGCCCCGGAGTTGCTGAACTCCGTCGTCGAGACGAACAGCGCTCCGACGAGGGATCTGGCCGCGCTTCGCGCCGACCTCGTCGACCTGCGCCAGCGCCTCGTCGCCGCCGCCGAGCCGCTCGGTCTCGGGCCTGCCGCGGCCGGCACCGTGCCGATCGTGGACCCGACGATCCTGGAGATCAACAGCGACCCGCGCTACCTGCAGATGACCGAGGAGTACCAGATCCTCGCCCGCGAGCAGGTGATCTGCGGCGCTCATGTGCACGTCGACGTCCCCGACCGGGAGACGGCGATGGCGGTGATCGCCCGCGTCGCCCCATGGCTGCCGCTGCTGCTCGCCGTCTCGGCCAGCTCCCCGTTCTGGCAGGGCGCCGACAGCGGCTACGCGAGCATGCGCACCATGGTCTGGGGACGCTGGCCCACCGCCGGCGTCGCCGGGACGTTCCAGACGGCCGCCGAGTACGAGCACCTGGTCGCGGACCTGGTGAAGTCGGGCGTGATCAGCGACCCGGGCATGGTCTACTTCGACGTCCGCCCGTCGGCCCACCTGCCCACGCTCGAGATGCGCGTCTGTGACGCCTGCCCGGACGTCGACACCGTGGTGCTCGTCGCCGGCCTGTTCCGCGGCCTGGTCAGCCATGCCACCGAGGCGATCGAGACCGGCGCCCCGTTCAGCGCCCCCCGCCCCGAGCTGCTGCGCGCCGCCATGTGGCGCGCGGCCCGCTCCGGGCTGGAGGGCGACCTGATCGAGCTGTCGGGCGTCAGCGCCGGCCCGGTACCGGCCGAGGACCTGCTGGCGCGGCTGCTGCAGCAGATTCGCCCGCAGCTCACGGCCGCGGGGGACTGGGAGCTGGTCGGCGGTCTCGCGGAGCAGGCCGTCGACCGGGGCAGCGCGGCGGCCGCGGCCCGGCGCGCGTTCCACCGGCGCGGCCTGCTCACCGACGTCGCGGACCTCGTGCTGGCGCGGACCCGCCAGACCGAACCGGTCACCACCGCGCACGGCGTTCGGGCCGGTGTCCCCGCCGCCGCCCGCGTTCCCGCCGGCGGCGGCGCGGCCGCCGACCAGGCCGCGGCGGCGGCCGAGGGCTCCACGGCGCTCTCGCGCGCCGAGCGGGTGGCGCCGACGCTGCTCGCCGGTTACCTGGCCCATCCCGGCTTCCACGCGGGCGGCGTCGACGAGGCGGTCGACGCCCGGGGCCCGGTCCGCTCGCCGTACCGCGGGGTGCTGCGGGCCCTGGAGCGGCTCGGCCCGGATGTCCTCACCGCGCGCTGCGCCGCCCTGGTCGCCGAGCAGGAGTCCCGGGGGATGGTGTTCCGGGTCGCCGGCGAGGCCGAGGGCCGCCCGCTGCCGTTCGACCTGGTCCCGCGCATCGTCGACGCCGCGGACTGGGCGACGATCAGCGCCGGCCTCGTGCAGCGCGTGCGGGCGCTGGAGGCGTTCCTCCGCGACGTCTACTCGGACCGGTTCGCCATCGCCGACGGGATCGTCCCCGACTGGATCGTGACCGACTCGCCCGGCCTGCGCCACTGGGGTCACGCCGTCCCCGCGGGGACGATCCGCGCGACCGTCAGCGGCATCGACCTGGTCCATGACCAGGACGGCCGGTGGCTGGTGCTCGAGGACAACCTGCGGGTCCCCTCCGGTGCCGGCTACGCGGTCGCGGTGCGCCGGCTGACCCGCGCGACGCTGCCGGAGCTGTCCTCGCCGTCGGGCATCCTCGGCCTCGAAGGGGTACCGGCGCTGCTGCGCACCGCGCTCCAGGCCGCGGCCCCGGCCGCCGCCGGCGGCAGGGACGGGCTGGGAGAACCGGCGCTCGCGGTGCTCACCTCCGGCCCGCACGACTCGGCCTACTTCGAGCACGCCTTCCTCGCGGACCGCATGGGCGTCCCGCTGGTGCAGCCGGCGGACCTCCTCGTCGAGGACGACGTCGTCAGCCATCGGGTGCCGGGGGGCAGGCGCCGGCGGGTCGACGTGCTGTACCGCCGGATCGACGAGGACGAGCTGTTCACCGCCGTCGGCGCGGATGGCGCGCCGCTGGGTCCCGCGCTCATCAGCGCGATCGCCGCCAGCACGCTTTCCCTCGCCAATGCCCCCGGCAACGGCGTAGCCGACGACAAGGTCGTCTATGCGTACGTCCCGCGGATGATCAATTATTACCTCGGCGAGCGTCCCCTGCTCGACGACGTCCAGACCTACCTCTGCGGCGACCCCGACCAGCTCGACCACGTGCTGCGCCACCTCGACGAGCTGGTCGTCAAACCGACCGATGGCTACGGCGGCGCCGGCGTGCTGATCGGCCCGGCGGCCGAGCCGCACGAGCTGACGGCGGCCCGCGAGCGCCTGCTGGCCGAGCCGCGCCACTGGATCGCGCAGGAGGTCGTCTCCCTGTCCACCCATCCGACCTGGCCCGGCATCGATCCGCCGGACGGCGATGACCCGGCACCCGGCACCGCCGCGGCCGCGACCGTGGATGGCCGGACCAACGGGAGCCTGAGCCGGCTGGAGCCGCGCGCGGTCGACCTGCGGGCCTTCGTCTACGAGGGCGAGCAGACCGTGGTGGCACCGGCGGCGCTCAGCCGGGTCGCCCCCGCCGGCAGCCTCGTCGTCAACTCCTCACGCGGCGGCGGCTGCAAGGACACCTGGCTCCTGCGCGCCTGACGGCGGCGTGGGTGCGGGCGCCCGTGGGTGCGGGCGCCCGCGCCGCCCGGTGACCAGTCATGAACGACGGGAGGCGGTCGGCGGGCCGAAGGGCGGTCCCTCCGGGCGTGAGCACGGGTACGCAAGACGGCGCGGCATGCGCCTTGAAGGCCGGTTCGGGGAGATCCAGGGAGCGGACATGTGCGGGCTGAGCGGGGAACTACGACTCGACGGCCGGCCGGCCGACGTCGCGGCGGTCGCGCGGATGACCGCCGCGATGCAGCGGCGCGGCCCGGACGGCGTCGGGGTCCATGCGGCGGGGCCGGTCGCTCTCGGCCACCGCCGGTTGAAGATCATCGACCTCTCCGAACGCGGCGCCCAGCCGATGAACGACGCCGAACTGGGCCTCACCGTCGTCTTCAACGGCTGCATCTACAACTACCGCGAGCTGCGCGACGAGCTGACGGCCGCCGGCTACCGGTTCTTCTCGACGTCGGACACCGAGGTCGTGCTCAAGGCATACCACCGCTGGGGAACCCGCTGCGTCGACCACTTCGCGGGCATGTTCGCCTTCGCCGTGCACGAGCGTGACTCCGGCCGGGTGGTGCTCGCCCGCGACCGGCTCGGCATCAAGCCGCTCTACGTCACCGCGGACCCGCACCGGATCCGGTTCGCCTCGACGCTGCCGGCGCTGCTCGCCGGTGGCGGGGTGGACACCGACATCGACCTCGTCGCCCTGCACCACTACCTGTCGTTCCACGCCGTCGTGCCGCCGCCGCGCACGATCCTCACCGGCGTGCGCAAGCTCCCGCAGGCGACCATCCGGGTCATCGAGCCCGACGGGACCAGCACCGACGAGGTCTACTGGCGGCCCGACTTCACCCGCCAGGCCGAGCAGGCCAGCTGGACGCCGGCCGAATGGCGCGACGCCATCGGCGAGCGGCTGCGCACCGCCGTGCGCCGCCGGATGGTCGCCGACGTCCCGGTCGGCGTGCTGCTGTCCGGCGGGCTCGACTCCAGCATGATCGTCGCGCTGCTCGCCGAGGCCGGGCAGGCGGACCTGGCGACCTTCAGCGTCGGCTTCGAGGCGGCCGGCGGCGAGTCGGGCGACGAGTTCCACTACTCGGACATCGTGGCCAAGCACTTCGGCACCGACCACCACCAGATCATGGTCCCCGGCGAGGCGCTGCTGCCGGCCGTCGACGCGGCCGTCGACGCGATGAGCGAGCCGATGGTCAGCCACGACTGCGTCGCGTTCTACCTGCTCTCCCAGGAGGTCAGCCGGCACGTCACCGTGGTGCAGTCCGGCCAGGGTGCCGACGAGGTGTTCGCCGGCTACTCCTGGTACCCGCCGCTGGCGGGCGTCGCGCGCGACGAGGCCGTCGACGCCTACCTGGGGGTGTTCTCCGACCGCTCGCACGC
This sequence comes from Pseudofrankia asymbiotica, assembly GCF_001983105.1. Lineage (GTDB taxonomy): Bacteria > Actinomycetota > Actinomycetes > Frankiales > Frankiaceae > Pseudofrankia > Pseudofrankia asymbiotica. The sequence continues at coordinate 77,239 of NZ_MOMC01000014.1, read as the reverse complement.
CGACATCGCCGCGATCCTCGCGCCGGGCCACGCGCTGGACACGGACGCCAGCCGCGCCTTCGTGCGGGGACACTTCGCCGCCCCAGGTGCCGAGACCGTCGTCGACGCCGCGCTGCGGATCGACTCCACGATCATGCTGGTCGACGACCCGGTGAAGCGGGTCGACAACATGACGATGGCCGCGGGTCTGGAGGCGCGGACGCCGTTCCTCGACCACGAGCTGGTCGAGCTCGCCGCGGCCTGCCCGCCGGAGCTCAAGCTCGCCGCCGGGGGCAAGGGTGTGCTCAAGGACATCAGCCGCTCGATCCTGCCCGCCGAGGTCATCGACCGCCCGAAGGGCTACTTCCCGGTGCCGGCGATCCGCCATCTGTCCGGCCCGTTCCTCGAACGGGTCACGTCCGCCCTGTCCGACCCGGCCGCCCAGCGCCGCGGCCTGTTCCGCCCCGACTGGGTGAAGACCATGCTCGCGGCCCCCAACGACAACCGCACCCGGCTCGGCGCCAACGCCCTCTGGCAGGCCGCCCTCCTGGAGATGTGGCTCCAGACCCACGGCATCTAAGGCGGCCGCCACGTCGGCGCCGGCACTGCCCGCCGCCGCGCCTGGGTCAGGTCATCACCCTTTGGGCGCCTCTGGGTGACTGTCTGGCAACAGTCGTTGACAGTCCAGTGGGACCGGATGCCCGTTATCACGTCCCGCAACTGACAAAATACCAACTGTGAAGATCGAGGAACTGGGTGCGGACGCGACCGAGCAGGCATACGACGCCATGCGCCAGCTGCGCCCGCACCTGACCTCGGCCGGCTTCGTCCGGCTCGTCAACGAGGTGCAGCGCCCGCAGGGCTACCGGCTGGTCGGCTCCTGGGAGCCGACGGCCGGCAAGGTCGTCGCCGCCGCGGGCTTCCGCGTCCTGCACATGCTGGCGCACGGCCGCGTCCTGGTCGTCGACGACCTGTCGACCGTCCCGGCCTCCCGCGGCCAGGGCCACGCCTCCCGCCTGCTCGCCTGGCTCGAGCGCGAGGCCCGCTCCCAGTACTGCGCCCAGGTCCACCTCGACGCCGGCACCCACCGCTACGACGCCCACCGCCTCTACCTGCGCCACGGCTTCGCCATCAAGTCCTTCCGCCTGATGCGCCTGCTGTGAGCAATGAATGGCGGAACGTCTGGCCGCGCTAGGCGGGGCGGGGCGTCGCCAGGTCGAGGGCGTTGCCGTGCAGGACCAGGCGGCGGTCGGCGGGGGAGAGGGGCTTGGTCTCGGGGAGGTAGTCGAGGGGGTGCGGGAGAGCCTCGATGTGCGGCCAGTCGGAGCCGAAGACGACGCGGTCGGCACCCATCCACCGCACGACGGACTCCAGGTCGTCCTCCCAGAACGGGTTGACCCAGACGTGCCGCCGGAAGATCTCGACCGGGTCCTCCTGGAACCAGCCCGGCAGCTTCCTCGCCTGCGAGCGCGCCCTGCGGAACAGGTCGGGGAGGAACTCGGCGCCGTTCTCGACCGAGGCGACCCGCAGGTTCGGGTACCTCGCGAAATGGTTCGCGAGCAGCATCGAGAGCAGGTAGTCGTGCACCGCCTTCTCGATGGCGAAGCTCGCGATCGTCGGCCCGTGGCTGGCACCCGAGAAGCTGAAGCTGTGCCCGCCGCCGGTGTAGCCGTCGGTCGAGACGCCGCTGTCGCCGGCGTGCACCACCAGCGTCAGCCCGCTCTCGTTGAGCCGTGCCCAGAAGGGCGCGAACATCTCGTCGAACGGGCTGTGCTGGCCGGTCACGGTCGTCGGGGCGGCGGCGCGCATCACGACCATCCGGGCGCCCTGGCCGATCGCCCATTCCAGCTCCGCCACGGCCCAGTCGACGTCGGCGAGCGAGAGGTAGGGCGCGGCGATGATCCGGCCCTGGTAGGCGAAGGTCCAGTCCTCGGCGAGCCACCGGTTGAACGCGCCGAAGGTCTTCGTGACCGCGACCGGGTCGTGCCTCAGCGGCTGCTCGTAGATCATCCCGAGGGTCGGGAAGAGGAAACAGCCCGCCAGGCCCTGCTCGTCGAGAACCCGCAGCCGCKCGGCCGGGTCGCGGTACTCCGCGCGGACCGGCTCGCTGTCGCGGATCAGGTCCAGCGGGTTCGCCTTGTTCGGGTTGCCCCGGAAGTACTCGTTGAGGCAGCCGGGCTTGGAGACGGGGTCGAACGTCGCGTTGGACACCGCCCGGTTGACCCGGCCGCCCAGCACGTGGTACTGCCGGCCGTTGATGGTCGCCCACTGCACGCACCGCGGCCCGTCTCGCGGGTCGAGATGGCGGGTGAAGGCGTCGACGGCCTCGTAGTAGTGGTTGTCCGCGTCCCACACCGGGTGCCCGAGCTGGTCCACACCACAATCTTAGAACGCGTTCTATTTGATGAGTCTCCTCTTCGCGGGTGAAAATCCGCCTTTCGCCCGCGCGGGCCGCGCGGGCCGCGCGGCCTGCCGCGGCCTGCCCCGGGGCACCCGCCACCCAGGAGATACCCGGCTRGCCCGGCACGCCTGGCCGTCGGAGAGCGGTTCAGGTGCCGCGCGTCGGGCTGAGGGCCAGCTCGCCGGCGCGAACCTTCGCGAGTTTCGCCGCGACGGCGTCGACGACGTCGGGCAGGGAGGCGGCGAGCTCGTCGGCGGACTCCGCGTACTCGGCCGGGTTCTCGACGCCGGCCGCGGCGAGCAACGCCATCGGGTCGGCGAGGCGCTCGCGCAGCCAGGCGGCCGGGTCGGCGGTGAGGCCGCGGTCGAAGACCCGCCCCCCGGGCTCGTTGTCGGTCATCGTCGGGTGGTGGTGCACCCGGTCGCGGCTGCCCGGCCCGCGCTCGACGGACTCGAGCAGGTCGACGCGCAGCAGCGACGTGTCGACGACGATCCGCTGCGACGCGTAGATCGACCCGCGCCACGGCTGCGCCTCGACGAGCCGCAGCTCGACGCGCACGCCCCGCTCCGGGCCTTCCTGCCCGGGAGCCGGGTCCGGGTCGACGAAGTACATGTCCCGGACGGTCACCGCCAGCCGGTCGAAACAGAACACACTGAGCATCTCCGACCCCCTTTTCGCCCTGCCAGGGTCGCTCGCCGCCGCTCGAATGTCGACCCCGCGCGGGGTCCTGGCGTCAGGAGCCGGTGAAGACGGGTTCGCGCTTCTCCAGGAAGGCCGTCGGGCCCTCGACGGCGTCCCTGGAACGCATCACGGCGTTGCCGTGGCGCTCTTCGATGGGAAAGGCCTCGGCCTCGGGCAGRCATTCGGTCTCGCGCAGGGTGGCGAGGATCGCCTTCACCGCGAGCGGGCCGTTGCGGGCGATCCGGTCGGCGATCTCGCGCGCCTTCGCCAGCGCCTGTCCGTCCGGCACGACATGGTTGACGAGCCCAAGCTCGTACGCGCGCCTGGCGGGCAGGTCCTCGCCGGTGAGCAGCATCTCCGCCGCCACCGCGTAGCCCGTCTGCCGGCGCAGCCGGACGGCCGACCCGGCCATCGGGAAAAGCCCGCGCCGCACCTCCGTGACCCCGAAAACGGCGCTCTCGCCGGCGACGCGGATGTCGGTTCCCTGCAGGATCTCGGTGCCGCCGGCGCGGGCGTACCCCTCGGCGGCCAGGATGATCGGCTTGGTGGGCCGGTACCTCTTCAGGTAGGCCGCAAGCGAGATGCCCGGGTCGTCCTGCAGCCGGATGATCCACTCATTGTCCCGCACCCCGGCGCGCAGCCGGCCGATCTCGGCCAGGTCCATGCCCGCGCAGAACGTGCCGCCCCGGCCGGTCAGGATCGCCACTCGTAGCGTGTCGTCCTCGTCGAGCCGCCGCCAGGCGTCGTACAGGCGGCAGAGCACCTCCGCGTTCGTCGCGTTGCGCTTCTCGGGCCGGTTCAGCGTCACCGTCAGCACCGGCCCGTCGGCCTCGGCCAGCACCAGCGGTCTCGCTCCGGACTCGGGCACACCGACCTCCCAGACTGTCGTCACGAGGGCCCTGGCTCGTCGCCGAGGGCCCTCCGGCCAGGCGGCCGCGACGGGACCGCGAGCCCGGACTAGAACACGTTCCACCGAACCGCCCGGACGATATGCGACCCCCGTCCCGGCCACAAGCGGACCGCGGCCGGCCGAGGCGCGTGCGCATATCCGGCCAGAGCGATTCGCGCCTGGGCTGGCGTGGGCGATTGGGCCGGGAATGGTTTGGGGGTCGGGGGACGGCCGGCCGGTTCTTGGCGTTGACTTGGGGCATGCGCTATGTCACGGGGCTCGGGGACGCGGTCAGGAGCGGCAAGAAGCTCTCGAAGATCGGGCTGGGGACCTGGCAGTTCGGGTCGCGGGAATGGGGCTACGGCACCGACTACGCGGCTCGGGAGGCCCACCTGATCCTGCGCCGGGCGCTCGAGCTCGGGATCACCGTGATCGACACGGCCGAGATCTACGCGTTCGGCCGCAGCGAGCGCATCGTCGGCGAGGCGCTGCGGGAGGCCGGCGAGGAGGCCACCGAGGGCGTCTTCGTCGCGACGAAGCTCCTCCCGCTCGTCCCGGCGCCCGCGATCGTCGAGCAGCGCGGCGTCGCGAGCGCGCGGCGCCTGGGCGTCCGGACGATCGACCTGTACCAGGTGCACCAGCCGAACCCGATCGTCGCCGACACCGTGACGATGAGAGGCATGCGCCGGCTGCTCGACGTCGGGCTGGTCGGTGAGGTCGGCGTCTCGAACTACTCGCTCGCCCGCTGGCAGGCCGCCGAGGCGGCGCTCGGCTCGCCGGTGCTGTCCAACCAGGTCGAGTACAGCCTCGTCCGTCGCGCGGCCGACGACGCGCTGATCCCGTACGCCCAGCGCGCCGGCCGGCTGGTCATCGCCTACAGCCCGCTCGCGCAGGGCCTGCTGTCCGGCCGTTACGACGTCACCAACCGCCCGTCTGGCGGCATCCGGGCGACCAACTCGCTGTTCCTCACCGAGAATCTGGCCCGGCTCACCCCGCTGCTCGACGTGGTGCGCGAGGTGGCGGCGGCGCACGACGCGACCTGCGCCCAGGTCGCGCTCGCCTGGGCGATCCACCAGCCGTGCGTGATCGCCATCCCCGGCGCCTCCAGCGTCGCCCAGGTCGAGGCGAACGCGGCCGCCGCCGATCTCGAGCTCACCGACGACCAGTACGCCGCCCTCACCGACGCCGCCGCCAGGTTCACCCCGATCGCCGGCCCGTCCGCGTGGGCCGCCCTGGCCGCCGAGCGCCTCGGCCGCGGCGGGCGCCAGTAGCCAGCCGGACCAGCCGGGCGCGGGCGGACCAGCCGGACCAGCCGGACCAGCCGTGCCAGCCGGGCGCGGGCGCGCCGTCAGCTCGGGTTCGGGGGCTCCTCTGGGTCCCAGACCAGGTGGAACGGCCCGCGGACGTCGGTGGAGTGGTGGACGGCCGCCTCCAGCGCCTTGCGGACCCGCTCGTCGGGCGGCAGGTCGGCGCTGCCGTGCAGCGAGCCGTGGGCGAAGTCCTCGCCGGCGCCCACCGCGAAGTAGTCGTCGACGCTGCGGCCGATCTGGAAGTCCGAGTCGATCCGGTAGAGCCGGCCCTGGATGCCGACCAGGAAGCAGCCGCCGCTCTCGTTGCCCGAGTCGTTGCGCGCGTAGCCGCCGTCGCGCAGGCAGTCACGCACCGCGGCGACGAAGTCGGTCGCCATGAAACGGTCAAGGTCCCAGGTGTGCGGCACCGGCGGGACCAGGCTGTAGCGCAACAACTGGCCCATCCGGAACGAGCCGGTGAATCCCATGACGTAGGACCCGTTGCGGAACACCTTGGTGTCGGCGCGGACGGTCAAGGACCATCCTTCGATGCCGGCGCTGTCACCGCCGATCACGACCCGCCCGTTCTGCTCCACCCCGACGATGCAGGTCACGAAGGCGGACTCTATCGGGTTACGTCCAGGAATGTTCGCGGATTTTGTGCCGCTACGGACGGCCCTTCCTCAGCCAGCCGACCGGTCGGCGCCTCGGCGCTGAGTACCCGGTGGGCGCCGGCGTAGACGTTCATCGAATCCCCGCGCAGGAACCCGACAAGGGTCATCCCGCTCTCCGCGGCGAGGTCGACGGCCAGCGCCGAGGGTGCCGAGACGGCGGCGAGCATCGGGATCCCGGCGAGCAGCGCCTTCTGCGTGAGCTCGAACGACGCCCGCCCGCTGACCAGCAGCACCCGGCCGCGCAGGGGCAGCGGGCCCGACCTCGCCGCCGCGCCGACGACCTTGTCGACGGCGTTGTGCCGGCCGACGTCCTCGCGCACGATCTCGATCCGCCCGGCCGCGTCGGCGAGCGCCGCCGCGTGCAGCCCCCCGGTGGTCGCGAACAGCCGCTGCGCCCGCCGCAGCGCCCCCGGCAGGCTCGCGAGCGTCGCGGCCTCGACGCGCAGCGGGTCGTCAGCGACGCGGTGGCGGGCGCGCATCCGGATCGCGTCGATGCTCGCCTTGCCGCACAGCCCGCACGAGCTCGTCATGTAGAACGACCGGGCCGCGGCCGTGAGATCGGGCGGCGGGACCGATGGGTCGAGCGTGAGGTCGAGGACGTTGTAGGTCTGCCGCCCGCGAGGCCCGCTCCATGCCTCCGTCGGCGCCCGCTCCGACGCGAGGAGGGAAGGCGGCGCGTCTTCTCCGGCCGGCTCGGTGCCGGCGCAGTAGCGCATCGACAGGATGTCGCCGCCGCCGCCGATCAGCCCTTCCCCGACGAGGAACCCCACCGCGAGATCCATGTCGTCGCCCGGCGTGCGCATGGTCACCGCGAGCGGCTGGCCGTGGACCCGGATCTCCAGCGGCTCCTCGCCGACGACTGTGTCGGCGCGGGCCGTCGCCGGCCCGCCCACCGTCACCCGCACCACCCGACGCCGCGTGCTCGCTCGTCCCATGCCTCCACTGTCCCCGTCTGTCCCCGTCACGTCAGCCCATGGGTACGCCGGCCCTCGCCCGGCGGTGGCCGGGCGGCAGGACGATGGCGACCGCGGCGGTTCCACGCCGCGGTGGGTTGGGAAAGCGTGCTGACGGCGTGGGGAAGTGGCCCCGCGTTGCTCTGGTCGGGCGGATCGCGATCGTTTGGCGATCCAGGCACTGTTGCATGGGACACTGCGCCGGTGGCGATGACCGGTTCCCGACGCCCCGAGCTCCCGGTCGACCCGCCGGCGGAACTCGGCGTGGAACCGGCCACGGCCCATGCCTCGCCCCGCCACCGGCTGGTCGTCGGCGACCCGACCGCGCTCGCCGACGCCTACACCCGTCACGGCGACCGGCTGCTCGCGGTCGCCGCCGCGGCCGGACAGCCGCCGGCGGAGGCCGCCGCGGTCGCGCGCGCCGTGCTCGTCGAGGTCTGGGAGCATCCTTTGCGTTTCCCCGCCGGCGACACCGCGCTCGCCGAGGCGCTGGCCGCGGCCGCGGCCCGGCTCGCCGCCGAGCGGTCACCGGACTCCGACGAGCCGTCGCGCCGGGGCAGGTCCGAGCCGTCGCGACGTCCCCGCTCCCGCCCGGCCCGGCCATCAACCGGCCCGGCGGGCGCCGACCAGGCGGACCCGCGGGCGGCGCTGCTGGCCGCGGCGCTCGCCCGCCGGCCCGCCGTCGCGGCCGCGCCCCCGTTCGCCGCCCCGTTCGCCGCCTGGACCGCGGCTGTCGACCGGGTGCTCGCCGAGCTCTCCCCCCAGGACTGGGACCGTCCGACGGGCAGCGACGGCCGCACGCCCCGCGAGGTCGTCGCCCGCCTCGCGGGCCTGGACGCCGCGCTGGCCGGCGCGATCGGCATTCCGGTCGCCGGCACCCTCGCGCCCCCGGCCGTTGACGCCCGGGCGCAGGGCATCCTGAGCGCGGGCCTCGCCGGCACCACCGGGCCGGGCGCCGCGACGGTCCCGGGCGCCGCGACGGTTCCCGACGGCCGAACGGTCCCCGGTGGGGAAACGGTCCCCGACGGCGAAGCCGGGACGGGTGACGCGGACGGCGCGGCCCCCGCGCCGCGTGCGGACGGCTCGCCGGCCCGGCCGGGGCCGGGCCGGTCGACCTCCTACTGGCCGGCGGTGTTCTGGCCCCCGGTGTTCTGGCCGCCGGTGCTCCTCTGGCGGACCTGGCACGAGGGCGCGCGCGGCCTGTGCGCCTGGCTGGCCGGGCGGGAGCCGGAGTCGGCGCGCATCATGGTCGACGCGCTTGGCTGGACGGCGCCGGTCGAGGACCACCTGACCTCCCGCATGCTCGGCACCTGGCTGGACGGGGCCGCGCTCGCGGCGGCCGCCGGCGTCCGGCTCCCGGCGCTGGACGTGAACGAGCTGAGCGCCGTGACCGCGCTCGCGCTGCGCCGGGTGCGCTGGCGGACGAGCCTCGATGCCGGCCTCGGTGACGGCCCGCTGGCGCTGGCACTGATCACCGGCGACCTGGGCGAACGCGGCCCCGGCGTCGGACCTGCCGGCGGCGACGATGGCGCGGGCGGCGCGGGCGGCATGAGCGGCATGAGCGATGTGGCCGGCGACCGGGTGGTCGCCGGCCGCTGGCTCGTCGGCCCGGGCCGTCCGCCGCTGCCGGCGCCGGACCCGGCCGCCGACCACCCGCCGCCCGTCGCCGAGATTCGGCTCGGTGTCGTCGAGTTCTGCCTGCTCGCGGCCGGCCGGCGCACCCCGGCGGAGACCGCCACGGCCGCGACCGCCGTCAGCGGCGACCCCGCCGCCGGCCACGCGCTGCTCGCCGGCGCCGCCGGCGTCCTGCCGGCCTGACCCGTCCCCACCCGCTGTCACCTGACCGACCCCGCTGGCGGCGGGCCGGCGCCGGCCGGTATGAATCCAGTACCGAATAGAAGTTCCGGTTGTCTGTCACCCGGTCGGAAGGTCTGCGCGATGGGAATGAAGCGGTTCATGTCTCGGCTGGGCGTCGGGGCCGCCGAGGTGGAGACCGTGCTGGATCATGACCAGACACGGCCAGGGGCGGTCGTCACCGGCACGACCACCGTCACGGGCGGCAAGGTCGACCAGCGGATCGAGAAGATCCTCGTCGCGCTCGAGGCGACCGTCGAGATCGATCGCGACGACAGCACGTACCACGAGCAGGTCGCGTTCGGCACCCAGCAGATCGGCGGCAACCTGGTGATCGCGCCGGGCCAGCACGTCAGCGGCCGCTTCGAGCTGCCGGTGCCGTGGCAGACCCCGATCACCGACGTGGGCGGCTGGCACCTGAAGGGCATGAAGATCGGCGTACGCACCACCCTGTCCATCCCGGGCGCGCTCGACCCGGGTGACCTGGACCCGGTCTCCGTTCACCCGTTGCCGGTCCAGGAGGCGGTGCTCGCCGCGCTCGGCGACCTCGGCTTCCACTTCCACTCGGCGGATGTGGAGAAGGGGCACGTCGGCGGCTCGTCGCTGCCGTTCTACCAGGAGATCGAGCTCAAGCCGTCCGGCGAGTACGGCCGCCGGATCCGGGAGCTGGAGGTGACCTTCCTGGTCGACGACCACGGCATGGACATCGTCCTGGAGGCCGACCGCCGAGGCGGCCTGCTGCGCTCCGGCGGCGACGCGCTCGGCCGTTTCCGGGTCGGCCACGGCGACCTCGACCGCGGCCGCCTCGCCCACCAGATCCACGAGCAGCTCCAGCACCTCGGCGCCCGCCGCGGCTGGTTCTAGACGATTCGCGGCGGCGTCAGGTCTCCTCGGCGCAGGCGGTCAGGGCCGCCGGGTTGAGGGCGGGCCGGTCCAGTTCGCCGCCGTCCCCGGGGACCGCGACCGCCTGGACGACGTGGTCGGGCGGGCGCAGCCGGCGCTCCCGCTGGGAGCGGTAGATCTCCGCGGGCACCATCGGCCGGGCGGCCGCCGCGTCGGCGAGTTCACGCCATTCCGGTTCGGACGCCGAGTAGACGAGCTCGGCCAGCCGGCACACCCGCAGCACGTTGCTCAGCGGCTCGACCTGGGCGACGGCCTCGGCGACGCCATGGTGCGCGGCGTAGAGGCCGTCCCACGCCCGCTGGGCGTGCGCGAGCCGCTCGTCGTTGTCGCGTAGCCAGCCGAGGCGGCGCGCCTCCAGCTCGGCCCGTACCCGCCGGCCGGCCCCGTCCGCGTCCTCGGCTGGCGGGACGCCCGCCAGCAGCCGCGCGATCCGGTCGTGCGGCGCCGCGACCTCGACGAGCGAGCCGAGGTTCAGCCTGCGGTGCCAGCGGGCGGCCGCGGCCGGGTCGGCCAGCTCGTTCGCGATCTCGGTCAGCCGGGCGCGCCCGGGCGCGGTCTGGGACCGTGGGTCGGCGAGAAAGAACCGCCGGCCCACGACGGACCGGGTCATGAGGCGCGCCCTGTCGTCCCGGCGGGGCGCGCCGCGCCTATGGTCTGGGTCTTCCTGGTGATGCGGACCGCGGTCGTCAGGCATGCGACCACCCACGCAATCCTTAGGCCGTCGGGGGTGCGAGGAGAATATTTTCACGCTTTCACAGATCTGTGGCAGCGGTTCTGCATTTTTGGCTCCGCGTCGGCGACTGCCGTGCGACACAGTGGATCGTAGTGCCGCTCCTCCCCGGGCCGGTTCACCGCCGCTGTGTCCGCTGTACGACACCTCGGGCCGTTAGACCCCGATCCGCGCATCAGTGACCTCCGAAGTGCCCCGCCGCCCCGCGGGTGTGGTGGATCGGCACGTCTTCAGGCTTGCCCATCCACCACACTCCGGGTTGACGCGCCGGCGGCTATGACGCCTGGCCGGCGTCCGCGTAACGGATGGAGACATCGCCCGAGCTTGATCTCGCCTCGATCCGGCGGGCGGACCGCGGGTCGGTGGCGACCCGGACCGAGTCGTCGCCGGACGAGGTGTTCGCGGTCGCGTCGTAGGTCTCCGAACCGGCCGGCACGGTGACCCGGACGTTGCCGGACGACGTCGTCGCCTCCACGTCCGTCGGTGCGACCGTGAGGTCGACCTTGACGTCGCCGGACGACGAGTGCGCGTACACCGTGGCCGCGCCGAGGTGGGTGGCGCGTACGTCGCCCGACGACGTGGAAAGCCTGGCGGTGCCCGAGCATCCGTCGGCGGACACGTCGCCGGACGATGTGTGCAGGTCGATCGGACCGGCCAGGCCGGCCGCCCGGATGTCGCCCGACGAGGAACGCGCCACGACGGTCACGCCCGCCGGGACCGCGAGACGCAGCGTGGCATCGCAGCTGAGCAGCATCTGCCAGGAGCAGTCGGTGTGCACCCGCGCCGTGTGCCCGTCGATGTCTACCTTCAGCGTGGGCGGGTGGACGGTGCCGGTGAGCTTGGCGTCGACGACGGCCGCGTCGTCGGGCGTGCCGGTCAGCGTGAGGGTGCCGGACGACGCGCGCACCTCCAGCCGGTCGACCGACGCCGGCAGGGTGATGCGCTCGTCGCGCCGTTCCTCGCCGGTGGTCAGCTTGATGGCCTGCGTGCCGGCTCCCAACGCGAGCGCGGCGGCGAGCAGCACCCCGATCGCGAGCAGCACACCGCGGGCTCCCCGCCGCCCACCCACTGGCGGCTGGCCGTCCAGGGACCGGTCGCCGGCCCCGCCTCCACCGGGCGGCGTGGTCGCCGCGGCGGTGGTGTGAGCCGGCTCCGGTGTCGCGGTGCTGGCCTTTGGTGTCGGTGTCGGTGTCGGTGTCGACGTCGGCTCGGAGGCGGACTGGGAGGCGGATGCGGGCGTCGTGACCGTGGCCGTCGACGCGGCCGTGGATGTCGGGTCGGCCGTCGCGGCCATCGTGCGGTCTCCCTCGGACGCGGGGCGGGCGGGCGGCGCTGGGGCCGGCTCGGGCTGGGTCAGTTCTGGCATGGCAGATCCACCCGTACGGTGGTGCCCTCGCCGGGGGAGCTGCGCACCGTGAAGGTGCCGTCGACGGCGACCGCCCGGTCGCGCAGCCCCGAGAGGCCGGTGCCGCCGCGCTCGCTCGCGCCGCCGTGCCCGTCGTCGCTGACCTCGACCGCCAGCCGGTCACCGGCGCGACGTGCGATGATCCGCGCGGACGCGGCGTCCGCGTGGCGGGCGACGTTCGTGAGCGCCTCGGCGACGAAGAAGTAGGCGACCGCCTCCACCTCGGCCGACGGCCGCGGCGCCACGTCGACGTCGAGTGTCACCGGAATCGGGCAGCGGGCGGCGAGGCCGGCGAGCGCGGCGTCCAGGCCCCGGTCGGTGAGCACCGCCGGGTGCAGGCCGCGGGCGAGGTCGCGCAGCTCGACGAGGGCCCGCTTGGTCTCGGCGTGCGCCTCGGCGACGAGCTCGTGGGCCCCTCCGGGGTCCTCGGTGAACCTTTCCTGCGCTCGGCCGAGCGTCATCGCGACGCTCACCAGCCGCTGCTGCGCGCCGTCGTGCAGGTCGCGCTCGATCCGGCGGCGCTCGGCGGCCGTGGCCGAGACGATGCCGGCGCGGCTCGACTCCAGGTCCGCGACCCGCTGGGTCAGCGCGGCGGTCTCGCTGGGCGAGAGCATCCTGCGCCCGATCGCCAGCTGCAGCGCGGTCAGCCCGCGGGCGAGCCAGGGCGCCGCGAGGAGCGCGGCGACGCCGACCACGACGTGCGTGGCGACCGAGCCGCCGTAGCCGAGGTCGAGCCCCACCAGCCGGCCGCCGTTGCCGAGGGCGTGACCGTAGGCCGGAAACAGCAGGAACGCGAGCCCGCCGCCCCACGCGGTGGCGACGATCCAGCCGCCGGCCCAGCCGAGCACCGGGAGCACGAGCAGCGCCCACAGCAGCTCCAGCCAGCTGCCGCCGGCCGACATCCGGGCCCACATCCTTGACCAGGCCCGCCCGATCCGTCCGGAGGCCGTCCTGGCGGGCACCGGCGTCGGCCGCAGGCGCAGCCGCTCGCCCAGGTAGGCCTCGTAGCGCCACGACTCGAACCGCGCGAACCGGTGGGCCTGCGCCAGCGCGACCCACAGCAGCGGCAGCCCGACGACGATGAAGAACGACGACGACACGCCGGCGATGGTGAACCCGAGCGTCACGGCGAACGTGATCGTCCCGAAGACCAGCGTCTGGGCGGCGAATACCGTCGCCAGCCAGTTGCGTCGAGAGTAGGTGGCCCGCAGCGCCGCGCCGAGGGCGTGCGCCGGCGTCCCCAGCGGGCCTCGGCTGGCCGCGAGGGCGCCGCTGGCCGGCCCGGTCATCGGGCCCACCAGCCGGGCCTCGCCCTGAGCGCCGCCGAGGGCGGTGTGTCTGTGCCCCCGCGGGCGAGTGCCCGCTGGGAGTCTGGTCGCGTCGTCATGTCTGTTCGCGTCCCGCTGTCTGTCATCACCGGCGCGCTGTCCGCCCGCCGCTCGCCCCGCGATGCCGGGGCGTCGCCTTGACCGTAAATTGCCGCGACCTGCCGCACGACCGCGCAGACCCACCAATCCGTACTGGGGAAAACCTCACCCAGCGGCCTGCGGGTCACCGCCGTCTCGCCGGGCAGGGGCCTGGAACAGGCGTCACGCCGGCGCGGACAGGACGGCGGTCCGGGCGGGAGGCCGCGAGGGCGGGGCACAGGGGCATGAGCGGCCCGGTTAGCCCGCACACTGACAACCCTGCGAGAGCGGTGCGTGACGGGCATGCACACTACGGGTGTGACCTCGCGACTCAATGGAGCCATCCAGCTCCCGGATGGCACCCATATCCGAGGCCGTGGGCGCCGAGAGGGGCTACCGGACGGGCCACTCCCGGAGTTCGGGCTGTATCTGGGGCGGTCGCGAGGACACCCACGGCGGGCGTCGGCGCGCCGGGGCGCGCAGAACGAGCCGGCGTGGCCGGCGGTGTGGCTCGACTGGCCGGACTTCCGGACGCCGCGTGAGCCCAGGGCCGCGGCCGTGGCGATCACTCGGGCGTACGGGCTGGCGCGCGCGGGGCAGCGGGTGGAGGTCGCCTGCGGCGGCGGCACCGGGCGGACCGGCACCGTGCTGGCCTGCATGGCGATCCTCGCCGGCCATCCGGCGGTCGACGCGGTCGCCTGGACCCGGCGTCACTACCRCGCCCGCGCCGTCGAGACCCCGGGCCAGCGTCGCTGGGTCGGCTGGTTCGCCGCCCTGGAGACCCTCGACGGCCCGTCCTGACCGCGGCCGGCATCGGTGTTTGATACCGGTTCTGATGCCGCCCAGAGGGTTCGCTGATACGACAGGGGAGGGCGCCGGGACTCTCGGCGGTGCCTGGCGAGGCCTCGTCCTGGGCGGGTGTCGCGCCGGCCGGGGACGAGGCGTGAGGGTGGGTGGGCACATGGCGGCGGGAGCTGGCGCGGCCAGCGAGGCAGGGACGAGCGGGCGGCCTCCCGCGTTGGCCGGGGTTCGGGTCCTCGAGGCCTCGGTGACCCGAGCGGGCCGGGTCGCGGGAATGCTGCTTGCCGACCTGGGCGCTGACGTGGTGCGCGCGCGGTTCCCGGCTCGCACTGGCGGCGTCACGGCTGGTTCGACGCTGGCCGACGAGCTGGCGCGGTTCGACGCGCCTGCCGGGCCTGACGGGCGGCCGGTGGTTGAGGGGGCGGCGGGGCCGGCGTCGCCCGCGGGGCTGCTGTGGGACCGAGGCAAGCGCGTCGCGCGGATGACGGCGCGGGACGTCGGCCGGCTGGCCGGCGGGGCGGACGTGCTGATCGTCGATCACACTCCCGGCCAGCTGGCYGAACTCGGACTGGACACGGCGACGCTCGCCAGGCGTCACCCAGGGCTCAACCAGGTGTGGCTGCCGCCCTATGGCGAGCACGGCGAGTGGCGCGAGGCCGCCGAGGACCCGCTGCTGCTCGCCGGTCTCGGCGGGACCGCGGCACGCAACCCGGCGACGCTCGACTGCCCCGTCGCGCCCGTCGCCACGACGATCGTCCAGCTCCACGGGGCGCTCGCCGCCGCGGCGGCCGTCGCCGCGCTGCACGGCCGCCGCCGGGACGCGGGCCGCGGGCATGCCGTCACCGTGAGCGGGCTGCACGCCGCGATCGCCCAGCTCGGCATGATGACGCAGGTCGGCGTCGACCAGCCGGTCGTGAAGGGGAACCGCTCCGGCCGCGGCGTCCCGTTCTGGCGCATCTACCAGGCCGGCGACGGCCGCTGGCTCTACCTCGCCGCGCTCGTCCCGGAGATCTTCTTCCGTGCCCTGGACGCGATGGACCGGATGGACGTCCTCGTCCTACCGGGCGTCGACGGCGACTGGAACAAGGTCCTCGTCTATGACGAGGGCGGCCGGCTGGTCGCCGACGAGCTGGAGAAGGAGTTCCGCAAACGGCCGCTGCGGGCGTGGCTGGACCTGTTCGCGGCCGCCGACGTGCCCTGCGCGCCGATCGCGACCCGCGCAGAGTGGGCCACCCGCGACATCACCGAGGCCAACCGGAGCTTCGTCCAACGCGCGCACCCCACCCTGGGCACCGTCAGGATGCCCGGCTTCCCGGTCGACCTGGCCGGCACCCCCGCGACCCCCGGCGCCTTCGCGACCACGGACCTGGAGCTCGGCCCGGACGGCGAGCTCTGGCCGGCCACCGAGGCGCCCGCCGTGGAGCCGCCGGCCGTCATCCGTGCCCGTGCCCGTGCCCGTGTCGGTGACGGTGACGGCGTTGGCGATGGCGATGGCGATGGGGTCGGCGGGGGCCTGCCACTGCGCGGTGTCTCGATCGTCGACCTGTCCTCCTACCTCGCTGGGCCGCTGATCGGCGAGATCCTGGCCGACTGGGGCGCGGACGTCGTGAAGGTCGAGCCACCGGACGGCGACCCGTTCCGCGCGTTCCCGATGTCGGTGCTGGTCGCGAGCCAGCACAAGCGCGACCTGGCGCTCGACATCGCCCGCCCCGGCGGCGCGGACCTGCTGCTGCGGCTGCTCGCCGGCGCGGACGTCCTCGTCGAGAACATGCGGCCCGGACGGCTGGAGAAGCTCGGCCTCCCACCCGAGCGGATCGCCGCGGCCCGGCCCGACCTGGTGCGCTGCGGCGTCTCCGCGTACGGCCAGGCCAGCGCCTACGCGGGCGCGCCCGGCTTCGACCCGGTGTTCCAGGGCCTGTCCGGCCTCGCCGACGCGCAGGGCGGCGCTGGCGACCCGGTGCTCACCCCGATCCCGCTCAACGACACGGGCACCGGGGTGCTCGGCGCCCTCGGGGTGCTCGCCGCGCTCTACGCCCGCGACCGTGACGGCGCCGGCCAGCGGCTCAGCCTGAGCCTGGCGAACACGGCGACCTACCTGCAGGCGCCCGAGCTCACCGAGTTCGCCGGCCGCCCCGAACCAGCCCGCGGCGCCACCAACTTCCCCGGCCCCACCGGCGGACATCGCTACTACCGGTGCGCCGACGGTTGGATCGCCGTCGCCGCCGTGACCGCGGCGCGAACCCGCGACCTGCTCGGCGCCCTCGGCGTCGAGGCGCCTGGAGACACCGACCCCGCCGAGGTTCTCGGCGGCGGGATTCTCGGCGGCGACGAGGTCCTCAAAGGCGACTGGCTCGTCGACGCCGTCACCGCGGCGTTCGCGGCGCGGACGGTACGGGCGGCGGCGGCCGAGCTCGCGGCGCGGGGCGTTCCCGCCGTCCGCGCCGTCATGGGGGATGACCACGTCACCGACGAGCACCTCGTCGCGAACGGCTTCACCCATCTCATCGACGACCCCCGGTTCGGCCGGTTCCACGTCGTCCGCGGTTACGGCGCCTGGAGCCGCGACGCGGGCCGCCCGCCGTCGCGTTCCGTGCTCGTCGGCCACGACACCCACGAGATCGTCGCCGAGCTCGGCTACCCGCCCGCCGAGCTCGAGGCCCTGCTCGCGGCGAGGACGGTCGCGGGCGTCGACCTGCGCGACGTTCCCGAGGGCTCGCCCTACGGCCCACCCGCCCCGCCGTCGTCCCGCCCGGATGGCGGCTGACCGACCCGGCTAGGACGCGGGGTCGGGGGAGATGAACTCGATCCGGTTGCCGACCGGGTCGAGGCTGTAGAACTGGCGGTGCCCGGGGAAGTCGTGCGACCAGGTCACCGCGACGCCCGCGGCGGCCAGCCGTTCGGCGAGTGCGTCGAGGTCGGCGACGAGAATCGCCGGGTGGCCCTTGGTCGCCGGGGTGAAGGCCGGGTCGACGCCGACGTGCAGCTCGAAGCTCGCGCCGCGGAACCAGGCGCCACCGCGGGCGGCAAGCGGCGGTGGCTTCGGCACCTCGGTGAGGCCGAGAAGCCCGACCCAGAACGCCCGGCAGGCGTCCTCCGCGCCGGCGGGGATCGCCAGCTGCAGGTGATGTAGGCCGACGAGGCCGGTGAACGGCCCGTCGACGGCGGTGGCCGTGCTGGCGCTGCTGGTCACGCGGCTGCCTCCCTGAACGCCGAGTTCTCGTGGGCCCAGCCTAGATCCGTCGCTCGGTCCGCGTCCTGCCCTGCCCTGCCCTGCCTTTGGACGGTCGTGACCCACCGCGACGGCGGCCACTTCTCCGGGCCCGCTCGTGTCCCGCCTGCCTATATTCGCCCTCGTCGGCAGGCGGTGGCAGGCGATGGTGACCGGACGACGGAGGTGCGCGGATGGCTGGTCTGGTCCCGCTGGTCGACCTGTCCGGATGGCGTGCCGGCGGCGCCGCCCGCCGCCGGGAGATCGCCGCCGAGGTCGACGACGGCTGCCGGCGGGTCGGCTTCCTCGAGATCGTCGGGCACGGCATCGAGCCGGCGACGATCGAGACGGCGCTGGCCGCGCTCGACACCTTCTGGGCCCTGCCCGCGAGCGTGAAACTGCGCTACGTCCCCGCCGACGTCATGACCAACCGGGGTTACAGCCCGCCGCGCGCCGAGTCGCTGGCCTACAGCCTCGGCGTCGACGCCGGGCCGGACACGTTCGAGGCGTTCAACAGCGGCCCGGAGGGCTGGCCCGCCGGCGACCCGGTCCACGAGCGCGAGCGCGACGGCGTCTTTGCCGCGAACCTGTGGCCGGACGAGGTTCCGGCGCTGCGCCCGGCGCTGACCGCCTACTTCGGCGCCGTCGCCGGGCTCGCCCGCCGGCTCGCCGAGATCTTCGCCGTCGCGCTCGGGCTTCCCGAGGGCTACTTCGCCCCGTTCACCGACCACTCGACCGAGACGCTGCGCGCGCTGAGCTACGTGACCGCCGCCCGTCCGGACACCGGTGAGCCGGGGGAGCCGGCCCGGATGGGCGCGCACACCGACTACGGAATCCTCACCGTCCTGCACGGCGACCGAGTGCCCGGCCTGGAGATCGTCGGCCCCGACGGCGCCTGGCACTCGGTGATCCCGGGGCCGGGCGGGCTGCTGGTGAACCTGGGCGACCTGCTCGCCCAGTGGACCAACGACCGCTGGCGCTCGACCGTGCACCGGGTGGTGCTGCCCGCGCCGGTGGCCGGCCGCGCGACCCGGCGCCGCTCGATCGCGTTCTTCCATGACGGCAATTACGACGCAGTCGTCGAGTGCCTGCCCACGTGTACCGGGCCGGACGACCCGCCGCGCTAMCCGCCGGTCGTCGCGGGCGACCATCTGACCGCGAAGCTCGTCGCGCCGCGGCTGCACCGCCCGACCACGGCCACCTCGACGCTGGGCGACCGAACCGACGCGATAACCCCGTGACCCGGTGTCCGGTCGCAAGCAGCGGCTTTCTGCTTCCTTGACGCCCCGACGTCGCAGAGAACCACCAAACTGAATCCTCCACGGGGAAATCTCCTTGGAGGCTCTTCGCGCTGCTTTTTCGCCGTGGAAAGAATGGGTGAGCGTAAGTCGCCATCGAGGCGGCCTTTCCCGCCCTCGCGGAGGCGCTGCGGGCGCTCGGCCCGAAAAAGAGGCCCTTGTATCATGAGATCGTTCTGGCTGGGCTGCCAGCGACGCTCTGGGATCGGTGGGAGATGTACGTGAACAGTGCCCTTGGTCGCCCTTACCGCAGCAAGCTGCTCGGCGAGACGGCCGCCCGCGCCCACGCCGAGGGCAGGTCAGAAGGCAGGGTCGAGGGTGAGGCTCTCAGGGCGGGGCGAATGCTCCTGACCGTGCTCGAGGAGCGCGGGATAAATGTCCCCGACGACGTCCGCGGGCGGATCCACTCCTGTGCGGATCTGGACCAGCTTGATACCCGGTTCCGCKGCGCGATCACCGCCCCCACCGTCGACGATGTCATCCGCGAACAGCCCAAACGCGCTCGACGACAGGAAAGCGCCTGACGCACGGATCTGCGCCCGTCAGGCCAGGAGGGCGCCGCCCTCGACGGCGAGGATCTGGCCGGTGACGAAAGCGGCCGCGTCGGAGGCCAGGTAGACGACCGCGGCGGCGATCTCCCGGGGTGTCGCGGTCTGCCGTTCGAGGACCGTACGGCGCCCGATGCTGGGCGAGTCGCCGCTGTTCTCCCGTTTCGCGATGACCCCGTCGGCATGCCAGCGGCTGCCCGCGCTCACGTCGTTCGCCCAGTCGTCGGGGAGTGTGCCGTAGGGGGCGACGGCGTTGACGGTGATCCCGTGCGGCCCGACCTCCTTGGCGAGGATCTTGGTGAACGTGTGGACCGCGCCCTTCATCGCCGAGTACACGGCCAGCGTCGGGTCACCGATCAGCCCGGCCGTCGACCCGATGTTGACGATGCGCCCGGAAGCTCGGTTGATCATGCCGGGCAGCACGGCGTGCGCGCAGTTGAGGGTGCCGGTGAAGTTCAGGTCGATGTCGCGGCGCCAGGTGTCCGGGTCGGACTCGACGAAGTAGGCGAAGGCGACATTRCCGCCGACGTTGTTCACCAGCAGGTCGACCGCGCCGAACCGTTCCTCGACCGCGACCACCATCTGGCCGACCTGCGCGCGGTCGACGACGTCGACGGAGTGGAACACGGCGTTCTTCGCGCCCGCGGCGAGGGCCTGCTCGCGCACCCGCTCGCCCGCGGCCTGGTCCCTCGCGGCGATCACGACGTTCGCTCCTTCGGCGGCCAGTGCCAGCACGATGCCCCGGCCGATGTTGGAGTTCCCGCCCGTGACGACAGCCGTCCGCCCCAAAAGACCCATGTCCATGCCGAACCTCGTCTCTGTGACGCTCCTTGCCCCCGCCGCGAGCGTCCTCATACCAGCACGGACCGCGGCCACCCGCACTCGTTGCGGCCGCGGTCCGGCCTGGCCCGGGACGTCAGGCCGCCGCGAGCTCTGTCCGCAGTCGCAGCGCCCGCTGGGTGACCTCGGCGAGGACGCGCTTGGCGGCCGCCAGCTCGGCCGGGTCGAGACCGCCGAAGACCTGTCCGCTGATCCGCCGCACCGAGGCGAACACGGCCGCGTGCAGGTCCTCCCCTCGCGCGGTCACGCGCACCGGGCCGGCGCCGTCGAGCCCGGTCAGGAGGCCCGCGCTGTCCAGGCGGCGCAGCATCGCGTCCACCTGCTCCTCGTCACGGCGCAACTGACGCTGGCTCGTCAGGAAGGCCAGCAACTCCGGGAGGGTCATCGGCGGGCGCAGCGTGAGAACGCGGAGTACGACGTACTCGTCAGCGTTGACCTCCGTGCCCGCGACGAGCGTCTCGAGCAGGCCGTGCACCGCGCCCTCCGCCTCACCGAGGTCCTGGCCGGTCAGGGGTGGTAGCTCCGCTGGTGTGGTCATGTCCCTGCTCCCTACCTGTCGTGGTGATTCCTGTTCGGCGATGGTGCCGGCGGTCGCCGGTGGTGCGCCAAGGAGCGTCCGCAGGGTGTCCGCGAGGTGGCGGTCGTTCGCGCCTCCGGGGCCGCCGATCGGCGCGAGCAGCTCCTGGTGCAGCCCCTGCACCCGTTCGACCGCGATGCCGACGGTCTCGACGCCCTGTGGGGTCAGCGCGAGTTCCACCGCCCGGGAGTCGCGGCCGCTGGTCGCGCGGGTGAGCAGACCGGCCTGTTCCAGTGCCCGGGCGAGCTTGGACACGAAGATCGGCTCGAGACCGGTGTGGTCCGCCAGCTCTCGCTGACTGGGCCGCGCGTCCGACCCGCCGGTCATGCCACGGAGTGACGCGAGCAGCGAGTACTGCGCGTGGGTCAGGCCGAGGTCGGCGAGCACCCGGTCCACCCCGGCGCGGAACTTCATCGTCACCCGCCACAGCAGGAACCCGGTCGTCGCCCGCTCGATCATGCTCACAGCAACAACGTACATGGCAACAATGTCCATGGCAACTATGTGGAGCGCCGGTGGGGGAGTTCGTTGGGAGTTGGGGGGGGCCGCCGTGAGGACGGGTGTCAGGCGGCCCGGGCCGAGATGCGGGGCGGGCGGCGGCCGGCGACCTGGTAGAGACGGACGGCCCCGGCCATGGCGGTGAGGGCTGGCTGGGGAACCGCGAGCAGCGCGGCGCGCAGGTCGTCCAGATGGGCGGCGGAGGCGAGGCCCGCGTCAAGGGTCGCGTCCCGGGTCGCGTCCAGGGCCTCGGCCAGCAGGAGTGGCGAGTCGAACGGCAACGGAGCGGCGCTGAGGCCGGCCGAGATGTCGGTCAGGCCGACGGCCGTGAAGAGGGCGGGCAGGCGCGGGCCGATCTGTGGGTCTCCGCCCTGGGCGCGGATCGTCATGGTCATGAGCTCGATGAGTTCGGTCAGGACCCCCGGCGGCGCGTCCTGCGGCGGCGTCGTCGGGACGGTGAGGTAGACGTCCTCGACGGCGACCACGCCGCCGGGACGGACCGCCGTCGCCATGGCGCGCAGCGTCTCCATCGGGTCCGCGAGGTGCCCCAGCAACAGCCGGCAGTAGGCCAGGTCGAACCCACCGCGCGAGGCCGGCAGCCCGCCGGCGTCCGCGTTCAGGAACGCGACCCGCGCGCCCACCTGGGCCGCGTTGTGGCGGGCGACCCGCAGCGACGCCGGGTCGCCGTCGACGCCCACGATCCGCCCGCCAGGCCGGACCCGGCCCGCCAACAGCACGCTGACCTGGCCATGCCCGCACCCCACGTCCAGGCAGCGCCAGCCGGGCCCCAGGCCCAGCCCGGTCAGGAACGCCTCCGTGCCCGGCTCCAGCGCCCGGGACTGCGTGGCCAGCCGATGCGCGTCCGCCTCGCCACCGCGCAGCGCGTAGCCGACCGTCGGTCGCACGGTCCGGGCACCGGCGGGCGCCTCGCCGGGCGGGACGTCGCCTGGCGGGACCTCGCCGGGCGGGACGTCGCCTGGCGGGAGCACCGGCGGGGTGGACGGCGCGAAACGGTCGACGGTGATCTCGCCGGGCTCGTCCGGACCGACGTGTTGGCCCGCGGGGCCGCCAGTGGGTGCGCCGGATGGGGTCGCATCGGGCAGCGGGTTGGCGCCGGGCCGCGAGGCGGCCGGGGAGTCCTGCGGGGTGGCCGCGGGTATCCCGGGTGCCGGCGGCGGCATCGCCCGCGGGCCGGTCGTCTCCGGCGGGTGGGTCGGCAGCCTGGCCGCGGCCTGGTCGGCGAGCCTGCCGAACCAGGACCAGGCGCGTTCGGCCGCCCGGTCGGCCCGTTCCGCCCATTCGGCCAGGTGCGGATGCTCCGCGTGCGCGCCGGCCGCGGCCGCGGCGTCGGGGCCGGGGTCGGCGATGTCGTCTTCGTCGTGGTGATCGGCGCTCTGGTCGGCGATGGGGCTGTCCGGGGGGGAAGGCTCATCCCAGTGCCGGGCGCCGAACTGGGCGTAGGGGTCGGAACCGTAGGGGCTGGACAGGCCAGAGCCGTACGGCCCTGGACCGGCCGCGGGCCAGGCGAGTCGGGTGGCCGCGGTGCCGGTACCGGCGAGCCGCCGGCTCGCCCCCGCCCGCCCTGCCCCCGCCCGCCCTGCCCCCGCCCGCCCTGCCCCCGCCCGCCCCGCGCCGCCGGCGTGGTGCGCGGCCCGGTCACTGCCGCTCCGGCCGTGGCCGGGCGGGGCCTCGTCCGGATACGGCCAGGCTCCGGGGTCGCCCTGGTCGCCCTGGTCGTTCTGGTCGCTCTGGTCGTCAGGCGTGGCGAGTTCGGGGAGCGGGTCGGTCAGGGGGTCCGGCCGGCGCTCGGCGGCCCGCGGACGGGCCGGGGATTCCGGGGCGTGGGCAGGCGCGGTCTGACCAGAGCGGCGCGCGTCGTCGGCCCTGCGCTCTTCGGTCATCCGGTCGTCGGACAGCCAGTCGTCGGACCGCCTGTCGCCGGGCCGGGTGTCGCCGGGTCGCGTGCCGTCGACGTTGCCGTCGTGGCGAGCCTGGTCGCCCATGTGTCACCCCCGGACCCTCGCGTCCCATCGTGCGCGCGGTGGCCGGCGACCCGCCACCCGGAGGGCGGCGGTCGCGACGGGCGTTCGGACAGGTGTTCGGGACGGGCGGGCCGGGTGCCCGGAAGGAGCGCTCAGGAGCGGCGGACGGCGGCGGCGGCGCGGGCGCGCAGCTCGTAGCGGACGACCTTCCCGGTGGCGTTGAGCGGCAGCGCGTCGACGATCTCGACGTAGCGGGGCGCCTTGTAGTTCGCCATTCTCTGCCGGGCCCAGGCGATGATCTCTGTCGGTTCGGGCACCGGCTGGCCGGTCCTCGGGACGACGTACGCCATGCCGACCTCGCCGAGCCRCTCGTCGGGGACGCCGACGACGGCGACCTGGGCGATCACCGGATGCTCGGCCAGCATGCCCTCGATCTCCGCAGGGTAGGCGTTGAAGCCACCGACGATGAACATGTCCTTCTTCCGGTCGGTGATGGCGATGTTGCCACCGCCGTCCATCACCCCGATGTCACCGGTCCTGAGCCAGCCGCCGGCGTCGATGGTCTCGGCGGTCGCCGCGGGGTTGTCGAGGTAGCCCTTCATGATGTTGAACCCGCGGGCCAGGATCTCGCCGGGCTCGCCGCGCGGCACCTCCTCGCCCGCGTCGTCGACGACGCGGATCTCGACGCCCTCGAGGGCGCGGCCGGAAGTGCGCGCGACCAGCTCCGGGTCGTCGGTGTGCCGGCACATGGCGACCGTTCCCGTGGTCTCGGTCAGGCCGTAGCCGGTGACGACCGTGCGCAGGCCCAGATCGGCGCGCAACCGGCGGACGAGCTCCACCGACACCGGGGCGGCGCCGGTGACACCGAGCCGCCAGCTCGACAGGTCGTATCCGGTCAGGTCGCTGTTGAGGATCGTCTCGTACACGGCCGGCGGGCCGGGCAACATCGTGATCTTCTCTTCGCCGACGAGCCGCATCACGGCGGGCACGTCGAAGACCGGGTACGGGACGAGCGTCGTGCCCACCAGAATGGTCGCGAGCAGGCCCGCCTTGAGGCCGGCGGTATGGAAGAACGGGTAGACGAGCAGGTAACGGTCGCCGTGGCCGAGCCCGATGACGTCGGCCCAGGCCGTGTAGAGCCGGGTCGACGGGCCGTGGGCGAGCATCGCGCCCTTCGGCTTCCCGGTGGTGCCCGAGGTGAAGATGATGTCGCTGAGGCTGTCGCCGGTCAGCGCGGCCGCGCGGGCGGCGGTGGTCTCGGCGGGAACCAGGGCGGCGCGGGCGGTGAGATCGTTCCAGGGGATGGTGCCCGGGCTGGCTGGTCCGTCGAGCGCGACGACCTCGTCGAGGTCCGGCAGGTCCGGTTCGGCGAGGATCGCTGCCGCGTAGTCCGTCTCGAGGAAGTCGGTGACGGTGAACAGGATCCTCGCCCGGGTCGCGCGCAGGAGATCCGCGGCCTCGCCCGCCTTGAACCGGCTGTTCACCGGGACGAGGACCGCGCCAGCCCGGTAGATCCCGAGTGCGGCGACCATCCAGCGGTAGCCGTTCGGTGCCCAGACCGAGACCCTGTCGCCGGCCTCGACACCGCTGCCGACCAGGGCCCGCGCCACCTCGTCGGCGGCGGCCGCGAGCCCGGCGAACGTCAGCCGGACGTCGCCGTCGACGACGGCCTCGTCGTCCGGCCACAGCCGGGCGGCCCGCTCCAGCGCGGCCGGGATCGTGGGCGGCGGCATGTCCTCGGCGGCTGGCGCCCCCGCGCCCGGGCCGCCGTCCGCGCGGGCGCCGCCATGATCGCTTGGCTTCGAGCCTAAGTGGTCGTCGCTGTCCTTGGTGGTCATCTGGCGCTCCGCTCCCTGTGGCTCAACGGCTCAACGGCTCAACGGCTCGATCGCAGGGTGGCCGGCGTGGGGGCCGCCCTGTCCGGGTGCCCTCCCGCGGGCCGCCCGTGACTGTCGCGGTGGTGACGAGAAGAAGCTGACGTGGGCCGCGGCCGGACTCCCGCACGCGGCACATGACGATATGCGTTGGTCGAACGTGGGCCAATCGGATCGAGGATCATCGGGAAGCTCGACCGCTGGCCGCCGCACGGGAATGATGCGGATGTTTCGCGCCCAGACTCATCCGCTTTGCGTCGTGCCCAGTCCGAAGTCATCCGGGAACCGGCCTTGGCGTCGGGTGAAGATCCTTGCTCGGGTATGCGGCCGGACCGCCTGTCCCAGTGGAGAGAACCGAAAAACGCCCGTCCGATTAACCGGCCGGCGTGCCGTCCGGAGGCGGCGCGAAGGCGGCCGCGACAGTGGACAGGAAGATGTCATCAGGAAGTGCCGCGCTGTCCGCGGAGACCTCTGGATCCATTGCGTGATACGCCGTGACCATCGCCGAGAACAGCCGGGCAAGGCAGCCCGGGTCGCCGGGTCGCAGCGTGCCGTCGTGCTGGCCTCTGACGAACAGCTCGGCCTCCAGCTCGATTGCCGCGTCGTAGCCACGGGCGAAGCCCTCGCGAAAGCCGGGTGTACCGGGTACGCCGGGCGTGGACATGAGCTGGATCGAGAGCCGGCCGAACTCCGGGTAGCGCCGGTGGAAATCGACCTGTGTGCGGGCCAGCCGCGCCAGCAGCTCCGCGCCGGTGCCCTCGGCCGCCAGGCAGGCGGCCATCAGTTCCATCAGGTCGACGGTGCGCCGGTTGAGCACCGCCTGCAGCAGTTCTTCCTTGCTGTCGATGAACAGGTACAGGGCGCCGATCGAGAACTCGCACCGTTTCGCGACCTGCTGCAGGCTGGTGCCGCGGTAGCCCTGCCGGCCGAACAGCTCCTCGGCCGCGTCCAGGATCTGCTCCCTGCCGACGCGCAGTCGCTCCTGGCGGCGCAGCTCGCGCGGGCTGAGGACGGCGGGCCCGCCAGCGTCGTCCTTCGCCGCGGCCGCCCCGTTCTTCGCCGTGCTCATGCCGTGCCTGGCCGAGCCCGCGGCGCTCTTCCCCGCGTCGGCGTCGTTCCCGCCCGCGCCCGTGTCGTCATCGGCCGCGACGGCTTCGTCCCGCGCCGTGCCCGTGCTGGCACCCGTCGGCCCGTCGCTCGCCCTGGCCGTAGCCGTGGCGTCCGCCGGTCGCGCGGTGCGCGCGTCCGCGCCGCGGGCGCCGGCGGCGGCCGCGTGGGTGGCGGCCGGGCGGGCCTCGGCGGGGGCGGCCGGGGCGGGACGGAAGGTCCTCCCCGGCGACGTGGTGGCCATGTCCCCAGTGTCGCACCGGACGCGACCAGCGGCGCCGGTCAGGCGGCGGGCCGTCGCGCGTGGCCGGCCCGCGGGCCGCTGCCCGGGGCCCTTCCGGCGCCGGGCAGGACTCCTCGCGCCGAGCGTCGCTCTGCCAGGCATTACAGGGATGATTCCGTTCCCCCGCTGGTTCCACAACGAACCGATGGATGGTCCGCAACATCGGGTGAGGCGGTGCCCTGGCCGCCCCGCGACGGTGATCCACTCAGGGTCATCGGCCGGACGCCGCGGCCCGGGGCGAGGGGTCCGCCGGCCTCGCCGCGGAGGATCCCTGCGGTGGCGCATGTTGCCCGGGTCGGCGGCCGCGCGTACGGCGCGGAGCGGGAAGCCGCGGGCCGGTGAAAGGTGACCACTGTCACGGCGATAGCCGCCAGGGCGCCTCCGGAGGACCACGCCCATTACTCCGTGTACGGATCGGAGAGGGCGGGGAACATGGCGGCCGAACCGGGCGTGAACCCGCGGCGCGCGTCATTCCACTCTGTTGTTCGACCTGCGGGTTTGTTTCGTTCTCGCCGTCGGCGGGATGGTCCGGACGGACTCGACGACGAGATGGTCGACCACGCRCAAGAACTACTGTGTGTGACGGGAGGTCGCCACTCGCAAAACGGTGGCCGTGCTCTGTTGTTCTGGCGATGCGATTCCGCTCGTTCCGGTGCTCGCGGTGGCCGTTCGCCGATGCCCCGTCATCCTGCAGATGCAGGGGGTCAGTACAGTTGCCGATACCTTCCAGGCAATGGGACGCGGCCGGGTGGACCACCGCGAACCGGTGGTCCACCAGTGCGCTCGCATCGTCTGGCGGGGTCAGTTGGCAGTTACGCGGACGGCGCGGCTCGCCGTTCCCCCACATAGTCGCCCCACACGTGGCCCGCACCCAAGGCGCCCTGCTGGCCGGGCGTCGGACGAGAGGACCGGATGCTCCAGAACTGGCCCATCCGCTCGAAGCTGGTGGTAATTCTCATCGTCCCCTTGGTGGCCCTCGCCGTGCTCAGCGCTATACAGGTGCGCGGCAACGTCGAGAGCGTGTCGTCCGCGAACCGGACCAAGGCGCTCGCGGGCTTCGCCATCAGGGCGAACGCCCTGATCGCCGCCCTGCAGACCGAGCGCAACGGCTCGCACACGGTGATCGGCACGGGCTATGGGGCGCCGCCGGTCATCGTCAAGCAGATCCTCACCGACGTCCGGCCGCTCGTGGACCGGGCGGCCGATGACTACAACACCGCCGCGCGGGACCTGCCGGGGAGCGCCCGCAACAGCCTGGGCGGCACCCTGGCCGGCATCGACGACCGGCTGTCCAAGCTGCCGGCCTACCGCCAGACGGTCGACCGCAGGCAGGCAACCCTTCCGCAGGACATCGTCTACTACGACGGGCTGATCAACGACCTCCTGGAGCTGGACGCCCGGGTGGCGTCCGGCAGCCGCAACGCCGACCTGATCTCCGGTGCCGCCACCCTGACGGCGATCTCGCGGGAGAAGGAGGCCGCCGCCCAGGTGCGCGGCAACATCGCCCGGATCTTCTTCCTCCAGCAGTCCGACCCGGACCTGATCCTGCAGATCCAGGGCCAGGCCGGCACCGAGGATGGTTGGCAGTCACAGCTGAGGATCACCGCGACTCCGGCGGAGCGCGAGCTCTACGAAGCGACAGTGACCCCGCTGGCCAGGAACGTCGCGACCATGCGCGACACGGTGCTTCGGTCGCTGATGATGAGCGACAGGCAGACGATCGAGCGCGAGACCTGGCTGACCGTCTCGGCACAGAAGATCTCGAAGATGGAGGACGTCGAGCGCCGGATCGCCACGGACCTCGCCGCCACCGCCGACCGGATCGCGACCGACGCGACCCGCCAGGCCGCGATCAACTCCCTGGCCGTCGCGCTCGTCCTCGCGCTGTCGGTGCTCATCGCGCTGCTCGTCGCGAGCCCCATGATCCGCCAGCTGCGCCGCCTGCGGGAGGGTGCGCTCGAGGTCGCCGACCACAGCCTGCCCGACGTCGTCGAGCGACTGCACCGCGGCGAGCCCGTCGACCTCGCGGCCGAGGCGTTTCCCGTCCCGGCGACCACCCGCGACGAGATCGGTCAGATGGCCGACGCGTTCAGCACGGTGCACGAGGTCGCCGTGCGCACCGCGGTCGAACAGGCCGCGATGCGCAAGAGCATCGGGGACACGTTCCTCAACCTCGCGCGCCGCAGCCAGGCACTGATCCACCGCCAGCTGAAGATCATCGACGCGCTGGAGCGCAAGGAGACGGACCCGGACGAGCTCGAGGAGCTGTTCCGCCTCGACCACCTCGCGACCCGTATGCGCCGCCACGCGGAGGACCTCATCGTCCTCTCCGGTTCCAAGCCGGCCCGTGGCTGGCGCCGGCCGGTCCCGATCAAGGACGTCATCCGCGGTGCCGTCGCCGAGGTCGAGGACTACACCCGGGTCAAGGTGCTGCCGGTCGGCGGCGGCGCGATCAGCGGCCACGCCGTCGGTGACGTGATCCACATGCTCGCCGAGTTCATCGAGAACGCCACCTCGTTCTCGCCGCCGCACACCCCGGTGCATGTCACCGGCCACGAGGTCTCCAACGGCTTCGCCATCGAGATCGAAGACCGCGGCCTGGGCATGAACCCGGCCGAGTTCAAGTCCCTGAACGACCGGCTGGAGAACCCGCCGCCGTTCGACCTGACGACCTCCGAGCGCCTGGGCCTGTTCGTCGTCGGCCGGCTGGCCGAGCGGCACGGCATCAAGGTCCGTCTGCGTACCTCGCCGTACGGCGGCACGATGGCGATCGTCCTGATCCCCGGCACGCTGCTGCGGCCGAACGAGGGCGTCGTGGACGAGCTCACTCCCGCCGGCACCGGGGGCGGCCGGGAGCTCGCGGCCGTCGGCGCGGGCGGCGCCGACCCGGAGCCGCTGGAGCTCGGCGCGCCGGGCGGGCGCGCCGCCGGGGTCCCCGGGGGGATGCTCGCCCTGCCGCCGGTCGACGCCGGTCCCGCCGGCGCCAACGGCCGCGCGGGCGACCGGGGTCTGGCGGCCGACGAACCGGGATCGATGACGAGGGACCTGGCGCTTCCGCCCGGACCGACGTCCGGGGCGCTGGCGCTGGCCGGGCCGGCCGGCACGCTCGACCCGGGGGAGCTTCCCGCCCCGCCGCCGCTGTCCAGCCCGATGCCACCGGTGCCGCCGGAACTGCCGGGCGACGAGTCCGGCCCGCGCGCGATGTTCGGCGGTCAGCCGCCCCGCGGCGACGACGAGCCGCTGCTCGACGACCTCCCCGTGTTCGCCACCGTGCGGTCAAGCTGGTTCATCGCCGACCGGCCCCGCCGCGACGCCGCGGCGCCGCCGGCCGACGACCCGCTGCTCGGCGCGCCGGCCGTGCCGGCCGGGCCGTTGACGGCGCCGGCCCGGCCGGCCCGGCCGGCGTACCCCACTGCTTACTCGGCGCCCGTGCCCCCGCCGCCGCACCCCGCCGATGACGCGCCTGACCCGCGCTTCGGGGCTCTGCCGAACCGGACCTCGCCGCGGCACTTCCAGCCCGGTGGCCCGCAGCCCGGTGGCTCGCAGCCCGGCGGCCCGTCGTATCTGGCTCCCGAGGATCCCCCCGGCCCGGCCACGCCCGGTGGCGGGATCGCCGGGGGCGGCCGGACCCGTGGGCAGCGAGGAAGCCAGGCGACGCCGCAGCCGACCACCGAGGTCGGGCTGCCCCGCCGGATGCGACGGGCGAACCTGGCTCCCGAGCTGCGCCGGGACAACCCGGCTCAGAACCGCCCGCCGCAGGTGGTGGCCGGGCCGCGCTCGCCGGAGGAGATCCGGTCGATGATGTCGTCCTTCCAGTCCAACTTCGGACGAGGGCTGGCGGACGCGCAGGGTTCCAGTGACGGTGACGATCAGAGGAAGGTGACCTGATGAGCCCGGTTGGGCCGTCCGAGAACATGAGCTGGCTGCTCAACAACCTCGTGAAGAAGGTGCCTGAGGTCACCTACGCGATCGCGCTTTCCTCGGACGGCCTGTTGCTCGCCACGTCGGCGGGAATGGACCGGGCGACGGCGGACCAGCTTGCCGCCGTCGCGTCGGGCTTCAACAGCCTGGCCCGGGGCGCGGGGCGGTTCTTCGGTSGGGGGAGCGTCCGGCAGACCATCGTGGAGATGGAGCAGGGCTTCCTGTTCGTCACCGCTGTCGGCGACGGCGCCTGCCTGGCGATCCTTTCCAGCCCGGGCGCGGATATCGGCCTGATCGCCTACGAGATGGCTCTCCTGGTCGCCCGGGTGGGAGAGTTCCTTACCCCAGAGCTACGCGCCGAGATGCAGGCGGCACTGCCGATCTGAATCGCAAGTGAACCTTTTCCCGCTCAGCTGGGCTTGAGATGGCCACCACGGCACCCCAGATGACGACGGAAAATGTTTCAAGTCAGCACGGACATCCTGTGGACGGCACGGACATCCCGAGGAGAGTCGGAGTGTCGCGAGAAGAGGAGTGGTTCGACGACGAGGCCGGTCCGGTCGTGCGTCCCTATGCGGTCACAGGGGGACGCACCAGGCCGAACAAGGGCTCGCTCGAACTGGTCGCGCTGGTCACCACCACGTCGCAAGGACGGGCGGCGGCCACGTCGCTCGACCAGGAGCAGCGCGCCATCGCGGCGCTCTGCCTRCGGCTGCAGTCCATCGTGGAGATCTCTGCCCGGTTGAACATTCCGGTCGGAGTGGTCCGGGTCCTCGTGGGCGACATGCTCGACGCGGGCCTGGTCACGGTGCACCGGCCCACAYGTCCCACGAACCGACCTGACCAGGCCCTGATCGAGAAGGTGCTCAGTGGACTACAGGCCCTCTAGTGCGAGGCCGCCAAGAACCGACGCCGCACCAGCCCCGAGTCCAGTCAAGATCATTATCGCGGGCGGGTTCGGCGTCGGCAAGACGACCTTTGTGGGCTCCGTCAGCGAGATCACCCCGCTGACGACCGAGGCGGCGATGACCTCCGCCAGCATCGGCATCGACGACACGTCGGCCGTCAATGGCAAGACGACGACCACCGTGGCGATGGACTTCGGCCGGATCAGCCTGCTGGACAGCGTGATCCTGTACCTGTTCGGCACGCCGGGCCAGGACCGGTTCTGGTTCATGTGGGACGAGCTGGTGCTCGGCGCGATCGGCGCGGTGGTGCTGGTCGACACCCGCCGGCTGGCCGACTCGTTCCCCGCGATCGACTATTTCGAGGAGCGGGACATTCCRTTCCTGATCGCGCTGAACCATTTCGACGGCGCCAAGCGTTACGAGGTCGCGGACGTCCGCAAGGCGCTGGACCTCGAGTCGAACCGGCCGGTCGTGATGTGTGACGCCCGGCGGCGGGAGTCGGTTCGCCAGACCCTGGTGGCCCTTGTCCGGCACGCGCTGGACGTGGTCTCCACGGAGAACCGCGAGCGCGACCTCGCTGGAACCTGACCGGGCGTGGACGGCCCGGTGTCCCGGCCGGGTGGTGGGGCTGCCGACCCGCCCGCCGGCCCGCGGAACCTGGCCGTCCACCCAGTCGCTCCCGGCCGGCACCGGGAGCCCAGGGCGCGCGGCGCGCGGGGACACGTCGAAGGAGCGGCGTACTGGCGGGCGGAGGGGGCATTGTTGGATCTTCTCGGGCTCGATGACGTCACGGCGGCGCTCTACCGGCTGTGGCTGCGCGACGAGAACCTCAGCATCGAGGGTGCCGCGACCGCGCTGCGCCAGCCGATGGCGGTGGTGACCCGGTCGCGCGACCGGCTGGTGGCGCTGTCGCTCCTGGTCGCGTTGCCGGGCCGGCCGGGCAGGCTCGTCGCGGCCCATCCAGAGGGGCCGCTGGAGCAGCTCATCCAGGCCCAGCACGAGCAGTTGATCCGCCGGCACGAGCACCTCGTCCGGGCACAGTCGCAGGTGGCGGCGCTCGTCTCGGAGTTCCGCGCGAGCCGCCAGGAGGCGCCGGGCGGGGGAGGGCTGGACCGGGTCGCGAACTCCGCCGCCGTGCGCACCGAGCTCATCGGGATGGTGGGTGCCGCGCAGCGCGAGGTGGTCTCGGTGCGGACCAGGGCGACGCTCGCCGAGCTCGCCGCGGACCTGCTGCCGCTGGAGCTCGACGCCCTGCGCCGCGGCGTGCGGATACGCGCCGTCATCGCCCGGCCGCGTGCCGGGCTGGCATGGTCGACCGCCGTCGAGCACCTCGCCGAGGTGGTGGCCGCCGGCGCCGAGATCCGGCTGGCCGACGACCCGGCGGTCGACCTGACGATCGTCGACCGCCGGCTCGGTCTCGTGCGGCTCATCGGCGGCTCGGGTGGCGTCGGTCCGGCCGGTGGCGGCGGGCCCGGCACGGCGGGGGCGGCCCATGGCGCCGACGTCGGCGCGATGGTCGTGCGTGGCACGGATCTCGCGAGCCTGGTGACCGTGCTGTTCGAGCAGCTGTGGGAGAACGCCGACCGGTTCGGCGTCCCGGCCGGCTCGACCGGTCCCGGCGGCACTGGTGGCCTCGGCGCCACCCAGGAGAGCGGCGAGCTGGCGCTGGCCGGCGCGCGGCGGGCCGCGGGCGCGGTGTCCGGCCGGCTCGGCGAGCCGAGGGGCGGCGCGGGGCAGGCCGGGCACGGCGGCCAGGACGACGCCGACTGGTCGGACGAGCCGGGCGACGCGGAACCGGACGGGCGGGCGGGCGACGGTGACGACAACGCGCCGCCGTCGCCGGCGGAGCTGCTCCTGCTGCAGCTGCTCGCCGACGGCGCGAAGGACGAGTCCGCGGCCCGTTCGCTCGGTGTCTCGGTGCGCACGGTCCGCCGGATGGTCGCCGACCTGATGCGCCGCCTGGAGGCCCGCARCCGCTTCCAGGCCGGCATCCTGGCGAAGCGCCGGGGCTGGCTGTAACACCTGGCTGGATAGGGCGCCACCGCTGGCGCGGGTGGCGTGGACAGGGCCCGGAGGGTGCCGGGCTGGAGAAAGGATGATCGCAACACCGTTGGGCCAAGTGCACGAGTTGTGGCAACAGTGTGCCAACGCAACTAGTTGCCATGGGGAGGCGTCCGGGAACGCCGGACGAAGCGGGGTCACTGGGCACAGACTTCCCGCGAGACACCGCATCCGGGACCGGGCGCGGCGCCAGGCCCAAACAGCACATTGGCCTCGTCAGCGCCGCAACGGCCGCCTCGGCCCCTGCGCCGCCGGCCACCGGAGCGGTTCTCGCGGCTCGGCCTGCTCGACCGATAGATAGTGCTGTGAGGAGAGAAAGTGTCGACAACCCAACCGCGTACACCCGCGCAGTGCCCAGCGGGAGGTACGCGGTGAGCCACCGGACGCTGATCGTCGCTCGGATGAATCCATCGGATGAACAATCCGTGGCGGAGGTCTTTACCGAGTCCGACGGCGGGGAGCTGCCGCACCTTGTCGGGGTGTCGCGCCGGGAGCTTTTCGCCTTCCACGGGCTGTACTTCCACCTCATCGAGGCGGAGGAGAGCATCCAGGCGCCGCTCGCCGACGTGCGGGACCACCCGCTGTTCGTCGACGTCAACACCAAGCTCGAGAAGTACATCACCGCGTACGACCCCGCGACGTGGCGTGGCCCGCGCGACGCGATGGCTAGGAGCTTCTACACCTGGAGGGCGGACTCCGCCCGCTGACGGTGCCCGACGGCGGCCGGCCACCGCCGGCCGACCRCCGCCCCGCGGCGCCGGACCCGCGCCGGACCGGCCGGACGCCAGTCCCGCTGGCGCCGTGCGCGGCGCCAGCGCCGTTCTCCCGCCGCGTCTCGCGGCGACGGCGCCCACGTCCCACGCCGAGGCCTCGTGACCCCAGGTGCCGCGTGGCCCCGCGTCCGTGACAGCCGTCCTCGCCACCCCGCCGCCCGCCCGTCCGAACCCACCCGCGTCACCACCCCTGGCCCTGGCCTGACCGGCCGGGGCCCGAGCGCGGGCGGGCCGGTACGCGCGTGCCCGCCCGGCCAGTGCCGACCGCCGCGGGTGCCTTCTCGCCAAACATGAGAAGTGGGCGCGCGAAACGGTCGCGACGGCTTCTCGCGGGCTGGGTCCGTGAATTCGGCATTAGCTCGGTGCCTGGCATCAACCTGCCCATTTTTGGGCCAGTGGCCGTGCGGATCTCCTTTGCGCGGGCGTCATTGCCTGACACCCGCGGCGGGCTCCCGCCGAGCGGCCGGCCGGTTGGCAGGAAAGTGACGGCGGCGACATTGGCCGCTAGTTCGGGTACTCATGGTCCATCGTCGGTGGTAATCCTTGATTAGCTAAGCCCTAGAGGAGGGATAACCGTGCCCCAGCCATGGGACTCCGCCGCTCTGCTCGATTTCCTGGTCACCCAGGCGGGCCTTCCCGAGTCCGACCTGCCGGCGACGCTCGACGTCACCTTCGAGGACATCGGCCTGGACTCGCTGGCCTACCTGCAGCTGCAGTCGGAGGTGCTCGGCTCGCACGGCGTGGAACTGCCCGCCGACCCCCCGCCCGGCTACACCCTGGYCGACATCCTGGACGCCGTGAACCTCGCGCTCACGGTCCGCTAGCCCGAGAACCGCACGCTACCAGGCCTTTTCCCGCCCACGGCCGGGCAAGGCGCGTCGCCAGCCAACGCTCCACTCTCTCCGCGAAACCAGCCCACCGTCCTTGAGACAGTACCTACTCCCGAGGAGACCCCCGTGAACGGGCACACTGACAACTCGATCTGGATCGACGCGGACATCGAAACCGTCTGGGCACTCACCAACGACCTGGAGAACTGGCCCCGCCTGTTCACCGAGTACGCGTCCGTTGAGATTCTCGAGTCCAGGGACAACACCTTCAAGTTCCGCCTGACGATGCATCCCGACGAGAACGGCCAGGTGTGGAGCTGGGTGTCGGAGCGCACCCTCGACCCGGTCAACCACCGGGTGCGCGCCTATCGCGTCGAGACCGGCCCGTTCGAGTTCATGCACATCGAGTGGACGTACTTCTCGGAGGGAACCGGGACTCGGATGCGCTGGGTCCAGGACTTCCGCATGAAGCCGGCCGCGCCCGTCGACACCGCCGGAATGGTGGTACGCATCAACACCAACACGCCGCGCGAGCAGGCCGCCATCAAGGAGAAGGTGGAGAACGCCGCGCGCCAGGCGTCGGCCGCCGCCACCGTCGCGGCCACCGCCGGGAGCGCCCGGTGACCCCCGCCACCGCGGTCGCGGCTCCGAAGATCAAATCGATCCACGACGTCCCGGCCAACCGCCGCCGAGGCGGTGACATCCGCACGATTCTCTCGCCGGCCACCGTCGGCTCGAAGGCCGGCTTCATGGGCACTCTGACGCTCGCGCCCGGCGAGATCGTCACCGAGCACTGGCACCCGTACTCGGAGGAGTTCCTCTTCTGCGTGCGGGGCGAGGTGACGATCCAGCTGGACGGCGAGGAGTACCTGCTGCCCGCCGAGAGCGGCGTCCATCTCCCTGTCGGGACCCGGCACCGGCTGGTCAACCACGGCGCCGAGGAGGCGTTCTTCGTCTTCTGCTCGGGGCCGCTG
The DNA here is from genome assembly GCF_001983105.1 of Pseudofrankia asymbiotica. Taxonomy (GTDB): domain Bacteria; phylum Actinomycetota; class Actinomycetes; order Frankiales; family Frankiaceae; genus Pseudofrankia; species Pseudofrankia asymbiotica. The sequence continues at coordinate 41,592 of NZ_MOMC01000014.1, read as the reverse complement.
GCGCCCCGGCCGGACCTCGGGCACGTCGACACCGAGCAGCCGTCCGCCGCGCAGGCGGCGGCGCCCCACCCTCATGTGGGCAACGCATGACACGCAGACGCACGGCCATCACCGGCGTCGGGGTGGTGGCGCCGGGCGGCCCCACCCGCAAGGAGTTCTGGGCGATGATCACCGACGGCCGCACGGCGACGCGGCGGCTGTCGCTCTTCGACCCGACGCCGTTTCGCTCCCAGGTCGCGGCCGAGTGCGACTTCGATCCGCTCGTCGCGGGCCTGAGCCCCCGTGAGGTGGCTCGTAACGACCGGTTCGTCCAGTTCGCGCTGGTCGCCGCGGCCGAGGCGGTCGCGGACTCCGGCCTGGAGTTCTCCGGCCAGGACGTGGACGGCGCCGAACCGGGCGCCGGCCCGGTCATCGGGGTGAGCCTCGGCAGCGCCGTCGGCGCGACCACCAGGCTGGAGAACGAGTACGTCGCGGTCAGCGACGGCGGCCGGTACTGGGAGGTCGACCCGCGCTACGGCAGCCAGTTCCTCTACCACGCGCTGGTTCCCAGCTGCCTGGCCACCGAGGTGGCGACGCGGTTCGGCGCGCACGGCCCGGCGTTCGTGGTGTCGACCGGCTGCACCTCCGGCATCGACGCGGTCGGCTACGCCCATCAGCTGATCGTCGACGGCGAGGCGGACATCATGATCGCCGGCGCCTCCGACGCCCCGCTGTCGCCGATCTCGATCGCCTGCTTCGACGCGATCCGGGCGACCTCGGCGCGCAACGACGACCCGGAGCACGCCTCCCGGCCGTTCGACGCGAGCCGGGACGGGTTCGTCATGGGTGAGGGCAGCGCCGTCCTGGTGCTGGAGGAGTACGAGCGGGCTGTGGCTCGCGGCGCGCACATCTACGCCGAGGTCGGCGGATACGCGTCCCGCTCGAACGCCTTCCACATGACCGGCCTGCGCCCGGACGGCACGGAGATGGCCGAGGCGATCCGCCTCGCCCTCGACGAGGCCCGGGTGGACCGGAGCGACGTCGACTACGTCAACGCGCACGGGTCGGGCACCAAGCAGAACGACCGGCACGAGACTGCCGCCTTCAAGCGGTCGCTCGGGGCACACGCCTACCAGGTGCCGGTCAGCTCGCTGAAGTCGATGGTCGGGCACTCGCTCGGCGCCATCGGCTCGATCGAGCTCGCCGCGTGCGCCCTGGCGATCGAGAACGACGTCGTCCCGCCTACCGCGAACTGGGCCACCCGTGACCCGGAGTGCGACCTGGACTACGTGCCCAACATCGCCCGCGACCACCGGGTGGACGTGGCGCTCTCGGTCGGCAGCGGCTTCGGCGGGTTCCAGTCCGCGATCGTGCTCACCGCCCCGGGGCGGGCGGCATGACCGCGGGCACGGTTCTCACGCCGGGCACGAGCCGGGCCGCGGGGGAGGAGGCGGCGCCGCTGGCGCGGCCGGTCATCACCGGGCTCGGTGTGATCGCCCCGGGCGGCGTCGGCGTCGAGGAGTTCTGGGCGGCGACCCTGCGCGGCGAGCTGGCGATCACCCAGATCACCCGGTTCGACGCGTCCGCCTACCCTGCCCGGCTCGCCGGCCAGGTGCCGGACTTCGACCCCGTCGACCACCTGGACAACCGGTTCATCGTGCAGACCGACCGGTGGACGTGGTTCGGCATGGCGGCGAGCCGGCTCGCGCTCGCCGACGCCGGCTACGACCCGGCGACGCGGGACCCCTACGAGACGTCGGTGATCTTCGGGGCCGGCTCGGGGGGCAACGACTTCGGCCAGAAGGAGCTGTCCCGCCTGCACACCCGGGGCCGCACCGCGGTGTCGGTCTACCAGTCGATCGCCTGGTTCTACGCGGCGACCACCGGCCAGACCTCGATCCGCCACGGCCTGAAGGGCCCCAGCGGGGTCGTCGTCGCCGACGGCACCGGCGGCATCGACAGCCTGGCGCAGGCCAGGCGCACGATCCGCCGCGGCACGGCGAGCGTGCTCGCCGGCGCCGCCGAGTCGGGCCTGACGCCGTACGCGCTGACCTGCCACCTCTCCAGCGGCCGGGTCAGCGCCGCGATCGACCCGCGGGCCGCGTACAAGCCGTTCGACGTGCGCGCCAACGGCTACCTGCCCGGCGAGGGGGGAGCGACGCTGCTCGTCGAGCACCCGGCCGCCGCCGCCGAGCGGGGCGCGCCGAAGGTCTACGGCGAGATCGCCGGTTACGCCGCCACGCATGACGCCCACCACCACAGCCGCCCGGCCGCCAGCCCCGCGTGGCTCGCGACGGCGATGCGCCGGGCGCTCGCGGACGCGGGCGTCGAGCCGGGCGAGGTCGACGTCGTCTTCGCCGACGGCGCCGGCTCGCGCGACCTCGACGCGCTGGAGGCGGCGGCGCTGCGCGACGTGTTCGGCGCGGGCGCGGTCGCGGTGACCGCCCCGCAGGGGCTGGTCGGGCGGCTGTGCGCCGGCGGCTCGGCGCTCGCCGCGGCGACGGCGCTGCTCGCGCTGCGCGACGGGGTGCTGCCCGCCGTCGGCAACCTCGACGAGCCGGACCCGGCCTACGGGCTGGACCTGGTCCGCGAGCCGAGGCCGTGCGCCGCCCGGGTGGCGATGGTCGTCGCCCGTGGCTTCGGGGGCTTCAACAGCGTCCTCGTCCTGCGCCGTCCAGCCTGAGATCACGACTCCCGACACGGCTCCCAACCCGACCTCACCGTTCGACCTCACCGAGCACGACCCGCTGAGCACTCTCCACAGCCTCAGACGCAGACCCCGAGACAAGGAGCCCAATGTTCGCCGACCTGGCTGGCAAGCGCGCGCTGGTGACCGGTGGGACCCGCGGCATCGGCCGCGCGGTCGCCCTCGGCCTGGCACGCGCCGGCGCCCACGTCGTCGTCAGTCACCAACGGGAGAGTGAGTCCGCCGAGAGCCTGCGCCGCGAGCTGAAGGAGACCGGGGGCAACCACCTGGTCATGATCGCCGACGCGGCCGACCCGGCCGCGATCACCGCGCTGCTCGACGCGACCGGCACACACCTCGACGGCCTCGACATCGTCGTCAACAACGTCGGCACGATCAGCCACGTCCCCTACGACCGGCTACCGCTCGACGAGTGGAACGCCATCCTCACCACCAACCTGACCGCCACCCACCTGGTCACCCAGGGCGCGCTGCCGCTGCTGGGCGACTCCGGCGCGGTGGTCAACGTCGGCTCCGGCAGCGTCGTCGGGGTGCCGCTGCGCGCGCACTACACCGCCGCGAAGGCGGGACTGATCGGGCTCACCCGGTCGCTGTCCAAGGAACTCGGTGCCAAGGGCATCCGGGTCAACCTCGTCACCCCTGGGCTGACCGAGACCGATCACGCGAACGGCATGCCCGACGCGGTTCGCACGGCCTACACCAACCGGATCCCGCTCGGCCGCCTCGGCACCTCCGAGGAGGTCGCGGCGGTCGTGCTGTTCCTGGCCAGCGACGTCTCCAGCTACGTCAACGGCGCCAACTACGCAGTCGATGGAGGTATCTGATGGCGCGAAGCGAATACGACACCGAGATGACGGAGGGCCCCGGCACGGGGCCACCCGCCGCCGACCTGCCCTTCCGGGTCATGCTCACCATGCACGTGCACCCGGGCCGCGAGGAGGAGTTCGAGCAGACCTGGCTGCGCATCGGTGACGGGGTCACCGGCCACCCGGCGAACCTCGGGCAGTGGCTCGTCCGCTCGGCCGACGAGCCGAGCACCTACTACATCGTGAGCGACTGGGTGAACGAGCGGCTGTTCCGTGAGTTCGAGTCCACCCCTGGCCACCTGGAGCACCGGAAGATCCTGCACCCGCTGCGGGCTCGCGGCTCCATGGCCACCGGCGCCCTGCTGGCCTTCCTGCCCGGCGCCGCGAGCGCCGACCCGGCCGCCGCCCCGGCGGGGGTCCTCGTCGAGACCTCCGCCGCCCGGCCCGTGCGCACCTCGGTGGGTGCGGGATGAAGGTCCGTGTGATGATCTGGGCCGTCGCGCCGGAGGGCAGGCCGGGGGCCGTCGAGGAGACCTACCACCAGATCAGCGAGGCGCTGGTCGGCACCCCGGGTCTGCTCGGCAACCACCTGATGCGCTCGATCCACGACCCGAGCCGGTTCGTCGTCGTCAGCGAGTGGACCAACATGTCCGACTTCGTCGCCTGGGAGCAGGACGCGCGGCACAAGCCCACCACCTCGCCGCTGCGGTCCTTTCACGACCCGGAGCGCCGGCCGGTGATCTACGAGGAGGTCGCGGCCTACGGCGAGGCCGGCCCCCTCCACGAGCGGGCCGACTCCCTCAAGGAGACCGCCCCCTGACGCCCGCGCCGCCGCGCCCGTCCTCTCCACACCCCGCGGTCTCGCCGCTCTTCGCGGCCCGTCCGATCCGCCGCCCGTCCCGCCCGTCCTCCCGATCCGCCGCCGTCCCGCCCGTTCTGCGTGTCCCGTCCGTTCTSTCCGTCCTGTCCGTCCTGTCCTTCTATGCTGACCTGTCCACGGGGTCCTCGCCGACTGGTCGCCGCGTGCTTCAGGCGCCGAACGCGCCGACGGGCGCCGAGCCGTCCACTGGCCAGTTGGTTGGCCAACCGGTGGAGGGGTCAGCTGACCACCACCGAGATCCACTAGGGGGAACCCGATGCGGGTGCTGTTCACCACTGTTCCGATGCACGGCCACTTCTATCCGATGGTCCCGCTCGCGCACGCCTTCCGCTCCGCGGGGCACGAGGTCCTGGTCGCCACGCCGGCGAGCCTCGTCGACGCGGTCAACTCCGCCGGTCTCCCCGTCGCCGTCACCGGGCCACCACTCGGCCTTACCGAGATCATGATGGTGGACCGCGAGGGCCGGCCCGTGCCGCCGCCCGCGACCCCGGACGAGCTGATGGTCTCCGGTGGCAAGGCGTGGGGCCGGCTCGCGGCCCGCACCCTGCCGGCGACCGAGGCGCTCATCGACGGCTGGCGCCCCGACCTGGTCATCGCCGAGCCGAGCGAGATCGCCGGCCCGCTGATCGCCGCCCTGCGTGGCATCCCCTGGGTACGCCACAACTGGGGCATCACCTCGCTGCCGCGCAGCCTTCCGTTCACCGCGCAGGAGCTGGCCGGCGAGCTCGCCGAGCTCGGCCTCGACGGTCTGCCGGAGCCGGACGCGGTGGTGAAGGTCGCCCCGGCGAGCATCGCCGGCGACGAGGACCCCGACGGCCTCCCGTCCCGCTACGTGCCGTACAACGGCCCGGGCGTCCTGCCCGACTGGGCGCTGGCGAAGCGGAGCGGGCCGCGCATCCTGCTGACCTTCGGCAGCCTGGTGCCGCACATGCGGTTCCGTGACTTCGTGGCCGTACTGGGGGAGCTCGCCGCCGGGTTGCCAGCGCTCGGCGCGGAGGTCGTCGTCGGGGTGGAGCCGGCCTTCGCCGAGCGGCTCGGCACGCTGCCGGACGGGGTGCTCGACGTCGGCTGGCAGCCGTTGTCGCTCGTGCTGCCCGCCTGCGACCTGCTCGTCCACCACGGCGGGTCGGGCTCGCTGCTGACCGCGCTGGCTCACGGCGTGCCGCAGCTGGCGTTGCCGCAGAGCTCCGACCAGTTCGTCAACTCGTTCACCCTCGCCGGGATCGGCGCCGGCCGGCTGCTGATGCCCGACCGGCTGAACGTCGAGGCGGTGCTCGCCGAGGCCCGCGAGCTGCTCGATGACCCCGGCTATGGCGAGAAGGCGAAGGGCGTGGCCGCGCAGATCGCAGACATGCCCTCGCCGTCGCGGGTCGCGTCGACCCTGGCCGAGCTCACCACCGGCTGACCAGGCCGCCGTCGCGTCGGTTTCATTTGGCGTGATCTGGCCGATGCCAAGCTGGTTCTGGCCCTGGGCGGCGACGCGCCGGGCGACCGCTCCGCCGGCTGGCGGCCGCGAGAGCGATGCTCTCGTGAAGTGAACAACGCCTGCTGACCAGCGAGAACGAGTTGCGCTGGCGCGGTGGGCACGTCTAGGGTCGTCGCCCGGGCGGGGGATCTCGCCCCGGGCTTGTCCCACGACCGGCCGGGCCCGTCGGAGTGCGCGGACGAGACGGATGGGACCGGCGATGACGGCAACGAGGATTGTGACCCCCTTCGGCGCGGCGTCGACCGCGGCCGAGGTCGCGGCCGGCGTCGACCTGTCCGGCCGGCGCGCCGTCGTCACCGGTGCGTCCTCCGGCATCGGCACCGAGACCGGGCGCGTGCTCGCCGGTGCGGGCGCGGCCGTCACCCTCGCCGTGCGCGACGTCGCGGCGGGGGAACGCGCCGCCGCCGACATCGTCGCCGCCACCGGGAACAAGGACGTCACCGTCGCACCGCTCGACCTCACCGATCAGGCCTCCGTGCGCGCGTTCGTCGCCGCCTGGGACGGCCCGTTGCACCTCCTGGTCAACAACGCCGGGATCATGGCGTCGCCGCTGACCCGCACCGCGGAGGGCTGGGAACAGCAGTTCGCCACCAACCACCTGGGCCACTTCACGCTCAGCACCGGCCTGCGCGGCGCGCTCGCGGCGGCGGGCGGCGCCCGGGTCGTGTCTGTCAGCTCCGCCGCTCACCTGCGCTCGCCGGTGCTCTTCGACGACATCCACTTCACGGCCCACGAGTACAACCCATGGGTCGCCTACGGCCAGTCGAAGACGGCGAACGTGCTGTTCGCCGTCGAGGCGGCCCGCCGCTGGGCCGACGACGGCATCACCRCCAACGCCGTGCACCCCGGCACCATCGCGACCAACCTCGGCCGTTACCTCTCCCGCGAGGAGCTGAAGCGGATCAGCATCGGCTCGGCCGCGGCCGTGGCCGCCAAGGCGGCCCAGGAGACCACGGGCTCCGAAGGCGGACAGCCCGCGGGCGGCGCCGGGGACGCCGCGCGCAGGCCAGGCGCTCCCAAGAGCATCGCGCAGGGCGCGGCGACCTCCGTCCTGGTCGCGGTCTCCCCGCTGCTCGACGGCGTCGGCGGCCGGTACTTCGAGGACTGCGGCGAGGCTACGGTCGCCAGCCCGGGCGATCGCTTCGGCGTCGCCCCGCACGCCCTCGACCCGGACGCCGCCGCCCGCCTCTGGAAGGTCTCCACCGCGATGGTCGGCTCCTAGCCGATTCTCAGGCCCCGGGGAGTGTCTGACCCGCGGCCTGTGCCCCGGACGCGGGCGGGCTGTCAGTGCAGGTCTGGGAGGGTGGCCAGGGCGTCCAGGAGGGTCACCGAGAGGGAGTCGGTGCCGCCGTGGGCGACCCAGCGCTCGAAGCCGTAACTGACGACGCCGGACAGGGCGGCGGCGTACGCGCCGGCGCGCGGGTCGTCGGGGCCGACGCCGAGACGGGCCGTGACCGCGGACTGGAAGGCGGCGGAGGTGCTGACGGTGCCGCGGGCGAGCGCCAGCATGACGGTCTCCGGCGAGCGGTGCACCGCCAGGCCCCAGGTGAGCAGCAGCTCACGGTCGCCTTCGTGCTCCTGGTTCGTCTCCCGGACGGCGGCCGAGAACGCCTCCACCAGGGACTCGTGCGGCGGCCGGGCGCGGACCCGGGCGCACAGCAGCTCGATCAGGCTGCGCGGGAGCGAGGCGAGCACCTCGTCGCGGCTCGCGAAGTACCGGAAGAACGTGCGCATCGAGATCCCGGCGGCCGCGGCGATCCGCTCGACCGTCACGTCCTGCGGTGCCTCGTTCGCGAACAGCGTCAGCGCGGTGTGTTCCAGCTGCCGGGCGACACGCTCGCGACGAAGCTCCCATCCGTTCGGACGGTGCTCGATGGTCTCCGCGCTCATGGCAATGCATAATGCCGCACCGCGGCCCGGCGCTTCCGCCCAAAAAGGCCAGTACCTGGCGCTCGCGTGCCGCCGTCCCGCTCGCGGTCCTCGCGCTCGCGCAGGCAGGGCCGCGTGAGCGCGAGGACCGGTGCTCGTGCCGGTGCCGGTGCCGGCGACGCCGCGGGGAACTGGCGCGCGCCGGCGGCTACCAGCGGTGGTGGACGAGGGCGCGGATGCGGCGGTCGTAGAGGTCACGGATAGCCGCGGCCGTCGCGGTGCCGAGCGAAGGCGCGGCGGCGGCCGCGACGTTGTCCGTGACCTGCGCCCGGTTGCGGGCGCCGGGGATGACGGTGGTGACGCCCGGCTGGTCGATCACCCAGCGCAGCGCCAGCCGGGCCGGGTGGTCGGACAGCGCCGCGAACTCCCGCGCGGCCTCGACGCCGACCTTGTAGTCGACGCCGGCGAACGTCTCGCCGACGTCGAACGCCTCGCCGTGCCGGTTGAAGGCGCGGTGGTCGGACGGGTCGAAGACGGTGTTCTCGTCGTACCGCCCGGACAGCAGCCCGGAGGCGAGCGGGACGCGGGCGAGCACGCCGACGCCCGCGGCGAGCGCCGCGGGCAGGAACTCCTCCAGCGGCTTCTGCCGGAAGGCGTTGAGAATGATCTGGACGCTGGCGACACCCGGCCGGCGCACCGCGGCGAGCCCCTCCTCGACCGTCTCGACGCTCACGCCGTAGTTCGCGACGCGCCCCTCGTCGACCATCGTGTCGAGCGCGTCGTACACCTCGGCCCCGGTGATCACCGAGGTCGGCGGGCAGTGCAGCTGGACCAGGTCGAGACGGTCGACGCCGAGGTCGCGCCGGGACCGGTCGTTCCACTCGCGGAAGTTGGCGAGCACGTAGTTCTCCGGTACCTGCGCGGCCCGGCGGCCCATCTTCGTGGCCACCGTGACACCCGAGCCGGGATGCTCCCGCAGGAACCGGCCGATGAGCTGCTCGCTGCGCCCGTCGCCGTAGACGTCGGCGGTGTCGAACAGCGTGACGCCGGCCTCGGTCGCCGCCGCCAGCACGTCGATCGCCCCTACCTCGTCGACGTCGCCCCAGTCGGCTCCCAGCTGCCAGGTGCCCAGCCCGACGATCGACACCGATCGCCCCGTCCGTCCCAGAACCCGTCGCTCCATGCGGCGATCCTAGGATCCGTCGGCGGCGGCTTCGAGGCGCCGACCCGGCCGGCGCTCTGGCGCACTACGCCCGGTGCCGCCCTGCCCGGTATCCCATGCTCGGTGCCGACGACGCCCGGCCCGTCGCCGGCCCGCCTACCCGGTTTCTCGTTCGTTGTTTCGGGACCCGTACGCTGACCCCGTTCGCGGTCCGCCGCCTGCTCGTCGGCGCGCCCTGCCCCGGCCCCGCGCGGGCCGCGGCCTGTGGGGTCCCGGGCGGGCTCCGGACCGTGGGCGGCGACGCGAGTTCTCGACCACTGCTCTCCGGAGAGGCCAACACGCCGGTGCAACACTTCATCGCCAGCCACGGGGTCCTCGCGGTCTTCCTGCTGATGGCCCTCGAGTCCGCCTGTATCCCGATCCCCTCCGAGGTGATCATGCTGATCGGCGGCGCGCTGGCGGCCGGGGCGATCGAGGGCTCGCATCCCAGCCTGGTGCTGGTCATCGTCGCGGGCGTCGTCGGCAACGTCGTCGGCAGCTACGTCGCCTGGGGGGTCGGCCGCTACGGTGGCCCGGCCGTGATCCGCCGCTTCGGCCGGTACGTCTTCCTGCGTGAGCACGACCTGGACAAGGCCGAGCGATGGTTCGAGCGGCGCGGCGCGGTCTCGGTGCTGGTCGGCCGGCTGCTGCCGGTCATCCGCACCTTCATCTCCCTGCCGGCCGGCATCGCGGCGATGCCCCCGCTTCGCTTCGGCGTCTACACGACCCTGGGCTGCATCCCGTGGACCGCCGCCCTCGGCATCGCCGGCTACGCCGTCGGCGACCACTGGGAGAAGATCGCCAACGCCTTCCACGGCCCGTCCTACATCATCGCCGGGATAGTCGCGGTCGTTCTGGTCATCCTCGCCATCCGCCACATCAGGCGCCGCCGCGCGGCAGCCGTCGGCGGGCCCGTGGCCGCCGACACCCCTGACACCACCGACGAGCCCGTCTCGGACCGGATGGCATAAGCCAGACGGCTCAAGAAGTTCGGGCAGCCCTACGAGACTGCCTTCGCCGGCCTCGCGGAGACCCGACCGACATACCTGCCCGACCGGCGACCTTCGGTGCCTCCGGAGGCGCCGAGAGGTGTTCGTCGCGGGCTAACGATGTATAAAATAGACAAAGCCGATACGGGTGGTCGGTGCGCAGTTCGGCCCGGTGCGGCCGCGTGCTCCATGTCGGCATGGAGTCACAGGCTGAAGGCCGCGTGATGATGGCCTGGTCTCACGCGACCGGCGGCCGACATCGAGTCACAGGGAGATGTGATGGGCGACTCGGCGGCGTCGGGTGTCGTGGCGGTGGCTCCTCGGGAGGTCGCGGCGGCGTTCTGGGACGCGTTGTACGCGCGGGACTGGCCGCGCGTCCGGAGTTTCTTCGGGCCGGAGTCGATCTACTACGACGTGCCGACGACGCCCGCGGCGGCGGCGCGCGGCCCGGAGAGCATCGAGGCCCGGCTCAGGCTGGCGCTGGCCGGGCTGTCCGAGTACAGCCACGGCGACTCGCGGGTCGTGGCCGAGGGGGACCTGGTCGTCACCGAGCACGAGGAGCACTGGGGCTGGCCGACCGGCGAGAAGGTCACCCTGCCGTTCGTGTCCATCCAGCGGGTCGTCGACGGCGTGATCGTCCTCTGGCGTGACTACTGGGACCTGAACACGCTGATGGCGGCGGCTCCGCCCGGCTGGCAGGAGAGCATGGCCGCCGGCGACCTGTCCTGGGTCTTCGACGCCACCGGTCTGGTCTGAACCACTCCCACCCGCCTGGCTGTCGGGCGCTTGGCGCTCGACTCGGTCCGAACCCGAAGGGTGCCCGATGACAGCTCCGGCCACGCGGCCCGACCTCAACCTGCTCGACGGCCACTTCTACGCCGACGACCACGGCGACCCACACGCCGCGTACGCCTGGTTACGGGCCAACGAGCCGGTCTTCTTCGACGAGCACAGCGGCCTGTGGGGTGTGGCCAGCTACGCGGCCGTGCTGGAKGCCGAGAGGAACCCGCGCCGGTTCTCCAGCGCGAGCGGTTCCCGGCCGCGCACCGGCGCCATCCCGCACATGATCGACATGGACGACCCGGAGCACACCAAGCGCCGCAAGCTGGTGAACAAGGGCTTCACCCCGCGACGGGTCGGCTCGCGGCACGACTATCTGACCGGGGTCTGCGACCTGCTGATCGACCAGGTCTGCGAGGCGGGGGAGTGCGACTTCGTCCGCGACCTCGCCGCCCCGCTCCCGATGATCGTGATCGGCGACATGCTCGGCGTCGCTCCGGAGGACCGGGCCACGCTCCTGCGCTGGTCGGACGACATGCTGAGCGCGCTCGACGCCCACGTGTCCGCCGAGCAGCTCGCCCGCTCCGGGGAGGCGTTCGCCGGCTGGACCGAGCACATCACCCGCGTCGTCCACCAGCGCAGGACCGAGCCGACGGACGACCTGGTCAGCGTCCTGGTGCACGCCGAGATCGACGGCGACCGGCTCGACGACCAGGAGATCCACAGCGAGTCGCTGCTGATCCTCATCGGCGGCGACGAGACCACCCGCCACGTGCTCTCCGGCGGCATGGAGGCCCTGCTGCTGCATCCCGACCAGCGGGACCTGCTGGTCAGCGAACCGGAGCGCATCCCGACCGCGGTCGAGGAGATGCTGCGCTGGGTCTCRCCGGTGAAGAACATGTGCCGCACGGTCGTGGCCGACGAGACCTGGTACGGCGCCGACCTGGCGGCCGGCCAGCAGATGCTGCTGCTCTACGAGTCGGCGAACTTCGACGAGAGGATCTTCGAGGACCCGGAGCGCTTCGACGTCACCCGAGCGCTGAACGACCACCTGGCGTTCGGCTTCGGCACCCATTTCTGCCTCGGCAACCAGCTGGCCCGCCACGAGCTGACGACCATGTTCACCAGGCTGCTCGCCCGGCTGCCCGACCTGGAGCTCGCCGCGCCCGCGCCGCTGCCCCGCCGCGCCGCCAACTTCGTCTCCGGCATCGAGTCGATGCCCGTCGGCTTCACTCCCGTCGCCCCGCTCGGCGGCCGGTCCTAGGCCGGCCGCGCTCCCGCGACCCGTGCCTCGCGACCCGTGCCGCGCCACCTGAGACGTCGGCGCGGAAAGCCGGGGCGGCGGCGAGCCAGGCGGTCTACACTGGCGTGACGCAGCTCACAGGTGGGTGGAATGCCGGCGCGCCGGACTACCGGCGGTGGGGGCCCACTGACAAGGAACGGCCTGGCCAGGGCGGCATTCCTGGCAGGGCGGGCAGGGCGTGTGGGTGGGTTTCCGGCGTGGCGTAGACGCGCGTGGATATCCGTCGGCTGCGCCTCTCCCGTACCCGTGGGCCGGGACATCGTGAATGGGAGCGAATGTGGCCGACTCTCCTGAGGAGCCGTTAGCGGCTGACCAACTGGCCATCACCGGCCTGCTCGCGCGGTACTGCGTGCTGCTCGACATCGTCGACGTCGAGGGCTGGGTGGGTCTGTTCACGCCGAACGCCACCTACGACGTGGACGGGCGTGTCTACCGCGGTCACGACGACCTTCGTCGGTTGTTCAAGGGAACTCAGCGCGGGCTGCACATGGCCGGACCGCCGATCATCGAGGCCGACGGGCCGGACCGGGTGCGCACCACGCGCAACGCGCTGTTCGTCAACCGCCACAGCGGCGCGCTGCGCCACACCTTCTACCGCGACGGGTTGGTCCGGACCGCCGACGGATGGCGGATCGCGGACTGCGTCTGCCGGTTCGTCACCGGCGACGGGATCGTCGCCTGGCCCGACCGCGGCCTCGAGTCGCCCGTCCACGGCATCGACAGCCCTGACTGGATGGACGCCTAGGTCACGGACTGGTGAATGCGCGGGCCGAGGTCCGTCGCGGCATCCGAGGGCGCGAGTTCCGGCCGTCGGCGCGAGAACGGCGTCCTCCTTTGGGAGGACGCCGCCATGGTGACCAATGGTTCTCCGCACCCGATTGTGTGGCCTGTACCCGGGTGGTTCTCCGGGCCGGCTACCGGCGGGAGCGGGATGCCCAGATGGGCTGCAGGATGACAATCGCCACGGCGGCCACGGCGATCTGGAGAACGTGACGGACCCAGTCGACGCCGCCGGTGTGCCGGACGCCGATGGCGCTGGCGACGATGTTTCCGATCAGCGCGCCGATGATGCCGGCGACGATGGTCAGCCAGAGCGGCAGGTGCTGTCGTCCGCGCAGCACCGCCCGCGCCAGCGCGCCGATGATCAGACCAGCGATCACGATCCAGATAATTTGGAACACGGTGGCGCCCTCGTTTCCGTACGTAGCCCGAACGCCTTGGGAGGCATGGTGTGAAGCGGGAGAGTATCGCCTCCGCCGGGCCCTCCGGAAGACAGCGGCCTCAATCCGGCGGGCAGCCGAGGCCTATGCGCACCTGATGGCGTCGTCGGGACGCTCTCCCGTCGCCGTGGGTACTTGCGAGACTCGACAAAACCGCCCGGCGCCCGCCCCGCCGGTGCTCACCCGGCGGAATGCGACCGGTTGGCCACCGCCTATGTGTCGTCGCCGGTCGTGCCAGCCACGCCGTCACGCCGCCGCGTCGGTGCCAGCCACACTGGCCGCCGCAGCCGAGCGGCCGCCTCGGCGACGACCTGCGCCATCCGCGGCATCGGCCATTCGCCACAGGAGGGCCCAAGCGCCGGGCCGGGCCGGGCTGACCGCTGACCGCCGGTGCCCGCCTTCCCTCCAGCGCCCGCACCCCTGGGGTGGGGCGTCCCCCGCCTGACCGGCAGCTCACGTTCCATCCATTACCTCGGCGGTAATCGACCAGCTCCCGGAACCGCGGCATGGTTGCGGTACCGGAACGTCCGGCCAGGAAGTCGGAAGCTTTCCCGACACATTTCCTGGAGTCTGCGGGAGACCATCATGGGTATTCACGAAAAGGCCGTCGAGCGTTATCTCGCCGCCTGGAACGCGACCGAGCCCTCGGGGATCGCGACGGCCGTCGCCGCGGCATGGGCCGACGACGGCGGCTACACCGACCCCCTGGCGAGCGTCACCGGCCACAGCGAGATCTTCGGCCTCATCGGCGCCGTCCAGGCGCAGTTCCCCGGCCACCGGTTCCGCCTCTTCGGCGCCGTCGACGGCCACCACGACGTCGCCCGCTTCGGCTGGGAGCTGATCGCCCCGGACGGCACCGCCCCGGTCGCGGGGTTCGACGTTCTCACCCTCGATCCCGCCGGCCGGATCCGCTCGGTCTTCGGCTTCCTCGACCGCGTCCCCGCCCTGCCGGCCGCGGTCGCCTGAGGAAGAGCCCGAGGAAGCCCGACGCGGTGGCGTCCAGCGCCATCTGGAGGTTCCCGGGCCAGACGCCGACCAGCAGGGCGGCACTGGCCGGCCCCGCCCACGGCGCCTTCGCCAGCAGCCCCGCGGCGCAGGCCAGTTCGGCGGCGCCGCTGACGTAGACGATCTCGCGGGGCCGGGGGAGCGCCGGCGGTATCAGCGGCTCGAACACCGAGGGACGCACCAGATGTACCGCCCCGCTGGCCAGGAAGGCCCCGGTCACCAGCCACGGGCTTGGCCGCGTGAGCCGCATACGATTCATGGGGATATCGAACCATCACTCACCGCTACGCGGGACAATACCGAGTGCCTCGGCGTTCCACTGGTCGCCCTGAAATGTCCTGTTTGCTGTAGCCGCCGGGGCTGATCCGGAGGACGTCGCGATGAAGCGACCGATCGATGCCGACCCGACTGACCCCGCCGGCGACGTGCACAGCCCGGCACCGGGCGCGGGGTCTGTGGCACCCGCCGTGCTCGAGGCRCTGGCCGCGGCGGTGGAGCGAGCGATGCCGTCACTGGTCGCCCTCATCCCGCGGGAGCCGGCCGCGCAGCTCGGCCGGCTCGGGCTCGCCGGGCCGGCCGGGACGACGGAGGTGCGGGCTGTCGGGAGACTTCCCGCCGCCGCGCTGGGGCTGGAGGGCGCCGTATCGCGGGTGACGAGCGGGCCGGTCGCGTTGGACCGGGAAGGGGATGGCCGCACCATTGCCGGGCCGTTGCCGTGGGTGGCTGCGGGCCAGCCGCCGCCGCCAGTCACGCACGCTGGACCAGTGCCAATGCCAGTGCCAGGGCCGCGGCCGGTCACGCGGTCCGGACCGATGCGGGAGCCGGTTCCGGCCGGCGCGCCACCCACGCCACCCTTCGTACCGTCGTTCCCGGCCGGCCCGGCCGAGTCACCGGTTCTGCGAGAGCTGCGCCGGCTCGGTCCAATGCTTGCCACGCGGCTGCACGGGGCGCTGGAGGTCGCGGTCGAGCGGTTGGCGCTGCCTGACGTCCCGCCCGGGCTGACAGCGGATGTGTCGCGGCCACCGGACGGGCACCGGACGGTCGTCCTCTCGGCCGCGGGCGGCGGGGACCTGGAGAACGCCGTCATCATGCTCGACCAGTTCTGCTGGGGCGTCACGGTTCTGGTAGCGAACTTGGTCCGGGCGCTTCGGACGCATCCCGGCGTCGAACCGCTGCTGACACCGCCGGGGGCCGAGGGCGATCCGACGCCGGCCGAGGCGGAGACCGCCGTCGCGGCATGGCATGGCCGCGCGCATCTCGCGCTGGGGGTGGCGACGGCCGCGGCGGTGCTCGCCGAGGTGACCCCACCGGCGGTGATCGGCCGGGAGGCGGCGATCGTCGGCGCCGGGCTGGGGGCGGCGGCCCTGGTTCTCGCCGAGGCGCCGATGCCGGCCGCGTACGCGGCGGCGGCGACGGCGCGGCGCCGGGCCGAGTACCTGCTGCCGCGCGGATCCGTGGGTCACGTGGAACCGGCAGGCCACCGGATCGGACTGCTGGAGGAAGAGCTGGCCGAGACCGAGGACGCTGTCTTCGCCGGCAACGGCCTGGTCGCGGAGGTACCCGGCGGCGCCGTGATCCGTACCGGCACGGACGGCGGCTTCGTCTCGGTACGGCTCGATGTGCTCGCTGGGCCGCCCGAGGACGTCGAGGTTCTGGGCTGGGATGAGGTCGTCGAGATCAGCTGGACGTCCGTGGCCGGCGCGGCGAGCGTGCTGGGCCGGCCATTGGACGCCGGCTACGCTCGGCTGGGCGGGCACCTGCGCGAGCAGACCCCGCCGTGGCCGGGCGAGCTGCGGCTGCGGGTGCACGTAACGGGCCGGGACGAGTGGACCGGCGGCGTCACCGTGCCGGGCGTCATGGTCGACGAGCGGTACCAGCTGATCGTCTGGGAGGCGCCCCGCGGCCCGGAGATCGTGCACAAGCGCTCCGACCGGCTGGGGGCGCGGCTGCGCGGCGAGCCGGAGCCGCCGCCGGACGACCGGCCCGAGCGCGCCTACCGGTGGGTCAGGCGCGCGTCGATCTCCGAGGGCGCGACGATCACGGTCATCGCCGGGACGACGGACATCCGCGCCGTCGTGCGCGCGTTTGGCGCCAACCCGGCGGCGCCACGGTCGTTCTGGGACACCCGCGCCTCCGACGACCTGACGATGCGCGCGCTGGCGGTCGTCGCCGTGGACGGCGCGGTGGTCGCGATCGAGGACAACGCCTTCCGGGGCAGCCGCCCCGAGGTCCTGGCCGCGCTCTCCCGGCTGGGCCGAGCCGGGAGCGTGTTCTGGAACGTCAGCGCGGGCCCGCGGCTCGGGCTGGCCGAGGGCGGCGAGGCCCTCTTCGACGGGTTCGAGCCCGGCATGTGGCAGGCGACGCCCGCCGCGGCGGAGCCGTACCTGGTGGGGCTCGACTTCGAGGACTTCCGCGACAGGGCCGAGAAGTGCCTGGTCGCCGTCGAACGGTTCACCGGCTACGCGGTCCAGGCCCACGACCTGGAACGCATCGAGGAGGCCGACGTGGCGTACGAGATCCCGGATCGCTAGGCCAGMCGAACAGGGCCACGTCGTCCGACAGTTGCTCGACGTGGCGTCGATGGTGAGCGAGAACGCGTGATCGGGCCGCGCCAGGGGACGGGACGGGTCTTAGCCTGGACACCGTACCTTGTGAGCGCGCAGGACCAGAATCGAGGACCAGAGCCCAAGACCAGAACGCAGGGCCGAGAGCGCAGGACGCGGGACGCAGGAGAGGCGATGTCGCCCGGTTACGCCAGGTTCGACGATCTGCGCGCCGGGGCGGCCTGGGAGTTCTCCCGGACAGCCTTCACCCTGGAGGCGGCCAGCCCCGGCGACGTCGCCGCGCTGCTCGCCGACGTCGAGGCGGCCGCCGCCGCCGGCTGGTGGGCGCACGGCTACGTCGCCTACGAGGCGGCGGCCGGGCTGGACTCGGCGCTCGCCGTCGACGCGCCGCTGCCCGGGCTGCCACTGGCCTGGTTCGGCGTCGGCCCCCCGCCGCGGCAGGTGCCCACGGTGCGCGAGAGCGACTCCGTCTCCTACCGGGTCGGCGAGTGGACGGCCGCCTGGGACGAGGACGAGCACGCCGCGCGGGTCGCCGCCGTGCGCTCCGCCATCGCCGCCGGCGAGACCTACCAGTGCAACCTGACCACCCGGCTGACCGCGGAGACCGAGGGCGACGAGCGCGCCCTGTATACCGACCTCGCGCTCGGTCAACGAGGTTCCTACAACGCCTATCTCGATCTCGGTCGCTTCGCCGTCGTGAGCGCCAGCCCGGAGCTGTTCTTCGAGACGAGCGGGCGCGCCGTGCGGATGCGGCCGATGAAGGGCACCGCGCGCCGCGGGGACACCCCCGACCAGGACGCCGCGATGGTGGCCGCCTTACGCACCAGCGAGAAGGAACGCGCCGAGAACATCATGATTGTCGACCTGGTGCGCAACGACCTTGCCCGGGTCGCGACGACCGGCAGCGTCCGGGTCACCTCGCTGTGCCGACCGGAACGCTACGAGACCGTCCACCAGCTGACCTCGGGCGTCTCCGCGGTGCTGCGCCCTTCCGCCGGGCTCACTGACGTGTTCCGCGCGCTGTTCCCCTGCGGCTCGGTCACCGGCGCGCCCAAGGCCCGCACCATGGAACTGATCCGCGACCTGGAGGACGGCCCCCGGGGCGTCTACTGCGGCGCGATCGGCATGGTCGCGCCGCCGGGCGCCGCCCCCTTCGAGGCGCGCTTCAGCGTCCCCATCCGCACCGCCCTCGTCGACCGGGCCGCCGGCCTCGCGACCTACGGCGCCGGCGGCGGCATCACCTGGGGCTCCGACCCGGCCGCCGAGTACGGCGAGCTGCGCGCCAAGGCCGAGATCCTCACCCGCCTCGCCCGCCCCGGCGTTCCCGCCGTTCCCGCCGTTCCCGCCGTCCCCGCCGTCCCCGCGGTCCGCCGCTAGGCGAGGTCGGGAACGTCGCGCCGTTCGACGAGGACGCGCATCGACTCGTCCCGGTCCCGCTCGATGTGGGCGTAGGCGATGCTCTCGGCGACCCGCTCGTTGCCGGACTCGACCGCGCGCAGCAGCTCCTCGTGTCCGTCCAGCGCGTCATCCGGGTTGAGCTCGGAGGTCAGGTAGAACAGCCACATCATCCGGCCGGTGACCGAGCGCATCACGGAGCGCATCAGCGAGTTGCTGGTCAGGTCGACGACCACCTCGTGGAACTCGGTGCTGTCGCCCGAGATCCGGTAGGGGTCGCCGGTACGGACCCCTTCCCGGCAGCGGTCGAGCGCGGCCCGCAGCGGTTCGACGGACTGGCCGCGGGCGACCTGGCGGGCGGCGAACCGGGCGGCGCCGACCTCCATGCACAGCCGCAGGTCGAACAGCTCGTGCGCCATGTCGACGGTCCACGTCGTGACGACCGCGCCGCGGCGCGGGAGTGTCCGCACGAAGCCGTCGACGACGAGCAGCGGCACCGCCTCGCGCAGCGGCACGCGGGAGACGCGCAGCTCCTCGGCCAGCCGCTGCTCGGCGAGCCGGCTGCCCTGGGGGTAGCGGCCCCGGATGATGCCCTCGCGCAGCTCGTCGTAGATCCGCCGGGACAGCGACTCCCCGGGAACCTTCGGGTCCCGCGCTGACGCGATCGGCGTGGCCATCGACTCTCCAGTCCTTCCCGACCGTCCCGGCAGCCTGGTGGCTTCATCGTCCCATTTCCGGCGCGCCGGTCGTCGCCCCAGTTGTGAGCGGGCTCCCGTCGGGCGGCCGGCACGGCCGGGTCGGGCGATCGGCCCTGCGGCCAGATTGAATACTGTTTTTTGATCATTTCAGAGTCGTTGGCTGCTGTGCTGGAACTTAGCGCATATTTTTCCTGGCCGAAACGGCCCGCTGTATACCGTTTGTGACATGACGGCCTCCCGGACGATCATGATCGTCAACCCGAACACGACCGCGTCGATGACACGGACCGTGTTGGAAGGCGCCCGCTCGGCCGCCGGCCCGGCGACCCGGCTGGTGGGTTCGACGGCGGCCAGCGGCGTCGACTCGGTCGAGAGCAACACGGACGAGGTCTACGGCGCGCTCGCCGTTCTCGACCAGGTGCGCGCGGGGGAGGCCGCCGGCGTCGACGGCTACGTGGTCGCCTGCTTCGGCGACACCGGACTCGCCGCCGCGAGGGAGGCGGCGCGCGGCCCGGTCGTCGGCATGACCGAGGCGGCGCTGTTCACCGCCGCCCTGCTCGCCGCCCGCTTCAGCGTCGTCACGCTGCCGCCGCGCACCAGGGAGCAGTCGCGCCGGGTGCTGCGCGAGACCGGCCTCGCGCACCGGGCGACGGTGCGCGCCATCGAGGAGCCGGTCGCCGAGGTCCACGACGGCTCCCTGCACCTGCTGGGCGCGGTCGCAGCCGAGGCCAGGGCGGCGCTCGACGCCGACGCGGCCGAGGCGATCGTGCTCGGCTGCGCGGGGCTGGCCGACCTGGTCGGGCCGCTGACGGAGCTGCTGAACGTCCCGGTCGTCGAGGGCGTCGCCGCGGCCGTGACGATGACCGAGGGCCTGCTCGCCCAGAACCTGTCGACCTCGCGGGCCGCCACCTACGCCCCGCCGGAGCGGCTCGGGCCGGTGCCCGCGTGACCGCGGCGACGAGCGCGAGCGCGGCGAACCAGCCAGCCCGCGACGGCGGTACCACCGGCGGGACCACCCTGTTCCGCGACGTCCTCGTCTACCAGGCCGGCGCCCCGGGGCACGCCGTCGGCCCGACCGACGTCCTCGTCACCGGCAACCGGATCGCCGCCGTCGGCGCCGCTGGCACCGCTGGCGCCGCTGGCGCCGCTGGCGCCGACAGGATCATCGAGGGGCGTGGTCACCACCTGCTGGTCCCCGGCCTGGTCAACGCGCACTTCCACTCGCCGGCCAACCACCTCAAGGGCGACCTGCCGAGCATGCCGCTCGAGCTGTTCATGCTCTTCGAGACGCCCGCCGACGCGCCGCGCCCCAGCCCCCGCGCCGCCTACCTGCGCACGATGCTGGCCGCGCTGGAGATGCTCCGTACCGGCACCACGTCGGTCCAGGACGACGCGTTCTTCATGCCCTGGCCCGACCCGGAGATCATCGACGCGGTCGCCTCGGCGTACGCCGACTGCGGCATCCGCGCCGCCGTCGCCCTGGACCAGCCCGAGCTGCCCGAGGCCGACAAGCTCCCGTTCCTCGCCGACCTCGCGCCCACCCAGCTGCGCGGCGACGTTCTCGCCCCCGGTCCCCGCTCGCGCGACGAGCTGCTCGAGCTGTACGCCTACCTGTTCGGCACCTGGCACGGCGCCGCCGGTGGCCGGCTGACGGCGGCGGTGTCGATCTCCGCGCCGCAGCGGGTGAGCGTCGAGTACTTCCAGGCCCTCGACGAGCTGAGCGCCCGCCACCGTGTCCCGCTCTACGCCCACATGCTGGAGACCAGGACGCAGCGGGTGCTCGCCGGCACCCAGCCGCGCTTCGCCGGCCGCTCGCTCGTCCAGTACACCGCCGGCCTCGGCCTGCTGACCGAGCGGACCAACGTCATCCACGCCGTCTGGACCGACGACGCCGACCTCGACGCGATCGCCGCCGCCGGCGCCGTCGTCGTCCACAACCCGGTGAGCAACCTGCGCCTGGGCAGTGGGGTGATGCCACTGCGGGCGATGCTCGACCGCGCCATCCCGGTCGCCCTCGGCGTCGACGAGGCGATCTGCAACGACGCGGCCGACATGTGGAACGTCGTCAAGACCGCCGGCCTGATCCACAACATCACCGGTCTGGACAGCGAGCGCTGGCCACGGCCCGCCGAGGTGCTCGACGCCCTGTGGACAGGCGGCGCGGCGGCGATGCTGCGCCCCGGTGACCTCGGCCGCGTCGCGCCCGGCTGCCTCGCCGACCTCGTGCTGCTCGACCTGCACTCCCCGGCGTTCACGCCGCTGGRCGACCTCGCCGGCCAGCTCGTCTACTGCGAGTCCGGCGGCAGCGTCGCGCTGACCATGGTCGACGGCGTCGTCGTCGCCGAGCGCGGGGCGGTGACCAGCGTCGACGAGGCCGCGCTGCTCGCCGAGGCCAGGGAGCTGTTCGCCGCGCAGCGCCCCGCCCTGCTCGCCCACCGGGCGGGCGCGGACCGGCTCTATCCCACCTATCAGCGAATGGTCCGCCAGGCGGCCGGCGTCGACGTCGGCATGACGAGATGGGCGGGCGCTCTGTGACCGAGCACCGTGTGACGGAACACCGTGTGGCCGAACCACCCGTGCCGGATTCCGCTGTGACCGAACGCCATGTGACGGAGGCCGGCGTGACCGGGCCCCGCGCGGGCCAGGCGACGCGCCGCTACCCCTACGACCCGATCACGTCGCGGTCGCCCGGGCGCTGGCCCGGCGGCCACGGCCTCGCCGTGTACGTCGCGATCGGCGTCGAGGACTACCGGCCGGGCGAGGGCCACGTCGAGGACCTCCTTCCCGGCGTGCCCCGGCCCGACCTGGTCAACGAGGCCTGGCGCGACTACGGCAACCGGGTCGGCGTGTTCCGCCTGCTCGACCGCCTGCGCGCGCTCGGCATCCCGCCGACTTTGCTGCTCAACACCGACGTCTACGACGCCGCCCCGGCCGTGACCGACGCCGCCCGCGCGGCCGGCGCCGAGCTGGTCGGGCACGGGGCGTCGAACTCCGACTCGCTCGCCGACCTGCCGCCCGGCCAGGAGCGCGACTACCTCGACGCGGTCGCGGGCCGCATCGAGAAGGAGGAGGGCGTCCGCCCCGGCGGCTGGTCGAGCCCGTGGCTCACCCATACCCCGCACACCGTCGACCTGCTCGCCGCCACCGGGTACCGCTACCTGCTTGACCTGCGGGCCGACGACCGCCCCTTCTGGCTGCGCGGCGACGCCGGGCCGCTGCTGGCGATCCCGTACTCGCTCGAGCTCAACGACAGCACGACCATGATCGGCCGCCAGGTCGACGCGGCCACGTTCGCCGACATGATCGTCGACGAGTTCGACGAGCTGCTGGCCGCGCCCGACGGCCAGCCACTGGTGATGAGCGTCGTGCTGCACTCGTTCATCTCCGGCGCGCCGTTCCGGCTGCGCCAGATCACCCGGGCGCTGGAGCACATGGCCTCGCGGCGGGACCGTGCCTGGCTCGCGCGGCCCGGCGAGATCCACGACGCGTTCGCCGCGCTCGTGCCGCCCCTGGGCTCCGGCGGTGGCGATGGCTGAGGCGATGGCCGAGCAGGCGGCGGCGACGGTGGCGCGGGTGCGTGGGCTGACCGTCGCGCTCACCCGCGGCGGGGTGGCGTCCCCGGTGCTGCGCGGCGTCGACCTCGACATCGCCTCCGGGGAGATCGTCGGCCTGGTCGGCGAGTCCGGCTCGGGCAAGAGCGTGCTCGCGCTGACCCTGATGGGCCTGCTGCCGACGGCGGCCCGGCCGAGCGTCGGCGGCGAGGTCGAGGTCGCCGGCACCGACCCCGTGCGCGGCACATCCGCGCAGCTGCGCCGGCTGCGCCGCGAGCACCTGGGGGTGATCTTCCAGGACCCGATGACGTCGCTGAACCCGACGATGCGGGTCGGCCGGCAGATCACCGAGGTCACCGGCGACGCGGGCGAGGCCGTCCGGCTGCTGACGGCGGTCGGCGTCCCCGAGCCGGCGGGGCGGCTGCGGGCGTTCCCGCACGAGCTGTCGGGCGGGCTGCGCCAGCGGGTGATGGCCGCGATCGCGCTCACCGGCCGCCCGGCGCTCGTCATCGCCGACGAGCCGACCACCGCGCTCGACGTGACCGTCCAGGCGCAGCTGCTCGCGCTGCTCGCGCAGCTGCGCGACGAGTTCGGCTGCGCCGTCCTGTTCATCACGCACGACCTCGCGGTCGCCGCCCAGATCACCGACCGGGTCGTGGTGCTCTACCAGGGCCGGGTCGCCGAGGCCGGGCCGACCCGTGACGTGCTCGCCGACGCCGTCCACCCGTACACCGCGGGCCTGCTCGGCTCGCGCCTCGACCTGGACACGCCGCGCTCCGGCCCGCTCCGGACCCTGCCGCCGGAGCCGGGCGACGTCGCCGCGCGGCTCACCGGCTGCGCGTACCACACCCGCTGCCCGGTGGCCCTCGATCGATGCGCCACGGAGCAGCCGCCGGCGCGGGAGCACCGCCCCGGCCACTGGCGGGCCTGCTGGCGTCCCGCGTCCGACATCGTGTCCATCCTCGCCGCACCCCCTGTCCTCGCCGCACCCCCTGCCCTCCTCCCACCCACCGTCGCCGTCCCGTCCCCGCGGGCCGGGACCGCCCCGGCGCCGGTGCCCCCACCTGCTCCCGCGCAGGCAGGTCCACCGGTCGTCGAGATCCGCGGCCTGCACTGCCGGTTCACCGCGCGCGGCGGGCGCGGTCCGAGGCACGTGGTGCACGCGGTGCGCGGCGTCGACCTGGACGTCGCGGCGGGCGAGGCGCTCGCGATCGTGGGGGAGAGCGGGTCCGGCAAGTCGACCCTGCTGCGGGTCATCGCCGGGCTCACCCGCCCGAGCGCCGGCGGCGCCGTGCTGCGCGGCGACGCGCAGATGGTCTTCCAGGACGCCGGCTCGTCGCTGACGCCCTGGCTCACCGTCGGCAGCCTGCTGCGCGAGCGGCTGCGGCCGGCGCGGCTCGGCCGGAAGCGGACGGCGGCCCGCATCGCCGAGACGATGGACCTGCTCGGCCTGCCACCGGCGGTGCTCGGCGCCAGGCCGGCGGAGCTGTCCGGCGGGCAGCGCCAGCGGATCTGCCTGGCCCGCGCGGTGCTCATCCCGCCCGCCGTCCTGCTGTGCGACGAGCCGACGAGCGCGCTCGACGCGTCGCTGGCGGCGAGCGTGCTCGACCTGATCCGCGGCCTGCGCGGCCGGTTCGGGATGGCGGTCGTGTTCGTCACCCATGACCTGGCGGTCGCCCGGCTGATGGGGGAGCGGATCGCCGTCGTCGCGGACGGCGAGATCGTCGAGATCGGTGACATCGACACGGTCCTGACCGCCCCGGCGCATGAACGCACCCGGGCCCTGCTCGCCGCCGTCCCGCGCCTCGCGCCCGCCGGCGCGCCCACCCGGTCCCGTCTCGACGCCGTGGAGCCCGCATGAGCACGGTCGCCACCGTCCCCACCCGGTTCGGCKGCCGGT
This sequence comes from Pseudofrankia asymbiotica, assembly GCF_001983105.1. GTDB lineage: Bacteria > Actinomycetota > Actinomycetes > Frankiales > Frankiaceae > Pseudofrankia > Pseudofrankia asymbiotica. Next base: position 17,259 of record NZ_MOMC01000014.1, on the reverse strand, counting down.
TCGGCGGCCGGTTCGGTCTCGACGCCGGCCGGCTGTGGCAGTCCCGGTCCCGCTGGGCCGACTGGGGGATGGTCGGGCTGCTCGGCCTGGTCACCCTGGTCGCGCTGCTCGCCCCCGTCCTCGCGCCCTACGACCCGGTCGCCCCCGTCGGCGACCTGGCGCTCGGGCCGCTGTCGCCGCACCACCTGCTCGGTACCGACTCGATCGGCCGCGACCTGGAGAGCCGGGTGCTGTTCGGGATCAGGGCGAGTTGGCTGTCCGCGCTCGCCGTCGTCCTCGTCGGCCTGCTCGTCGGCGGGACGGTGGGGCTGGTCGCCGGCGCGTTCGGCGGCTGGGTCGACAGCGTGCTGATGCGTGGCACCGACCTGTTCCTGGCCATGCCGGGCACGCTGGTCGCGATCGCGATCGTGTCCGCGCTCGGGCCGAGCCTGGTCCACACGCTGGTCGGGATCTCGATCGTCTGGTGGCCGTACTACGCCCGGATCGTGCGCGGCGAGACGCGGGCGCTGGCGGCGCGGCCGCACGTCGAGGCGGCGCGGCTCGCCGGGGTCGGACCGGTGCGGCTGTTGGTGCGCCACCTGCTGCCCGGCGTCGTGCCGAGCGCCGTGGTGAGCGCGAGCCTGGACATCGGCAACGTCATCCTGCTGCTCGCCGGCCTGTCGTTCGTCGGGCTCGGTCAGCAGCAGCCGGCGGCCGAGCTCGGCGCCGACACGGCCGGCAACCTCGACCAGCTGCTCGGCCAGAAATGGGTGCCGATCATCCCAGGGCTGGCGGTGCTGGCCCTGACGCTGATCGCCAATCTCAGCGGCGACGCGCTGCGCCGGCTGCTCGGAGGCCGGTCGTGACCAGGTTCGCCCTGCGCCGGGGCGGCGTCGCCGTCGGGCTGCTGCTGATCCTGCTGCTGGTGCTGTTCGTGCTGTCGCACCTGTCGGACTCCGACCCGGCGGCGGCGTATCTGGGTGCCAAGGCCTCGCCGGACCAGATCGCGCAGGTACGCCACCGGCTGGGCCTGGACCGGCCGCTGCTCGAGCAGTACTTCCGCTACGTCGGCGACGCCGTCCGGGGTGATCTGGGCACGTCGCTACGCACGCGGCGGGGCGTCGCGGGCGATCTCTGGCATTTCTTCCCGGCGACGCTGGAGTTGGTGTTCGCCGCGTTCGTGCTGGCGGCGCTGCTGGGCGCCGGCTACGCGTTCTCCGGCGCGCTGCGCGTCCGCGGCACGGGCCCGCTGCGCGGGGTGCTGCTGGTGTTCGCGTCCGCGCCGGCGTTCCTCGTCGGCCTGCTCGGGATCGTGCTGTTCTACTCCGAGCTCGGCTGGCTGCCGGCGGCCGGACGCGGCGCGGACACGTCGACGCCGACCGGGTTCCTGCTGCTCGACAGCCTGCTGCACGCCGACCCCGGCCAGTTCGGCGCGGCACTGCGCCACCTGCTGCTGCCGGCGCTGACCCTGGCGATCGCGCCGGCGATCGCCATCGGCCGGATCCTGCGCTCCAGCATCGAGACGACGCTGCGTGCCGACCACGTCCGCACCGCCCGCGCCAAGGGCATCACCGAGGCCGGGGTGCTTGGCCGGCACGTGGTCCGCAACGCGCTCGGCCCGGCGCTCTCGATGTCCGGCCTGCAGCTCGGCGCGATGTTCGCCGGCGTCGTGGTCGTCGAGAAGATCTTCAGCTGGCCCGGGATCGGCTCGTACCTGTCCGACAGCATCGCGAGCGCCGACTTCCCGGCGATCGCCGGCGTGACGTTGCTGCTCGGCGCCATCTACATCGTCGCGAACGCGCTGGTCGACGTCCTGCAGACCGTCGCCGACCCGCGCCTCGCCTTGTGACTCACCGCCTCATGACCACCCCTCATGGCCTCATCCCTCATGGCCCCATCCCTCATGAACCGCGCACCGTGACCCGCCGCCTCGCCCACACGTCGCTCTCGCTCTCGCCCGCTTGTTGATTGGACTGGACGCATGACTCGTACTTTCGGACGGCGCTCGGCCAGAGCCGCCGCCCTGGGGGCCGCCGCGGCCGTGCTCGCGGCCACCCTCGCCGCCTGCGGAGGCGGCGGCTCTGGCGGTGACGGTGGCTCGACCAGCGCGCCGCCGGCCGACGGCACGCTGACCGTCGGCCTGCTCGGCGACATCGGCATGCCGCCCGACCCGGCGATCTTCTACGCCGGCAACGGCATCGCCATCATGAAGAACGTCTACGACGGCCTGGTCACCTACGAGAACAACACCGACCAGGTCACGATCGCCCCGCAGCTGGCGACGTCGTGGGAGGTCAGCGACGACAAGCTGACCTACACGTTCCACCTGCGCGAGGGCGTGACGTTCCACGACGGCACCCCGTTCACCTCGGCCGCGGTCATGCCGTCGATCACCCGGCAGGCGTCGCTCGATGGCGGCCCCGCCTACCTCGCCGCGATCGTGTCGTCGGTCGACACCCCGGACGACCTCACCGCGGTCGTCCACCTCAAGCAGCCGAACGCGGCGTTCCTGAACTACCTGGCCTCGCCTTTCGGCCCGAAGATGCTCTCGCCGACGGGCCTGACCGAGCACGCGGGCAGCGACCAGGCGCAGACCTACCTGAAGACCCATGACCTGGGCGCCGGCCCCTACGAGCTGACCACCGCCAACGTGGGCCAGCTGTACGTGCTCACGCAGTACCCGAAGTACTGGGGCGGGACGTCCCCGTTCAAGACGATCCGGCTGCCCGTCTACACCGACGCCTCGGCGCTGGAGCTTGCGTTCGACAAGGGTGACGTCCACCTGGTCGTCAACGCGCTCCCGTCGTCCGCGATCCCGCGGTACGCGGACAAGAACGTCGACAACTACTTCCTGCCGCAGCTGGCGGCGGCGCAGATCACCACCAACCCGAACAAGGACTTCTTCGCCACCCAGGAAGCCCGCATGGCGTACCTGCAGGCGATCAACCGGGACCAGCTGGTCTCRCAGGTGCTCGGCGAGAAGTTCGCCTCGCCGGCGACCACCGTCTACGCCCGCGGCATGATCGCCGGCGGCGCCGACAAGCAGAACATCAGCTACGACCCGTCGGTCATGCAGGCGTACGCCAAGACGGCCGCCGACAAGAGCCTCGTCGTCGGCTTCCAGACCAACCAGCCGAACGGCCAGAAGATGGCCAACATCATCGCCGCGGCGCTGAAGGCGGACGGCCTGGACGCGAAGGTCCAGGGCTACACCACCGACCAGGTGTTCACCTGGTCCGAGGACCCGACCAAGGGCCCGGACACCTTCATCGACGCCTCCAACGGCCCCGACGGCGGTGACCCCTACATGTGGGGCCACGTCTTCTGGGACAAGTCCGGCGGCATCGACTTCCTGCAGTGCGAGCTGCCCGAGGTGAACGAACTGCTCGACAAGGCGGTCGCCACCGGGGACACCAACCTCTACGTCCAGGCGGCGCAGACCTACAGCCAGAACGGCTGCTACCTGCACCTGTCGAACAACAACGACTGGATCCTGGCCCAGAAGTGGATCACTGGGATCCCGCAGGCGCACAACATCGGCGCCTTCGAGGTCGACTTCAGCAAGATCGGCATCGCCAGGTCCTGACCGCCCGCCCGGGGCTCCGGCCCGCCGCTCGCCCTCCCGTGGGCGGCGGGCCGGACCCCGCCTGGCGTGTCCTCGCCGGGCGCGCCGCGCCCGCGTCCGGACTGCTCGTCCCGGCCGCCTGCCCCGACTGGCGGCCACAACGCGAAGGAGCGTGCACATGAACGACGTCGAGGCCGCCGACCTGCCCGCGCCGTCGGCCGTCTTCATCGAGGACCGCTCGACCGACGGCGACGCGAGTGCTGGCGTCGCGACGGTGACGGTCGTCGACGTCAGCGCCGCGATCGGCGCGACACCCGGCTCGGCCGGGGAGACCGGGGTCGCGCAGGGCCTCGTCGACTCCTTCCGGCGCACCGGCTTCGCGGTAATCACGGGCCATGACGTCGACCCCGGCCTGTTCGAGCGGTTCTGCGCCGAGTCGGCGGAGTTCTTCGCGCTGCCGCTGGACGAGAAGATGCGGGTCGGTTTTCCCGCCCCCGAGGTGATCCGGGGCTACGAGCCGGTGCCCGACCAGTCCGGGCAGGTGCGGGCGCCGAACCTGATGGAGTCGCTGCTGATCAACCAGCTGGAGCCGGTGGGCGACTATCCGGAAGGCAGCCCCCAGGCCAAGCTGTGGCGCTGGCCGAACCTGTGGCCCGAGCGCCCGGCGTCGCTGCGGCCGGTGTGGGAGGACTACTACCGGGCGATGACCGCGCTCGGCGACCGGCTCCTCGAGCTCGTCGCCGTCGGTGTCGGCCTGCCGCGCGACTGGTTCGCCGGCAAGTTCGACCGCCACTTCAACAACCTCGCAGCCAACCACTACCCGCCGCGCGTCGGTGGCCTCGCTGACAGCCCCATGCTGCGCAACCGCCCGCACACCGACCACGGCGCGCTCACTCTGCTCTACCGGCCGAGCGAGCCGGGCGGGCTCGAGGTCTTCGCGGACGGCCGGTGGTGGCAKGTCCCCTTCATCCCCGGATCGCTGGTCATCAACGTCGGCGACATGCTGGAGCGCTGGACGGGCGGCCTGCTGCCAGCCACCCCGCATCGCGTCGTCAAGGGCGAGGACCCCGGCGTCGGCCGCTACTCGGTCGCCTACTTCCAGCAGCCCAACCCCGACGCCGTCGTCGCGCCCGCCCTCCCCGTGGCCGCGGGCGGGCCCGACTACAGCGAGGTTGTCGCGGGCGAGCACATCTCCCGCAAGGAGCTCGGCTACCACACCGTCACGGCGGCGCTCGGTGCCTAGCCGCTCGGTGCCCGGCCGCTCGGTGCCCGGCCACCCAGTGTCCGAGCGGTCGGTGTCCTGTCCTGTGGTGCTTCGGAGTCCGGTGTCCACAAGCTCGGCCACCGGGGTCCCGCGGCCGTCGCGGTCCGGCCCGCCGGCCTTGATCTGGTGGGATCCTCGGCATCCTGACTCCGAAGATCCCACCAGATCATGGTCCGATGAAACTCCGGGGTTCTGGCGCCGACGGACCCACGGCCACACTCATCCGTCCCTGGGTTCTGGGGCCCAGGAGACCGGGATCCACCCCACAGACCATGGCCAGATCCGATGAGGGGGATGAGGGGGATGAGGGGGTTTGAGTAAATTCGGTTTCTCGCTCTGGCGCCGACGATCCCAACGGATCACGAGCTTCGCGGGCCTGGCCGTGGGGGAGGCCCGCCGGTGACCCGCGAACAGGGGCCGGGTGGCCGGCGGGCGGCCTCCGTGCATGACGCGCCGGTGGACCTGAGCGGCTGGTGGTCGGGCGACCCGGCGGCGCGGAAGGCCGTCGCCGCGGCGGTCGACCGGGCCTGCCACGAGACCGGATTCCTGCTCCTGGAGGGCCACGGGGTTCCGGACGACGTGATGAACGCCTTCGTGGCCCGCTGCGACGAGTTCTTCGCCCTTCCCGAGCCCGTCAAGCTCGCCTGTGTCGCGCCGAAGGTCCCCGACGGCAACAACATCGGCTACACCGCCTTCGGCGAGGAGGCGTCGGCCTACACCGGCGACAACCAGACCCCGCCGGACCTGTTCGAGGCGATGAGCTTCAGCCGGTCCGACGCCGAGGGCGCCCCGTTCGACCGGCATCGCGACTGGTACCCGGCGAACGCGTGGCCGGCCCGCCCGGCCGGCTGGGAACGGGCGTACCGCGCCTACGAGGCGGCGATGGCGCGGCTCGCGGACGCGGTGCTCGGCGCGATGGGCCTCGCGCTCGGCATGGGCGAACGCTGGCTCGTCGACCTGTGCGCCGACGCGCCGCTCTCGACCCGGGCCAACTTCTACACCCGCCCCGCCGGCGTCCGGAACCCGCTGCCCGGCCAGCTCCGCCGCGGTGAGCACACCGACTTCGGCGTGCTCACCCTGCTGTGGACCGACGGCGTCCCCGGCCTGCAGATCCGCCAGGGCGACGAGTGGCGCGACGTGAACCCGGGCCCCGGGCAGCTGGTGGCGAACATCGGTGACCTGCTCGCGATGTGGACCAACGGCCGCTGGACCTCCACCCTGCACCGGGTCCTGCCCCCGCCGGCGAACGCCACCGGCCCGGCGGCGCGCCGCAGCATCGCCTACTTCGTCGACGCCTACCCCGGCACCCTGATCGAACCCGTCCCCACCTGCGTCACCGCCGACACCCCGGCCCGCTTCACCCCGATCCTCGCGGGCGACTGGCTGAACACCCGGGCCCGCCGCCAACTCGCCAGCACCGCCGCCGCTGGCGGCATCACCGGCATCTGACGGCGGGGCCGGCCTGTTCCGCGGGCGGCGAGCCGCCCGCGATCTCCTGGTACGGGATATCGCCGGTCAGCGGTCCGAACAGCCGTCGATCACGGCCGGCGGCCGCCGATCCATCAGCGTTCTTGGCGGGCTCGCCGCCGCTCTCACAGCCACGGGCCGCTCTCACAGCCACGGGCCGCTCTCACAGCCACGGGCTGACGTCACCCTCACCGGGTCGTCCGGCGCACGTGACGTCCAGGTGCCGCGCGTCACCCGCGGCCGCGGGTTCATACGTCGAGTAGTCATCTACTCGGTTGTAGTAGCATTGCGACCGTCCGGGCGAACCTGACATTAACGTATGAGTAGGGTTAGTCCATGTCGGCCAGGAAAGTCCCGGTTCGGGCGGTCGTGAGCCGAGGGGAAGGGCTGGGGTGAGCCGGGGCGCGAGCTCCTGGCGGTCCTCTGCCTCAGCCGCCGCGGTCGGTTCTGACTGCCCGGGGGTCAGCGTCGTCCGACCGGCGTTCGGCCGCGTCGCGTGACCGTCGCGTGACCGTGGTGACGAGCGTGATCGCATCGGGTCGTGCTGCCGTGACCTGATCACGGTGCCGTGGCCGGTGGCCGCCTCGGTGCGCGCGGTGGCATCCGGCCGCGCGCCGCGCATGGCGTCAGTTCGCCCGTATGACCGGCACGGCACTCTCCGCATCGGCTCCTACCGCGCACGCAGGTCTCCCGACGATCGAGAAAGGGCACGGTGACCGAGAGGATGTCGCCACAGCCCGGCCGGCACCGAGTCGCCTCCAGGTCGAGAGCCAACCCGCCGTCTCAAGCTCGCCGCGACCCGCCGTCTCAAGCTCGTCGCGACCTGCCGTCGCTGACTGGTCTGCGAGGCGTCGCCGCAACCCTGGTGTTCATCCGCCACATCGACTCGGATGTCGAAGAGGCAATTCCAAACATGCCACTCGGCAACATCGGATATTGCGGCGTCATGTTCTTCTTCATGCTCTCGGGATTCGTGCTCACCTGGTCCGCCCGTCCGGGAACCCGTAAGCAGTTCTACTGGCGCCGGTTCGCCAGGATCTACCCGCTGTACCTCGTCGCGATCGCGTTGTGGTTCGTCGTCGCCTGGTCATTCGGGCTGATGGGAGAATTCGGTTCGAAGCCGGTCGCCGTCCTGCCAAGCCTGCTTCTCGTCCAGGCGTGGGTCCCCACCCAGGCGATCTACTTCGGCTGGGGTGGGGCGGTGCTGTGGTCGCTGTCCTGCGAGGCGTTCTTCTACCTGGTCTTCCCGATTGTCTATCAGCGGCTCCTGGCCCGGACCAACGCGGGCCGCATCCGCGCGGCTCTCCTCGTCGTCGTGCCGACGGCGGCCGTGGCCTGCCTGGCCGGCGCGATCGACCCCCGACTCGACCTCGCCCTCTACGCCAACCCGGTGGTGCGGGTCGGCGAGTTCGTCCTCGGCATCGTGCTGGGGCTCATGGCCTTGGACGGCGTGCGCGGCACGGCGAACCAGCGCCGCGCCCTCGCCGTCCTCGCGGTCGCCTGGCTGGCCGTCCCGATCACGCTCGGCTACCAGTACAGCGACCACCCGGGTCTCATCGACACCCTCACGCTGCCGTCGTTCGCGATAATCATCTTCCTGGTCGGCACCCGGGAGGCGGACGGCGGCAGAGTGCCCATCGCGAGTGCCCGCCCTCTCGTCTACTTCGGCGTCGTCTCCTACGCCTTCTATCTCATCCACCCCGGCGCACTCGCGATCGTCACMGAACTCGGCTTGTTCGACACGGCCAGCGCGACCGAGGCGGCTCTTGCCGTCGTCGCCGGTTTCCTCTTCTCCATAGCGCTTGGCGCCCTCCTGCACCACACCGTGGAAAAGCCAGCCCACCGATACCTGCTGCGCAAGTTCAAAAGGCCGCCCGACCAGCGAACCAGGCCCGCCGCGCGCCCGGCCGAGTCAATGGATGGCGATGGCCGGGCGTGGGTGCCAATCCCGGCACACGGCGCGGCCGACTTCGCCGGGGGCGCCGCATGGGGCGATGCCCAGGCGGCCGGGGCGGATTCAGCCGGGCGGATACCCGCCCCCTGGGACGGAGAGCACACGGTGATAATCGCACGAAGGCCATGAGCCGGCTGAGTATGCGAGTCAGCCGGCTTTCCTGTCGTCAATGTGTTGTCTGACGGCCGGCTCTCCTGCCGTCAATGTGTTGTCTGAGGTCGCGGTCCGAATCTGGTAGGGCGGCCAGTGTGGGTCTGACCTCCGGGGACCAGAACCCGTATACCGGCCGCCGAGACCAGGTCTGTTCACCCTCGAGCCCGGCCAATGCCTTCGCGTCCTCGGCCAAGACCGGTCAGCCTTCGCCGACTAGTGACTGGCCAGCGGCGGGGGTGAGACGACGCGGGGGAGGGCGGCCGGGGTCAGGTCGGCGAGGGTCGGGTAGCCGTCGACAGCCATGATGAGATCGGCCTCGGCGAGGATCGAGCGCAGGACGTGGATGATGCCGTCGACGCCGCCGAGGGCGAGGCCATAGGCGTACGGCCGGCCGATCCCGACCGCGGCCGCCCCCAGAGCCAGCGCCTTGACCACGTCGGCGCCAGAGCGGACGCCCGAGTCGAACAGGACCGGCAGGCCACCCGCCGCCTCGACCACGCCTGGCAGGCAGTCGAGCGCCGGTAGGCCACCGTTGGCCTGCCGGCCGCCGTGGTTCGAGCAGTAGATGCCGTCGGCGCCCTCGTCGACGGCCCGTCGGGCGTCCTCCGGGTGCTGGATGCCCTTGAGGATCAGTGGGAGCTTGGTAAGCGAGCGCAGCCAGCGCAGGTCGTCCCAGGTCACCGCGTGGCCGAACGTCGTCACCCACTGCAGGACGGCGGCCTGCGGGTTCGACGCGGGATCGGCGCCGAGCATCGCCCTGAACCGGGGATCGGTGAAGTAGTTCGCCAGGCAGTGCCCGCGCAGCTGCGGGAAGTTCGACATCGCCAGGTCGCGCGGGCGCCACCCGGTGACCCAGGTGTCCAGCGTGACCACGATGCCGGCGAAACCAGCCCGCTCGGCCCGGCTCACCAGGCTCTCGGCGAGCTCACGGTCCTTCGGGGTGTACAGCTGGAAGAAACCCGGCGTCTCGCCGAACGCGGGCGCGACGTCCTCCAGCGGGTCGACGGTCAGCGTCGAGGCGACCATCGGGACACCGGACCGGGCCGACGCCCGGGCGGTCTCCAGGTCGCCGTGGCCGCTCTGCGCGCACAGGCCGATGACGCCGATGGGCGCGAGGAACACCGGCGCTGGCCAGCGCCGGCCCCACAGCTCGACGGAAAGGTCGCGTTCGGTGGCGCCGACCAGCATGCGCGGCACCAGCCCCCACTGGCCGAACGCCGCGATGTTGCCCCGCTGGGTGGTCTCGTCGCCCGCGCCACCGGCAACGTACGACCAGACGGACGGCGGCAGCACGGCCTGCGCCCGCCGCTCCAGCTCGTCGAAGAGCATCGGCATTGTCGGCAGGACACCGCTCAGACCCTGAAGGTAGATCTCCACCTGGTAGTCACCGAACGGCTGCGGCAGCCCGTCACCCACCCTGATCGCCTCCCGTCCCAAACAGGCCCCGCCAGCGGAGCCGGCCCGGCGATCCTCGCAGACTCGACCCCCGTCACGAGGAACATCGATGCGGTTTTCTGATCATGGCTTCGGTCGCCGTGCTGGCTGGCTCCACTGGTCGGCCACGTGCTGAGGTACGGGGTCGACGATGACCCGCGCGCCCTCGCGGAAGAGCTCCTGGTCGTCGGCGAGAAGGACGCCGATGTCCGGCGGCATCGCGGCGCCATCCGGTGGCGTCGCCGTGCCGTCCCGCGGTGCCGCGGGACCGAGTTCGGTCACTCCGGGGCTCCGGGGCTCCGGGGCGACGGCGACCGCACGGGAACCGACGCGACCGCCGTGAATCTCGGCCTGTCGGGATCGTCGGTCTGGACGATGTCGAGCGCGCCGCCCACGGACTCCAGCCGCCGGCGCATACCCGCGATTCCCTGGCCACCGCCCAGATCGTCGCGCGCGGTGGAGATGGTCGAGACGTCCACACCGTTGCTGAGCTGGATACGCAGCAGGCCATCGGCGCTGTCGCGATCCGGCCACCGCCGCTCGATCAGCGCGGGCCGGTCGCGGTGGCCGTGACCCGTTCCGGGAGCTTCACCGCGCCGCCGGCGCGGTGCCGTCGAACCGTCGGCCCCGGGCGTCGGCCACCGTGCCGGTCACGGCACCGCCCAACGCGCCACCCACCGCGCCGGTGACCAGCATGTCCAACGTTCGGGGTAGGAGATCCCGGCCGCGGCGAATACCGGAGCGCTGTCCTCGGGTACCGGGTGCGCGGTACCAGGCGCCATGGTGGGCGCGACGGCGGGCGCGATGGCGGGCGCCGGTGCGGAGCGCCTGGTGCTCGCGCGCGCCGTAGCCTGGCATCGCGGCGCGCCCGGCGCCAGGACCGACTTCCAGGAGACCGAGACCGTATGACCGCGCAGATCCTTGACGGCAGGGCCCAGTCGGCGGCGATCCTTGATCGCGTCGAGCGAGAGGTGGCCGAGTTCGTCGCCGCCCACGGCCGCGTCCCGGTGCTGGCGACGGTGCTCGTCGGCGACGATCCGGCCTCCCGCACCTATGTCCGGATGAAGGCGAACCGCTGCGCCAAGGTCGGCATGCAGTCGCGCCGCCTTGAGCTGGACGCCTCGATCTCGACGGAGACTTTGATCGAGGCGATCCGGGAGCTGTCCGCCGACCCGGAGGTCGACGGCATCCTGCTGCAGCACCCGGTACCCGACCAGATCGACGAGCGGGCCGCCTTCGAGGCGATCGCCCCGTCGAAGGACGTCGACGGCGTCACGAGGACGTCGTTCGCGATGATGGCGTTCGACGAGGGCGGCTTCCGGTCGGCCACACCGGGCGGGATCATGGCGTTGATCGACGCCTATGACATTCCGCTGGCGGGTAAGCACGCCGTCGTCGTCGGGCGCAGCCCCATCCTCGGCAAGCCGGTCGGCATGCTGCTGCTCGCTCGCAACGCCACCGTCACCTACTGCCACTCCCGCACCGCGGACCTGGCCGGCCATGTCGCCCGCGCGGACGTCGTCGTCGCCGCCGTCGGCCGCCCGGCCCTGATCAAGGGCGACTGGATCAAGCCCGGCGCGGTGGTCGTCGACGCCGGCTACGCCGACAACCAGGGCGATGTCGACTACGAGCCGGCCGCCGAGCGCGCCTCCTACATCACCCCGGTCCCCGGCGGCGTCGGCCCCATGACCATCGCCGTCCTCATCGACCAGACCATGCAGGCCGCCCGCGCCCGCGAGTCCGCCCGCGCCGGGGACCTCACCCCCGCCGGCACCCCGAAGAGGTAGCCGGGCCTACCTCGCGGCGGCCGCGTCCGCCGCCGCCAGCCCGGATGCCGCGGCAAGGGCTGGCGGTGGCGCCGGCATCGTCGGCGGCGCGGCCGCCCCGGTCACAGGTGCTTGGGACGGTTGACGAAGCGGCCCTCCCTGGGCGAGTAGAACCAGCCGGCGCCGGCCTTCGTGCCGCCGTCCACCGGGACGTTGTGGCCGGTGACGAACGACGAGAGGTCACTGGCGAGGAAGAGCGCGACGCGGGCCTGGTCCTCGGGCCAGCCGACCCGGCCCACGGGTGCCCACGAGCCCCACAGGTCGTCGTGGTCCTCGTACCCGGTGAGGTAGTCGACCTGCGGCGTCTGCGTCAGGTCGGGGCCGATGCCGTTGACCCGGATGCCGTGGCGGCCCATGGTCACCGCGAGACCGGTCGTGAAGTGCGCGACGCCGGCCTTCATGGCGCCGTACACCGGGTCACCCGGGTAGCCGCGCATCCCCTCCACGGAGTGCACGTTGACGATGCTCCCGCGGCCCCGCTCCATCATCGACGGGATGAACGCCCGCGTGACGGCGAAGACGTGCAGCAGATTGATCTCGTACATCTGCCGCCACGACTCGGCCGACGACTGGGGGAACCGCGCCAGCGGCCGGTAGTCCCCGACATTGTTGACCAGCACGTCGACCCGCCCGTGCTCGGCGAGCACCGCGTCCGCCAGGCGGGCCACGTCCTGCTCCGCCCGGACGTCGACAACATGCGCGCGCACCGTCCCGCCCGCGGCCGTCACCTCGGCGCGCAGCCGCTCGGCCCGCTCCGGGTCGATCTCGGCGGCCTCGACGAGCGCGCCATGCTCGGCGAACAGCCGCGCGATGGCGCCCCCGATCCCGTCGCCACCGCCGGTGACCACGGCGACCCGCCCGCCAAGAAGCCGGTTCCAGTTCTCTATCGGCGGCACCTGCGCGGCCCGTCGTTCCTCATGCCCGGTCACGGGGGCACCGTACTCTTTCCAGAAGTCAATATCGAGAACAATATTCTAGTAAAGGCTGGTCGATCACGTTGGCCGCGCGGCGTCGCGTCATGCGCCGTGTCGGTTCGGTTCGGTTCGGTTCGGGTCGGCGGGGCGTGCCGTGGCGCGGCGGGATGCGTCGCGGAGCCGCTCGCCACCCGGCGGCGGGCGACGCCCTGATCGCTGGCGGACGGTGCGACAACCGGCGCGCTGGGGATCCCGGCCCGCCTGGCGGAGGAGGTACGAATGTTCGACCTGGCGGGGCATGTGGCCCTGGTGACCGGAGCGGGACAGAACATGGGCGCGGGCGCGGCGCGCGCGTTGGCGGCCCAGGGGGCGGTGGTCGCCGTGAACGATCTCTCTCTTGAGCGCGCGGAAGCCACGTGCGAGGAGATCGAGGCGGCTGGAGGGACGGCGATCGCCGTCGCGTTCGACGTCCTGGACGCGGACGCGGTGCGGGCGGCGGTGGCGCGGGTCCGGGCGGAGGCCGGCCGGCCCATCGACATCCTGATGAACAACGCCGGCATTCACCCGGACATGGGCGCTGTCCCGTTCCGCCAGCTCGACCCGGCCAGGTGGCGCGGGCCGATCGACCTGAACATCTACGGTTCGCTGTACTGCGTTCACGCCGTGCTCGAGGACATGTGCGCTGCCGGCTGGGGACGGATCGTGCAGATCTCCTCAGGCGCGGGCCGCACCGGGCTGAATATCGGAGTCGCGGTCTACGGCGCAGGCAAGAGCGGCATCGAAGGCTTCATCCGTCACCTTTCCCAGGAGGTCGCCCCCCACGGCGTGACGGCGAACAGCCTCGCGCTCGGCCTGATGAACAACTCGGCCCGGGGCGATGCCGCGGTCACCGCCCACCTGGCCGCGTCGGTCCCGGCGAAGCGGCTCGGCACACCCGAGGACGTGGGCGCCGCCGTCGTCTTCCTCGCCTCGCCGGAGGCATCCTGGCTGACCGGCCAGACCATCAACCTCAACGGCGGTGCGACGACGAACTGACAGATCCCCAGCCTGTGATGGATGCGCGGGCCGGGCAGGAACGGTCGCCCGCGCCACGGGCGAGGCCGGTAGCCCGTCGAGCCGCTGCCGCGAGACCCGTGACGGTCTCCACGAGTCCGTGTCTCGGCTCCGGAAAAGCCAGGCCGCCCAAACACCGCCCCCGCCGAGTGAGCGTGTTGGATCAGCAAGCCTATGGACTTGCTCTTCCAACACAGTCCGACCAGGCATCCCGCCACTGTGTTGGATCAGCGAGCCTGTAGGCAGGCCCAAATGACACAGGTCGAGCTCGCGTTCTGGGGGGCGGGGGCGGGGGTGGCGGAGGGGGCGTCCCAGGTGGCGTGCCGTGGCGTGGGGCGTTCGTTGGCGGCGGCCATTTCAGCCGTGTGTGTCCGGATACTCCGGGCGCGAAGGTGATGTGGGGCCGGCAGGGTGCTCGCGTGGCTGGGCCTGCCTGACCAGCGCCGCGTGGCGGGGACAGTGGTCAGCGGCGGGCGGTGGTCAGGCCGTAGTCGTAAGGGAAAAGCGGGTCGTAGTTCCGGTCGCCGATGTTGATGGGTTCCTGGGATTCGGCGCGGGGCCACGTGACCGGGAGGCGGCCGGTGTAGGGGCGGTCGCCGAACAGGGTGTCGGCGACGCCGGCGCCCTCGCTGCCGGGCAGCCACGACATGACGAACGCGTCCGTCTTCGCGAGCTCGTCGGTGACGATCTGGGGGCGGCCGGCGACGTCCAGGACGACGCAGATGCTGATGGCCCCGCACACCGTGTCGATGTTCGCGCGGTCGGCGTCGGACAGGTTCAGCGTGTGACCGTTGCCGACGTCGCCCAGGCCCTCCGCGTACGGGGTCTCGCCGATGACGACGACGCCGACGTCGTGGCCCCCGGTCGGCGCGGACGCGTCGGCGCTGTAGGTCACGTTCGCGGCGTGCTGTTGAATGCCCCGCAGGATCGTGGTCCCGGGAATGGTGTCCCCGGTGGTTCCCTGCCAGGTGGCGGTCCAGCCGCCCGCCTGGTTGCCGAGGTCGTTGGCGTTCACCCCGGCCACATACAGGCGCTGGGATGACCGCAGCGGCAGCGTGGCGCCGTCGTTCTTCAGGAGCACCTGCGACTCGGCGACGGCACGGCGGGCGAGGGCGCGGTGCTCGGGCGAGCCGACCGTGCCGATGTTCCCTCGGTTGGTGAAGGGGTGCTCGAAAAGGCCCAGCTCGAACTTGGCCTTCAGGATCCGGCTGACCGCGTCGTCGACGCGCGCCACCGGGACCCGTCCCGCCCGTACCTCGTCGAGCAGTGTCCGAGCGAACCGCGGCGCGTTGCCGGGTTCCATGAACATGTCGATTCCGGCGTTGACGCTGGCACGGACCTGCGCGGCGTAGTCGCCGGGGAGCTGCTGGATCGCCATCAGGTCGCTGATGAGGAACCCGTCGAATCCGAGCTTCTTCTTGAGGATGTCGGTGAGTAGTTCCTTGTTCGCGCTCATACGCACCGGGTTGCCGACGCCGTCCTCCGTCCAGTCGACGCTGGAGTACGACGGCATGATGCTGCCGACGTGGTATTTACCGACGGCCGTCACATAAGGCGCGAGATCGACCTGGTCGAAATGGGCGCGGTCGGTGACCGTGACGCCCTGGTCGACCTTGTAGGCGAGGGTGGTGGACGTTCCGTGGGTGGTGTCACCGTCGCCCGCGAAGTGCTTGGCGGTGGCGAGAACGCGCGTCGGGTCCGCGAGATCCTCGGCGCCGTCACCCTGGAGCCCTTCCAGGATCGTCTCCATCTGGATCACGAGTTTCGGGTCCTCGCCGAAGCTCTCGTAGGTGCGGCCCCAGCGCAGGTCACGGGAGACGCACAGGCAGGGCGCGAAGACCCACTGCGGGCCGGTCGCCCTCGTCTCGGTGGCGGTGACCCGCGCCGCCTCGCGGACGAGTTCCGGGTCGCGGGTCGCGCCCATCGCGATGTTGTGCGGGAAGACCGTGGCGCCGATGAGGTTGTTGTCGCCGTGCACCGAGTCGGTGCCGTACAGCAGCGGGATCCGCAGCCTGGTGGTGAGCGCGCGCGACTGGAGGCCGTCGACCAGATTGGCCCAGTCGGCCGGGGTGTCGTCGGTGGGCACCAGGGCCGGAGTGGACAGCACCGCGCCGAGCCCGACTGACGCGATCATGGACGGGTCCCTGGTGACGGCGGCGCGGTCGGCCTGCGTCATCTGGCCGACCTTCTCCGCCAGCGTCATCCGGCCGAGCAGGTCGGAGACCCGCTGGTCGACGGGCAGCGCCGGATCCAGATAGGGAATTGGCGCGGGCGCCTTGTCCTTCGAGTTCGAGCACCCCGCCGCCACGGCGGGCGCGACGAGCGCGACCACGGCGAGCGTGACCAGGCGGAGTGTGGCTGGTCTGGCCCGTCTGTTCCGTCTGGTCGATTTCCTTGCCGACCCGGCTGACAGCACGAGGGAATTCAACCAGGCGACGGGTATCCGCGCTCTGAATGGAGTGTGCATTCGCCGTGGGCAGATCGCGATGGAGTTCATGACGGCGAGGGTGTGGCCGACGGCGGAGAGGTCCGTAGGCGCGGCCGCGGCAGCCGCGGACGGACGCCGCCTCCCGACCCATTCCCGGCCGCGGCGGGCATCGCGTGGCCGCGTCACCAGCGCGACCGTCTCGTCCAGTTCGTTCTGTGCCTCGCCGCCCTCCGGTCCGTCGCCACTCGCCGGCCGTTCGCCATCCGCGGTGAACTCATCACTGGCCGGTTTCCGCGGCCGGCGACGCCAGCCGGATCAGGCCGCCGGACACGCGAGGGGGACGGCATTTCGGCGGCGGGGGCAGAGAGTGGGACCGTGCCGGCCGCCGCGAGTGCCGCCTTCGGCGAGGAATCCGCGCCGCCGCCGCTGCCGGCGGCGGCGGGGCGGTGGTCGGTCGCCGTCGCGTTCGCGCTGTTCGTGGTGATCGGCGTCGCCTCCGGCGTCGCCGGCGTGCTGCTGCCGGCCCAGATCGCGGACTACGGCGTCGACGAGGCGACGATCGGCATCACGTTCTTCACCAGCGCCGCCGGCTACGTCGTCGCCAGCGTCCTGTCCGGGGCGCTCGTCGGCCGGGCCGGCACCCGCCGCGCGCTGCTCGTCGCCGGCCTGCTGCTTCTCGGCGCGTGGCTCGCCACCGCGGCGCGGCCGCCCTTCGCCGCGTTCGTCCTGCTCTCACTGCTGAGCGGATTCGGGATGGGCGCGATCGACTGTGTTCTGAACATCTACCTCGCCACCCGGCCGGGAGCGACCTCGCTGCTCAATCGGCTACACGCGTTCTTCGGTGTCCATTCAGGGGTGTGCAGGGGTAGGCCGCTGACCTTGGGGTTTGTGTTGCGGGGACGCGCTGTGATCGTTGCTTGATCCTGGTGGCTGGGCGTGGATGATCAGGGTTGTGGCTGACCTGTCCGCGTCGTCGTGGGAGTCGCGTCTGGCGGCTGCGGAGGCGCGGATCGAGGAGCTCGCCGCCGGGCAGGCCGCGTCGCTGGCGGCGAATGATCGGCTGGTGTCGGTCAACGAGCGGCTGCGCCGCGTCGTGGACGACGCGGCCGCGCGGCACCAGGCGGAGCTCGGCGCGGTGCGCGCCGAACGGGACCGGGCTGCGCGGCGGGTCGAGGAACTCGAGCTCGAGATCGCCGACCTGCGCCGGCAGCTGTCCCGGGAC
>NZ_MOMC01000138.1 GCF_001983105.1 Pseudofrankia asymbiotica | reverse complement strand
CACCGAGGCCGCACCGGCGAGCCGAAGGCGTTCGCCTGGACCGACTACCGCGACCTGGTCGTGGAGGCACACCGCCGGCTGGGCCGACCTGTCGTGCTCGTCTGGGACAACCTCAACCGGCACACCTGCGCCGAGATGACCGCGTTCGCCGCCGCCAACGAACGGTGGCTCACCGTGATCCGCCTACCCGCCTACGCCCCCGACCTCAACCCCGTTGAGAACGTGTGGTCCCTGCTCAAACGCGGCGAGCTCGCCAACCRCCTGTTCACCGACGTCGACCACCTCGCCGGCCACATCCGAACCGGCCTGGGCCGCATCCAGCACCACCCACACCTGCTCGACGGCTGCCTGGCCGCCACCGGCCTGACCCTGGAACCAGCATGATCAGCGGAATCGACACCACGGATTAAAGCTCGTTAGCCGGCGCAGCGGGTTTGCCTCTTCCAGGAACGACGACCACGATGACCGGGGGTGGTGAGGGAAGCCGGGGGGTAAGGACGAGGGTCGCCCATGGCACATCGTCGCGAATATCGTTGGTGGCGCTGGCTGGCGGCGGTGTCTTGTCAGGAATCCAGGTCTTGCAATTCAGAAGGAGCTGCTCCCACATGGGTCTATCGCTGCCGCAGGCGTGATAGTCCCAATGACCGTTGTCGTTGCTGGCGTATCCGGTGGTGTCGTTGTTGGTGACGGGGTTTGCCCCGCCGTAGTTGTAGCGGTTGTCGGCTGCTGTTCCACTCCAGGGCAGGGGGTAGGTGTCGCGGGTGAGGAAGGTGGCGGTTGCCGGGTTGTACCAGCGGGCTTGAGCTTTGACGAGGTGGGTGTCGGGGTCGGTCCAGCTGCCCTGGTAGCCGGTCTGGAGGTTGGCGTTTCCGGCGGTGAGGGGCTGGCCGAAGGGGTCGTAGTTTTTCGAGTCGGTGAGGGTGCCGTCGGTGGTGAAGGCGGCGACGGTGTCGCCGTGGAGGTTCTGGATGGTGGCCCAGGCGCCGTCTTCGGTGCCGGCGCCGATGACGGCGCCGGAGGGGTCGCGGGCGTAGGCGGAGTTGCCGTCGATGCCGGGTTCGAGGTCGAGGCCGTCGTAGAGGAACTGGCTGCCGGTGTTGCGGGTCGCGATCCGGTCCAGGCCGTCGTAGCTGTACGACGTGGTGGTCGGTCCGGCGGTGTGGGTGGTGAGCCGGTCGAAGGCGTCGAAGGCGGTGCTGGTCGTCGACGAGCCGGCTGTGCGGGTGGAGAGGGTGCCGCGGGCGGTGTAGGTGTAGGTCGCGGTGCCGTCGGAGGTGAGCCGGTTGCGGGCGTCGAACGTCGCTGTCGTCCCGCCGGCCGAGGTGCGGTTGCCGGCGGCGTCCCAGCCGTAGGTGGTGGTGGCGTTGGATTGGTTGGTCCAGGACGTCAGCCGGTCGGACCAGTCGTAGCCGTACGTCTGGGTACCGGCACCGGCGACACCGCTGCCGGTGATGGTGGTGGAGGTGACGTTGTCGTTGTCGTCGTAGGTGTAGGTCTGGTCGCGCAACGTCCCGGACGGGCCGGTCAGGGTGTCATCGGTGAGCCGGCCAAGCTGGTCGCGGTCGAAGGTCTGGATGGCGCCAGTGCCGCCGTGGTAGTCGATCGAGGTGAGCTGCCCGGCGTCGTCGTACTCGTAGCCCCGGGCGTCACCGGTGACGGCGGCACCGACTGCGACGAGATTGGATCGGGCGTCGTAGTAGTAGTCCGACCAGCTGCCGGGGTCGGCGCGTTGCAGGACCCGGCCGTCCTCGTCGTAGACGAAGGAGGAGGTGCCGCCGTCGCCCCAGGCGTCGGTGAGCAGGCCGCGGTCGTTGTAGCCGAACAGCTGGGAGCCGCCGCCGGGTTCGTCGACCTCGGCGAGGTTGCCGACCAGGTCGTAGCCCATGGCGCGGGAGGTGGCGGTGGCGCCGCCGCCGGAGCCGGTCTCGGCGGTGATCCGGCCGAGTTCGTCGTAGCTGACGGCTCGGATCACCCCGCCCGGTTCGAGCTGCGCGGTGGGTAGGCCGCCGGCGTCGTAGGAGACCTGCCAGCTGCGGTCGGCCAGGTTCGGGTACGCGGTTGTGGACGGTTCGATCGTCTTCTCGGGCAGGCCGAGGCTGTTGAACGTGTAGACGGTGGCGTTGCCGCGACCGTCGGTCAGCCTGGTCCGGTTCCCGGCCGCGTCATAGCCCGCGCTCGACGTGATCGACGCGCTGGAACTGACAGGGACGGTGATGCTGCGCAGCTGGCCCAGCGCATCGTAGGTGGACGTCGCGGTGTGACCGTTCGGGTCCGTCTGTGAGGTGACGTTGCCGGCCGGGTCGTAGCCGACCGATGTGGAGCGCAGCAGGGTGTCGGTGTCGGAGTACTGCTCGGTCGTGGTCTGCCGTCCGGCGCGATCGTAGATGTAGTGGGTCGAGCGGCCCAGTGGGTCGGTCACCGAGGTCGTGCGGCCGGACTGGTCGTAGGTGTAGCTGGTGACTTTGTCCACCTCGTCGTGTTCCTCGATGAGGTCGCCGGCGCCGTTGTAKACGGCGGTAGCTGAGGCGCCGGTGGAGAAGTTCGACGGGCGCAGGACGCGGGTGACGTCGCCGGCGTCGTTGTGGTCGATGTAGGTGGTGAACGCCTGCAGCGTGGAGCGTTCGGTGGGCGAGGACGCCCAGAGGCGATTGAGGTCGTCGTAGGCGTAGATCGTCCACGCGCCGTTCTGATCGACGGAGTCGAGCAGGTTGCCGGCGTCGTCGTAGATGTAGCGGCTCACTCCGGCCTCGGGCTGGCCGGTGACCTGTGGGTCGGTGACGGCCACGACCCGGGCGAGCTTGTCGTAGATGGTGGTGACGGTCTGCCCGCGGGTGTCGGTGTGGGTCAGCGGGTTGCCGTTGTCGTCGTAGGTCCACGACTCGGTCGGTGTGATCGCCGATCCGCCGGGTGGGGTGTAGGACGGGTGGGCGATCTGGGTGACCTGGCCGAGCGCGTCGTAGGACGTCGTTGTGACCTGGTTGCGGGCGTCGCGGCTCTGTGTCAGCTCGCCGAACGTGTTGTAGCCGACCTCCGCGGATGGCCGGTCGGTCGTCGCGGCGGCGCCGTTCTGCTCTACCTGCACCGGCGGGGCGACCGTTTGGGTGAGCCGGCCGGCGTTGTCGGTGATCTGGTCGGTGACGTAGTCGGTGTCGAACGGGGAGCCGTCGGTGTAGCCGCGGGGATCGACGGTGCTGGTCACGAACCCGCGGGCATCCCGGGTGAGTGCCGCGGTGAACCGGTCGGAGCCGTCCCCGAGCACGGTCGTGGATGTCAGCCGGGAGGCGTCGTCGTAGCCGTACTCGACCCGGTCGGTCGCGGCCGTGCCGTCGGCGCCGTGGGTGGAGGCCAGGACGTTGCCGACCGCGTCGTAGTCGAACACCGTCCACCGGTTGAGAACCTCGGGATCGACGCTCGTCGACGCTCTGCGGCCGGCCTCGTCATAGCCGGCGGTCATGGCGCGTAGGCCGCCGCCCGCTGTCGTGGAGGTCTCGTTCCCGGCGGCGTCGTAGCCGTGGTCTTCCAGGACGATGTCGCGGGTCTCGGTGTTCGACAGCTCCCCGACAGTGAAGTCCGGAACGTGGTACCCATTGAAGATCGCCTGATGGGGCAGGTCGTCGAGCCAGTAGGTAAAGCTCGTCGTGCGGCCGAGCGTGTCGGTGACCGAGGCGAGGCGGCCGGCTGGGTCGTAGGCGCGGGACTCGACGAGCAGGTCGCGGGGGTCGGAGTTGGCGACCGGGTCGTCGACGAAGTCCTTGACGGTCGTCGTCGCGAGCTGGTTGTGCTCGGTGTAGCCGAACTCGACGACGGTGCCGTTGGGGTCGGTCGAGGTGGCGACGTTGCCGTTCTCGTCGTAGCCGACCTCGCTGGTCGCCTCGACCGGGCTGCCCGCCCCGAGGGTTGTCGAGGTTTGGCGGTCGTCGTCGTCGTAGTCGTAGGTGGTGGTGCGGGCGGTGTCACCGCCGGTCGCGTCCGAGATGACGGTCTGGGTGAGGTTGCCGTTCTCGTCGTAGGTGTTCGTCGTGACCGGGGTGTGCGTCACCGACGTGACCAGGTTCGCCGTACCCGGTTCGGTGACGGTCGCGATCTGCGACAGCTTCGAGTAGGTGAAGCTGGTTGTCTGGCCGGCGGGGAAGGTGTCGGAGGTTTCCTTCGAGGTCAGCCGGCGGCCGAGTTCGTCGTAGGTGTAGTCGTGGACCAGGCCGGCGGGGTCCTCGTCGTGGCGCAGGTCGCCCTTCGAGCTGTAGCCGTATGTGGTGACCTTGCCCCGAGCATCGGTGTAGGAGACGGGCAGGCCGCGGGGGGTCTTGCCGCCGCCGATGGCGTTCTCGGTGCCGTCGGCGTAGGCCCAGGTCTCCGTGCGCCCGGACGGGAAGTCGCCGGTGGCCGGGGTGGTCTGGCTGACCAGGTCGCCGTACGGGTTGTACTCGTAGGTCGTGGCGTAGGTGTCGTCCGCCGGCCCGGCAGAGCGGGCATCCCGGAAGACGGTGATCTTGTTGTCGCGGGGGTCGCCCGGTGGGCCGTCGAAATACGTGTAGTACTCGGTGTTCGTCCACAGCGTGCCGTAGACGTTGGCGCGGGCGGTGGTGCGGGCAATCACGTTGCCGCGGTCGTCGGTGTCGGTCTGGACGACGTTGCCGTTCTCGTCGGTCACCTGGGCCAGGAACCCGCGGTCGTTGTAGACGAACCGCCGGTCCCCGAACCCGTCGCGGTGCGAGATCAGCTGGCCGCCGTGGTACTCCCAGTCCTCGTCGTGGCCACGGGGGTCGGTGACCCGGATGATCGGATTCGGTGACGTCGCGAGGACCTGGTACTCGGTCCGGTTGCCCTCGCCGTCCTCACGCCAGGCGACGGTGCCATCGCCGTTGTAGCCGATCTTCGCGTCGATGTTGCCGGCGGGCAGGGTCGTCTGGGTCAGCTGGCCCGAGCCGTCGTAGTCGTACGTCGTCGGGTTCGCCGACTGCGGACCGGTGACCGTGGCGAGTTCGTCCCCGTCGTAGTCGTAGGTCCAGTTCAGCGGACCCGAGTAGGCCGCCACGGTGGGGGTGGCGACGGTGGTGACGTGGTCGCCGGTCCAGGTCAGCGTCAGCGTCCGCCCGGTCGTGTTGTTCACGACCGAGGTCAGCTTCGCTGACGTGTCGTAGTTCAGCGTGAGGGAGCGGCCGGCGACGTCGACGACCTTGGCGAGCCGGCCGTCGGACCGGAACGTGTAGCCGGTGCCGGTCTTGTCCGTCAGCACGGTGGCGGCGGTCGCCGCGAAGTCGTCGATCCGCCCGGCGCCGGTGGCCTCGGCGAACGGGCCGACCCGGCTGCCGTGCAGCACCGCGGTGTCGGTCACGGACAGGATCTGGGTGCCGTTGCGCGCCACGGCGATCGACGCCCCGGCCGTGGTGATCGTCAACGTGTCGGCGGCGGTGCAGCACGTCCCGCCCGCCGACGTCGCCACGACGCTCTCCGCCCCGCCGACCCGCTTCACGAGTTGCCAGGTGCCGGCGGCGGGCTGGGCGACCAGGCGCCAGTAGTTCTCGGCGTCGAGGTAGCGGAACGCCAGACCCGTCCCGGCCTGCGCGACCGGCTCCTTGAACGTGAACGTGCCATCCGCCGCGCCGGGCACCGTCACCAGGTTACGGTTACCGGACGCCGTCGCCAGGTAGGCGGCGTTGCCCGAGGTGCCCCAGGTGCCGGCGCCGCTGCCCTGTCCGGACTGCCAGTTCTCGCCGTTGTCGGTAGCGCCCAGGCCGGTCGACGAGTTCGCGTTGGTGAACGTGTCCCGGTGCTGGTCGTCGACCATCACGACCGACCCGATCCGCCCCGCGCCCGTCGTCGAGGCGTACAGCCCGGCCAGCGTCACCGTCGAGAACTGGCCGTCCGTCACGGAGCCGACGACCCGGTCGTTGCGGTAGACCGTCAGCACCGACCCGGCCATCTTGATCGCGTAGGTGTCATCCGCCGAACAGCACGCGCCGGTATAGGTGGCGACGGTGGTCTCGGTGCCGCCGACCCGTTTCGCCAGCACCAGTGCGTTACTCGACGGCTTGACGTACAGGGCCCAGTAGTTGTTGTTGTCCTGGGCGCGGAACGCGACCCCGACCCGGTCCTGCGCGGCCGGGACGGTGAACCGGATCGTGCCGTCCGAGGCGGCGTTCATCACCGCCAGGCTGCGGCCCCCACTGCCGGCGCTCACCAGCTTCGCCGCGTTGTCCTCGACGCCCCAGGTGCCGGACAGGACCGTCCACGTCTCGCCGGTGTCGGTGTCACCGAGTGAGGCGTTCGAGTCCGGCGCGGTGAACGAGGCGACCCGCGGGGACKGTGCCTGCACGACCGAGTAGTAGCCGTCCTGGGAGACATAGCTGCCGTCCCAGTTCCGGCCGAACCGGCCCTCCCGGCCGTCCGGGTAGCGCACGACGAGGTTGCCCTCACCGGTGTCGTCGGCCTTGACGTTCATGTCCCACTGCGATGACCAGCCCTGCCCGAACAGGCCCACATACGGGTTACGGCTGTTGTAGGTACGGGTCAGCGTCAACGCCGGACCCACGGCGGGCACCGAAACGTCCGTCGTCGCCGCCGTGTAGTTCCCGATCAGCGGCGTCACCGACGCCACCGACGGCACATAGGGGTCCGTGCCGAAATGCTGGCTCGTCACCGGCGCGGCCACGTCCGTGAACAGGGCTATCGGCGGTGTCCACCCGGAGGTCGACGAGCCGTCGCTGACCCTGCCCCGCCAGTAGTACGACTTGGCCCACTCGAGCGCGTCGGCCGGCACCTTCCACGTCGAACTCGACGTCATACCGCCGGAGTCCCAGCAGTTCCCGGACTGCGCGTCCGGCTCGTCACAGATCTGGAACTCGTACGACAGCCCGCCGGTCGACCCGGTTAGGCTCAGCTGCGGGCGCAGCGTCGGGACGTGCTCGCCGTCCAGCGGGGAGGAGTCGGTGATCGTCGGCGCGGCGGTCGCGTACGACTCGGCCTGGAACCCGAACGTGCTGATCCCATGGCTGGAGAACCACGCCGTGCCCCAGTCCTCCATGTCGAAATAGATGACGTAGTTACCGGCGGGCAGCGGGTCGATCGTCGCGTCGAGGTCGATGGACTCGCCGCGGGCCACCGACGTCGGCAGTTCCGTCACCGCACCCTGATGCACCAGCTCGTTGGTACCGGACGCGTCATACACGTGGTACGACAGCTTGTAGTTGCTGTAGGCCGGCCACGTCGACTGCCCGGTGTTCGTCAGCCGGATCGGAATCTCACCCGGACTGTCCGCGGTCACGTTCGTCGACCACTGCGGCGAACCCGACGGCCACTCATATTCCGCGCCGTACGGCGACCAGGTCACATCCATGTGCGGACGCAGGTCCGTCAGCGGGTCCGCCGGGTTGCACTGACAGCTCGCCGAGTAGAACTCCTTGTACGCCGCGCTGTTCGTCGACGACGTCTCCACCTCAAGGCCGGTGTTCGGCTTCGTCCCGTCCGCCCAGTCCCCCACCAGCTCGGTCAACCGCGGGTCACTGAACCAGCCCCAGTTCGGACTGCAGGCCGTGTTGTAGCTGTAGGCGAACCAGCTCTGCGCGACCTCCGGTCCCACCGCCGCCCCCGGCCACGTCATGTTCGTGCCGTCCCAGCTCTGCGCCACCTCGTGCAACGACACCGGGTTCGGAACACACGACTGCGCCGACAGCCAGTTGTACAGATAGACGTCGACACCCAGCACGTTGGCGTCCGTCAGCTCCGGCTGCCCGTCGAAATGGATGTAGCTGCGGTTGACGTCCGACAGATACATGCCGTTCTTCAGCGTCCACTCCGAGCTGAACGGCGTCGACGGATGCAGCGACGACACATAGGTGTCATCCCCCGCCGGATCCAGCCACGTCACCGGGGGATCCACCTGCACCGGGAACACCCGCTCCGGCGCCGACAACCAGGCCTGGTCCAACTCGACCCGCAGCGAGACCTGGCCGTTGCCCGGCCCGTCCACCAGGCTGTAGGTCACCCCGGTCGACATCGCCGGGCCGCCGGCCGCACCCGACGTGCTCGCGTCCTGCATCCACCCGTGCGGGATCAACGCCCGCGCCTTGCCGTCCTTGTCCGCGAGCACGACCTGGCCGTACTTGTCCATGGATGCGGTCAGCCCCCTGAGCGCCAGCGGGAACGTCCAACTCGTCGGCGCGTCCGCGCCGTGCAGGACCATCACCTCCACCAGCCCCGACGCCGTCGAGTACAACTGCAGGTCCGACGACTTACGCACCCCCGGGAACGTCGCCGAGAAACCCTTCACCGACACGCGCGACGCCGCAGCCCCCTCCAGCGCGAACCCCGCCGACACCCCACCACCGAGATCGACCCGCGCCAGCTGCGCGTCGTTCGCCGACCCGGCGATATCCACCGGCAACTGCGTCGCCCGGCTGTGGAACCGGCCCTTGTCCCCGGCGACCAACGCGGTGTCGATGTCGACCAGGCCGCCCTTGGCGTCCCGGAAACGCTCCCGGCCCATCGACACCTCGGACGTGAACGTGCCATCCGGGTTACGGAACTCGGTCCCGTGCTCGGTACGGCCGCTGGGCACCTCGACCCGGCCCTGCTGCGCCTTCCCCGAATCCCGCGCCCCAGGCGCCAGCGTCACCGGCATCTGGATGCCAGCCGCCAACGGCCTGGCCGCCTCCCCACCCGCACCCGCCGACGGCGCCCCCACGGCAGGCTTGTCCGGGGTCAGCGCCACCTTCGAATAGTCGATCCTGCGTGGAGCTGTCTCGGGTGTCACCGGCACCGCACCGGGCACCTGGCCGGCCCGGCCGCGCACCGCCGCGGCACTCGGTGATGACCCCGCCCCCGCCTGCGTGACGCTCGTCGGCACCGCGTGGCCCCGATTCGCGGCGCTACCCGAACTCGACTCCGGCAGCTTCACGTCCCCGTCCCGGAACGGGTTCTGCTCGGAGATCGGCACCATGTCCGGCTGCGTCACCCGGTCGATCACGACCAGCGCGACCGCGGTCATGACCAGCACCGGCACCAGCAGCAGGGCCACCCGGCGCGTCCACCCGCGCCGCCGCCACATCCGACGGCCAAACGACAGAGGACGGCCAAGAGACGAAGAACGACGCGGGGAATGGTGCCGGCCGGTCATCACAGCTCCGAACAGGTGCGCAGGAACAGGCACGAGCCACGCATAACACGACCCCCGGGGCGCACAGCAAACCCGACGGCCTAACCGACCCGGACGATCACCACAACCCCGTGAAGGAACACCGAGGCAGGGACAGGGGCAGGCACGGCAGACCCATCGAAACGCGCGCGGCAAAGCACAGCGCGCGAAAGAGCCCGGCCGCACCGGCCACGGGATATCCAGGTACGACAACACCTGCCACCGGCAGGCGGTGAAAGCCGGCAACGACGCCGACGACCTGCCCCGTCACCAGCCGGCGAACAGCCGGAGACATACGGGCAGCACAGAACATCTAACGAGTAGCGGGAACTGGCAGCGAGCGGCCGGCACAGCGTCGTGCACAGCAAGAACCCCACAGCCGCCCGAGATGAACCCAGGACGACGGGCGGGAGAACGACGGACTACCCGGGCGACCGAAGCTGCCCGAGCACTGCGCCGCAAAGCATTGCACGCCCCACAGCCCACTCACAAGTAGTTCCCACACATCCCTGTAGAGGATCAACACTGGCAGCCGGGAACCCCTACCCCTCAACGGAAACACGCGCACAGGTACCACCATCACAGCCGGGACGTCAACGTCAGGAAGTACTAGTCCGGCGACGGATCATTCACGAGTTCCGCTACTCAGAGCGAGCATCGTTACCCAGAGAAACGACCGGCCGGCAGCGCACAGACCGAGACGCCAGATTCACCATGGAGCACGGGATTTCTCATCAACCGCTGGTCAGGCCGTCCACGGTCTGCCATAGTGGCTCACCGCCCCCAAACTATCCCGCGCCAAGACCACGACAACGACATACCCGCGCCCGCGCCCATCAGGCACGGCCCGTGCACCGGCCATGCCTCTGTTGAGGYTGCCTACCCACGCCCGCGGGATTCACCGAGCTGGCGGCTGCTCACGTCATAACCCGCCGCAGCCCTACCAGCTCTGAGCAGCGTTCCCGGCTACCGCACCCGCCGGGTATTCAGCCTGCCCACACACCGGCAACGCCTCACCCCATTCCGCCAGACCGGACGGAACAGCTCACGCCGGCAACCAACCGCCAGCGGAGCGCCTTGCCACGCCCGCAGCCCGAAGGACCCAGCTCGAAGAACTCAGAAAGGAGACAGCCGATGCGCCGGCGCGACCACCTCACCTTCCCACAAGGTGAGCCAGCCGCCGCGGCGCACCCCGCTCCCGCACACCCCACACCCACCACGCCAGCCGAACCCGCCACCCAAGAACCGCCCCCGACACCACCAACCACCCCAGGCAGCGCTCCCATCGACCCACCGCCCAACGATCCCCACACCGACAGCCCCGCCACGGACACGGCCAACCCCGATGATCCACCCACCGCCTCAACACCCAGCGCCGACGACACCAACCCCGAAGGCGCCGCCGGCACCAACCCACCGGAGCCGCCGACCGGCGACCCGCCAGCGCACCGGACGAGAAGCCGGCACCGTCGCCGCCGGTCACCGGCACGCACGGTCGGCCTGCTACACGCCGTTGGTCTGCCCGTCCTCGGGATCCCAGCCCTACTGATCATGCTGCTGTCCGGCGCCGACGCCCCCCTCCACACCGACAGCCACGACACCTCGAGCCCCCAACCCACCACCGACCGCCACTACCCCATGCCCACCCTCAACCCGGGTGCGCTACCCGCCGGCCTCAGAGGGTGTTCCGTCGGTTGATGTAACAGGTGAGCGGTAGCGGCTTGATGTCTGTTTCGCCTGGTCGCGGGTCTGATGGTCGGGTTGTCGGGTTGCGGTTCTGGGTGGTTGCGGTGTGCTGGAAGGTATGG
>NZ_MOMC01000137.1 GCF_001983105.1 Pseudofrankia asymbiotica | reverse complement strand
GTTCTTCACCCGCCGATAGGAATACGCCTTCACCCCCAGCGGATGGGCCAGATGCACCCGGGCATCGAGGTCGCCCAGCGCGTCGACCGCCCAGTACCAGCCGTAGGTCGCCTCCAACACCACCTCGGCGTGCGCACCCGCCTTCGCGACCTCCGCCGCCAACGTCTCCGGATCGTTGGCGATCCGGACCGTCGAGAGCGGAACACCTTCCGGCGTCATCCGCACCACCACACTCCGGCGACGATGCAGATCAATACCGACTACCTGCGAACCCTCGTACCCTTGAGTCACAGGGGCCTCCTCGTCCAGTGACGATGGCAACAACCCCCGGCCTACCCGGGGGCCGTCACCAAGGAGCGGAGGCCCCGCTCCTTCATCGCATCAGGGCACCATAGCGGCTGCTCCGGTGGGACGAACAGGTGCAACTCCCCGTCGCGCACCTCGTACGCGGCACGCGTCTGGGCTCGTGAGGACCAGTGCGGCAGGTAGTACGGGAACCAGACATCCGAGTCGAGCAGATTACCCTCGAACCGCTCGTCGAGCGCGTGTCGTCGGATAGCCACAGTTGACGGTACGTCCGATCTCCAGCACCGGCGGAAGCGGCGGCGGGCAACTGATCGGCGGGCGCCGCTGAGGGTTGCCGCGATAGCTGTCGCCAGGGGGTTGCGGGAGAATCCCCCTACCGTTGTCCACGCTGTTGACGGCGTCGCTCGTTCGTGCTGATCATGGATGTCGGCGGCATCCGATGGAATTGTCGCGGCGGGAGTCCGTGCTATCGACACCGCTCAGCGGCGACGGCCGTCATCGCCCGCTGCTACCGGTCACCAGCCAAGCGGCCGTGGCCATTCCTTGGCGGAGTTGAAACCGTTCGTTGGCGGCTCGCCGGGAAACCGCAACGACGGCGGCCGCAGCCGGTAGTCCATGAAGATGACGGCTAGGAGCGCGGCGAACAGCGGGGAAACAATCAGGTGGGCGAGCAGCGCCACGGCGGCGATGACAACGCGGTCCCCAACCGTCAGCACACCGTCACCAGTCGCCGTGCTCCCGTCGAGCGCGTTGTGGTAGCACACATACCAGACCGCTGTCTGGAACAGCTGCGCCACCACCAGCAGGCCATACGTCGCCCACATCCGCCCGTGGACCAGCCGGTACGACCGGACGAACGCGGCGCGCGTCGTGCCGCCCTCCACCGCGAACACCGGAGCGGCCAGCGCCGTCAGCACCCACAGCCAGCTGTGCAGCAGACCCATCAGCAGGCGCACGCCGAACGGAAGGATGTCGCGGCCATAAAGCTCCAGATTGCCCAGCAGGCCGATCACGAGCCCGATCCCGACCAGTCCACCAAGGCGCGGCAGCGCCCGGCGCACCGCCGTGCCGGCATCGCCACCGGCCCCGTCCGCGGTGGCGATGACCGCGAACAGCCCCGCCAGCACGCACAGCCCGGTAACACCGAGCGTGCCTATGGCCACCTCGACCGTGGTGAAGGCCGGACCCGTCAGGTTCTTCGCGGCGATCCCGGCGGCCAGCGCGGCACCGGTGGTCACAACACCCACCGCGAGGGCCAGACCCAGCGTGACTGCCGGATTCCTACAGACCGTCGCGAACGCCCCGCTTACACACCGCCGCAGCAGACCCGGCCCCGGCGCCACCGGCCCGGCCGTTCCTGAAACCGGCGGCCACGCCCAGGCAGGCGGCAGCTCCGCCGGCTCGCCACCGGCCCGCGGAGCTGGTCCCGGCCCACCCTCGGGCACCGCCCACCCGCCGCTCGCGACGGGATCGTCGTGCCCGTACTCGGCCATCTGCCGCGCGCCCCCTCCGCCGGGCTTACGCCAGGCCGTCCCGACCGGACCGCCAGGCCGCCGATCCACGGTGCCCGTCCTGTCCCGAGTTCGCGGCAGCCTAGTGCGTTGCGTCCGCCCGGGAGCCGGCGGCCGGCTGGCGCGACCGGCCAGGCCGCGTATGCGCCGGTCGGGTACCCACGCCGCTGCCAACGGCGCTGTCGCATTCGACCGAGGCGTGGCGTGGCGGATACGGGTTGCCGCGCTGGTCAGACGGCCAGAGCGAGCTCGGCCATCACCGCGACCAGCCCGATCAAAAGGATCTCTAGACGGTCTGTGGCAGGAGGCCGAGGGCGCGCAGGCTCTCGGCGGTGTCCAGGATCGTCGTTTCGACGGGGCGTGGCTGCCAGCCGAGCTCGGTGCGGGCGCGGTCGTTGTGGATGATCGGCCGGGGCAGGTCGTCGCCGGGCGCCTCCTCGGTGGGCGCGTTCGCCCCCAGCGCGCCGAGATGTTCGCGCAGGGTCCGGGCGATCGCGAGGTAGCTGATCGACGGGCCGTCGGCGACGGCCAGGAACCGCTTGCCCGCGGCCGTCGGGGCGGCCATGGCGCGGATGTGAAGGTCGGCTACGTCGCGGACGTCGACGAGGCCGAACCGGGCGCGGGGAGCGATCGTCATCGTCCCGTCGACCATCGCCCTGATCAGCTGGGTGGATGACCGGAGGTCCGAGATGAGGGTCGGGCCGAGGATGAACGTCGGGTTGATCGAGACCAGCTCGGTGTCGCCGCCTTCGCGTGCCATGAAGTCCCACGCGGCTCGCTCGGCGATCGTCTTGGACCGTGGGTAGGGCGCCAGGCCGGGCGTGTCGGGATCGGTCCAGTCGTCCTYGGCGAACTCGGCGCCCGGCTTGGGCGTGTAGCCGACCGCGGCGAACGAGGATGTCAGCACCACGCGGCGGGCGCCGGCGTCACGCGCGGCCCGCAGCACCCGCAGTGCGCCCTCGCGGGCGGGCACGATCAGGTCGTCCGGGTCCTTCGGCTGGACGTAGGGCAGGGGGCTGGCGACGTGGTAGATCGCCGCGCAGCCGGCGACGGCGTTGTCCCATCCGTCGTCCGCGGTAAGGTCCGTGGCGGCCAGCTCCAGGCCTCTCTCGTCGGCGCCGCCGCGGCGCACCGCCGCGCGCAGCTCATCGGAGCGCTCCAGGGAACGGACCGTGGCGCGCACGGGAGTTCCGGCGCGCAGCAGCGCGGCGATCAGCTGGGTGCCCACATACCCGGATCCACCGGTGACCAATGCCAGATCGGTAGTCATCACGTTCCTTCCGTCGTGGTTGCTCCCTTCGAGCCTGGGGGCGGCGGCGCGGGCGGGGGAGTGCCCCGACGTTCCTGGGGGTGCCAGGGCCACCCACCGCTGGCGCGGGGCGACCTATGGTCGACGGGTGAACGACGGAGCGAACCCCCTCGGCGAGTACCTGCGCGCCCGGCGCGCACTGGTCACTCCCGAGCAGGCCGGCATACCCCAGCACGGGTCGCGCCGGGTGCCTGGGCTGCGGCGCGAGGAAGTCGCGATGCTCGCCGGGATCAGCGCCGACTACTACCTGCGTCTGGAACAGGGACGCGACCGTAGTCCGTCCACGCAGGTGTTGGAGTCCCTGGCACGGGTGCTGCGGCTCGACGCGGCCGGGTTGGAGTACCTGCTCGGCCTCGCGCGCGGCCAGTCCCGCCGGCCGCGCGGCCGCGAGCCCCGGCGCGAGACCGTGCCGGAGAACATCCGCGCGCTGCTGGACGCCGTCACCTTCCCCGCCTTCGTGGAGAGCCGGCATTTCGACATCCTGGCCGCGAACGCGATGGCGGCGGTGCTCTCACCACGATTCGTCCCCGGTCACAACCGAATGCGCGACTACTTCCTCGACCCCGCCGAACGGGACTTCTACCCCGACTGGGAGGCCGCGGCGAAGGGGATCCTCGCGGGGTTCCGGACCTCGGTGGGCAGCGATCTCGACGACCCGCGGTTCGTCGAGATCGTCGGCGAGCTGTCCCTGGTCAGCGAGACCTTCCGTACGCTCTGGGCCCGTCACGACGTCGTGCGGCGCGAAGGCTCGACCATGACGGTGAACCACCCCGAGGCCGGCCCACTTGAGCTCTACCGGGAGAAGCTGCCGATCCCGGGCACCTCGGGGCAGGTCCTGGCGCTCTGGCACGCCCCGGCCGGCTCGCCGGCCGCGGAGAAGCTCGCGCTGCTGGCCTCGTACGCGCTAGGGGCCCGGGATCCCGACGACGAGCCCATCCGGGCGCGCCGCACCCAGCGCCCCGCGCAGCGGGCGACCTGACGGCCGCCCGCTGCCGTCCGCCGATCTACAACACATCCGCGCCCACGATCAATACAACGGCGGGTGCTCAGGCCGGCGCCCGCATGAGCAGGGTGTCCCGGCGGCTGATCCGCCAGGCGCCGCCCGACCGGACGAGCGTGTCGGCGTACCGGCCGGCCATGACCGGCATCAGTTGGCCGTCCACGATCCGCAGGACGACGAAGTCGGACAGCGCGGTGGCGGCGTCCGGGCCGGCCGGCTCGGCGACGATGTTGACGGTGAGGTGCTTGCCCCGCCGATGCGGCGCGTCCCGCATCGGCGCGAAGAACTCGGTGAGCCCGGCCGTCCCCTCGGCCACCGCCTGGCCGTAGGTGTAGACCGCGTCGGCGGTGAACAGCTCCAGCAGCCCGGGGATGTCACCGTCGTCGCAGCGATGGCAGTACCGCGCGAGCACGGTCCGGATCGCGAACTCGTCGGCGATCTCAAGCTCGGCCACAGTCACCGCCCTAATATCGATTTCGACCCCGAATTCGACGCTAGCAGGCTCCGGCTGCAAGGGAGACGCACTATGCCCAGCCCAAGCGGCGCCGGCGAGATCGGCCTGTGGGCCGGCTTTCTCGACCGGCTGCCCGCCGCCGAGGCGATCGCCGCCGCCCGCCGCATCGAGGGCGCCGGCGTCGGGACGATCTGGCTTCAGGAGTACAGCGGGGTGGACCCGTTCGTCCGGGCGGCGCTGTATCTGTCCGCGACCAGCGACCTGGTCGTCGCGCTCGGCGTCGCGGTGATCCACGCCCGGGACCCGGAGGCGATGGTCGCGGTCGCGTCGACGCTGGAGGAGGCGTTCCCGGGGCGGTTCGTGCTCGGGCTCGGGGGCAGCCACAGGGCGCTGGTCGAGGCGCGCGGGCACACGTTCGGTCCGCCGCTGGCGACGATGCGGGCGTACCTGGCCGCGATGGACGCGGCCCGCGGCCACCGCCGGCTGCCGACCCGGGTGCTCGGCGCGCTCGGCCCGAAGATGATGGAGCTGGCGGGGACCGCGGCGGATGGCGCGCACACGTACTTCGCGCCGGTGGCGCACACGGCGGCGGTACGGGCGGCGCTCGGGCCGGACCGCTGGCTCGCGCCGACCCAGATGGTGGGTCTCGACCGGGAGCGGACCCGCGGTTACCTGCAGCTGTGCCTCGGCATGCCGAACTACACCAGCAACCTCCTGCGGTTCGGTCTCGAGCAGGCGGATCTGGACACGACGAGCGACCGGCTGGTGGACGCGCTGGTCGTCCCGGCGGGCGCCGTCACCGAACGGGTGGCCGAACAGCGGGCAGCCGGCGCTGACCAGGTGGTGCTCCAGTTCGTGCCGCCGCCGCCGGCCGAGGTGGTGCTCGAGCGCGTCGAGAAGGGGCTGACCTGACCGTCACCACCCTCACCGCCGTCACCTGGACCGCCAGCGGTGGGTGGTGTCGGGTGCCGATCGGGATGTCATCGTGCTGATCGGGACATCGGCGTCGACCCCGCCGATGTTCCGGAGGCGACGCTCACCGCACGCGAGCGCCAGGTCGTGCGGATGGTCGCCACCGGGCTGTCGAATCCCGAGATCGCCGAACGTCTCGTGCTCAGTGCCTCGACGGTCAGGACCCATCCCAACCGGACGATGACCAAGCTCGCGCTGTCCAGCCGCGCCCAGGTGGTCGTCTACGCCTACGAGACCGGCCTGGTCGTCCCGAGCCGGTACTCGGTCGGTCCCGGAGCGGCGCCGGACTGAGCCACGCCCGGGCGCATTCCCAGGTGTCGACCCTGGGATGCCCTTCCTGCACCGTGAGCCCGATCCCTGTCGTCGCCAGGTTCGATCCAGGATCGATCCGGCAAAAGTGGCTGTCATGGAAGACCAGGCGAAGGTCCCCCACCTCCACTCGAACCACAGCGCCTCAYGGCGCAAACAAGATCATCTTCTGATCCAAACTCGCTACCAGAGCCACTGGAGAGTAGCTGTCTGCTGGGAGCCCGAAAATCTGTCCCAGCTGTAGTAGACATCCGGCGCCACCCTGGGTACAGTTCATCTCGTAGCCAAGAGAGTCCATGGTCGCGGCAGACAGGAACTGCCGTGAGCAGGACGGCGGCCAGGGCAGGCCGCCGAGCATCACCGCAACAAGTTCGGCAGAACCCAGACAGGTGACCCACGAGGAGAGGGGAGCAGGCACCATCAGGATCGCCCGGGCGATGGGCGCTCTCGCTCGGACGCCGCGCAGGCCCCGGATTGGAAGGTGGTTCCCGGTCACGCATATGCGATCCCCGCACCCCCGCCCTCTCGGGTGGGCAGGCGGGTTCCAGAAGCCGGCGCGCCTTGGCTGGTAGATGGTGGTGAACCCTCGGGGCCCGGTGCCGTATGGCACCGGGCCCCTCGACGTGTCCCGAGAGGCGCGATGACCCCTGAAAGCGCTCGCAGACCGGCCGACAGTCTCGACGACGACGACTACCCCGCCTACACCATGGGCCGCGCGGCGGCGATGCTCGGCACCACTCCCGCCTTCCTGCGGGCCCTCGGCGAAGCTCGCCTGATCACACCGCTGCGCTCAGAAGGCGGCCACCGCCGCTACTCCCGCTACCAGCTGCGTCTCGCCGCCCGCGTCCGGGAACTCGTCGACCAAGGCACCCCCATCGACGCCGCCTGCCGCATCGTCATCCTCGAAGACCAACTCGCCGAAGCCCAGCAACTCAACCAGCGAATACGCGACAGCCAGCCGTCGACCGCCGAAACCCCCTGACGCGCAGACCAACGGCAATCCGACCAGTCGGGATGTGCCCGCCTTCGGTTAACGGTGGCGGACGCGACGTCGCAGGCCAGCCACCGCGGACCCGTGGCGAACCCAGCCACCGAACGACCCCGTCCACGTGGCAGCCCCAGAGGGCTAGTCGAGTTCGACCCAGACGCGTTTACCGTCGCCGTGCGTCTCGACCCCCCACCGGGCGGTGAGCACATCGACGATGTGCATCCCACGGCCCCGCTCATCGGAATCGACGATCTCCCGAGCCATCGGCCGCACCGACGACCCGTCGGCGAGTTCCAGGCGCAGCACCTCACCGGTGGCCCGAAGCTCCAGCCGCAGTTGCCCCTGCTCACCGGCGTGCTGCACGGCGTTGGTCACCAGCTCCGACACCACCACCGTGGCATCGTCAATCTGATGCTCATGGCCCCAGGCCAGCAACAGCCCCCGCAGCACCTCCCGAGCGGCGCCCACGGAACGAGCGTCGAACGGGAGCTCCACGCTGGCCGACCAGCCCCTGTCGCGCACCGCGACCAACCCCTCACCCCGTCGATCATGTCTCTCGCCGGCTCTCCTGCCCACCCATGGCCTCAACGAACCGCGCCTGCGGCCGACCCCTTCGCGTAGCCACCACATCGGACGGTCTCACGGGCGCCTCCGAGGATTCCGCCCGGACGGCCGACCGAGGTCTTGCCTCAGATGTGCCGTCGGTGCTATAAAAAATCTGGGTCAGCGAACACAGATAAGTAGATGGCCCAACGCTCTGATCGACAAGATCGTGATCGTGGAGGTGGAGTTCCGATGTTGGTGCGCACCGACCCGTTCAGGGAGCTGGATCGGYTCAGCCAGCAGGTGCTCGGCACCCTGGGCACGGTGGCCCGGCCGACCGGGATGCCGATCGACGCCTGGCGTGAGGGCGAGGAGTTCGTGGCGGAGTTCGATCTGCCAGGGGTGGACCCCGCCACGGTGGACCTGGACGTCGAACGCAACGTGCTGACCGTGCGGGCGGAACGTCCGGCGCTGAAGGGCGAGCGGGAGGTCCTGGTCGCCGAGCGGCCCCGCGGAGTGTTCAGCCGCCAGTTGATCCTGGGCGACAACCTGGACACAGAGAAGATCACCGCCAGCTACCACGCCGGCGTGCTGACCCTGCGGATCCCGGTCGCCGAAAGAGCCAAGCCCCGGAAGATCGCTATCGACACCTCCAGCGACGACCGCCGGGCCATCCACGCCTGAGCCGCGGTGGGACCGATGACGACCCTGCAGGGGGCGGCGCCGGTCCAGCCGGTCGAGACGCAGCTGGCGGACCTGATCTGCTCCGACCCCGACCTGCTCCAAGCCGAGTTCGACGCGATCATCTCGGCCGGATGGGACAGCGACGTTCCGACAGGCGGCCCGGGGCGGCCACCCGTGCCGAGACCAGCGTCGCCGCGACCATCACTGACCGCGTGCAGTCCCCACCCGCACCGATCCGGACCGCCGGCTGCCCGACGGCTCCAACGCAGAGCCGGGCAGCGGGCACCGCCCAACACCCCGACCCTCGACATCGAATCAGCGGCACGGCGAAGGGAGACATAGCCACCACTCACGATCCCCAAAGAAACGCCCATCATCACGTCGCTTCGCGCGCAGGTCTGGCCCCCGGCCGCTCTACCGGGGGCCAGACCTGGTCTGTTGCATTCGGAGTGTCGGGGGGGCCTGTAAGAACAACGGCTCTGGCTCAAATTCGGTGGTGACGGATTGTGGTCTCTGCGGCGTGTTGATCCTGGAGGTCCGTGCTCCGCTTCCGGTGGGTCGTCACGATGTGTCATGGGTGGTGCGGATCGTCTGGTGAAGCTGACGTTTTCGGGCTTGTCGCCACTGTTGATCGAGGAGGTGGCGGACGAGGGCGAACTCGTTCGGCTGCGGGCGCGGACGCCCGACGGGCCGGTGACGTGTCCGGACTGCGGTATGGCGACGTCTCGGGTGCACAGCTATGGCGAGCGGACACTGGCGGACGTGGCGATCGACGGCCGCCGTGTGCTGGTGGTCGTGCGGGTTCGCCGGCTGCTGTGCCCGACGCGCGGCTGCCGTCAGACCTTCCGCGAGCAGTTGACCGGTGTGCTTGAGCGCTACCAGCGGCGCACGCCTCGCCTCACCGCCCAGATCGGGGCGGTGGTCCGCGAGTTAGCCGGCCGGGCTGGCATTCGGGTCCTGTCCGCGCTGGCGATCCGGCTGTCCCGGCACAGCGCCCTGCGCTGCCTGCTGCGCCTGCCACTCCCACCACTGGCAGTGCCGCGGGTCCTCGGCGTCGACGACTTCGCGCTGCGCCGCCGGCGCCGTTACGCCACGATCCTGATCGACGCCCAGACGCGTCGTCGGGTCGACGTCCTGCCCGAGCGCGGCGCAGAGGCGTTGGAGGCCTGGCTGCGCGCCCATCCCGGCGTCGAGGTCGTCTGCCGGGACGGCTCCGGCGCCTACGCCGAGGCGGCGCGCAGAGCCGTTCCCGGCGCGATCCAGGTCATGGACCGCTGGCATCTGTGGCATAACCTCGCCGAGGCCGTACTGAAGGAGATCGCGGCGCACAGCGCCTGCTGGGCCAAGGCCGGGCCGCCTCCCAACGACGGACCTCGCGCCCAGACGACCCGGGAACGCTGGCACCAGGTCCACGGCCTACTCGGCCAGGGCGTCGGACTGCTCGACTGCGCGCGGCGGCTCAACCTGGGCCTGAACACCGTCAAGCGCTACGCGCGGGCCAGCGAACCCGAACGGCTCGTCCGCGCGCCGGCCTACCGACCGACCCTCGTCGATCCCTACCGTGACTACCTCAAGCGCCGCCGCACCGAACAGCCCGCCGTCCCCGTGCTACACCTGTTCCACGAGATCAAGGACCAGGGATATCCCGGCAGCTTCAACCTGTTCGTCCGCTACATCAACCAGGGCCGCGTCGACGCCGACCGGCCCGCGATCTCTCCTCGCCGCGTCACCCGGCTTCTACTCACCCGACCGGACACGCTCACCGACTCCAAGCGCGACCGGCTCGCCGAACTCACCGCCGCCTGCCCGGAAATGACCGAACTCGCCGGTCTCGTCCGCGCCTTCGCTGGACTCCTTCAACCCGCGACCGGCAACGCCGACCGGCTCACCGAGTGGATCACCAGGGTCCGCGCCGCCGACCTGCCCCATCTGCTCGCCTTCACCCACGGCCTCGACCTCGACCGCGACACCGCAAACGCCGCACTCACCCTGCCCCACCACAACGGCGGGACCGAAGGCGTCAACACCAAAACCAAACGGATCATGCGCCAGATGCACGGCCGAGCTGGCTTCCCGCTACTCCGCCACCGCATCCTGCTCGGCTAACACTCAGTCACCACCGAATTTGAGCCAGAGCCGTTAACTTGACAGCCCCGCTCGTCGCCGCGTACCTACCGAAAATTACGGGGGCTGTCAAGTTAACGGTGTAACGGGTTGTAGTTTGTCTGCTACTTTCGGCCGGCGGTGAGGCGGCCGTCGAACGCGAGGTCGAAGGCGTTGAGGGGGGCTTTCCAGCGGATCATCCACTTTGCCCGGCCGCGGCCGGTGGGGTCGAGGCTGGTGACGGTGAGGTAGAGGTGCTTGAGGGCGGCCTGCTCGTTCGGGAAGTGGCCGCGGGCCTTGACGGAGCGGCGGAACCGGGAGTTCAGCGACTCGATCGCGTTGGTCGTGGCGATGACGGTCCGGATCTCGGCGTCGAAGCGCAGGAACGGGACGAACTCGGCCCAGGCGTTCTCCCAGAGCCGGATGATCGCCGGGTATTTCTTCTCCCAGACCGCGGAGAAGTCGGCGAACCGGTCGAGCGCGGCGGCCTCGGTCGGGGCGGTGTAGACGGGCTTGAGGTCTTTCGCGAGCGCGGGCCAGTCCTTCTTGGACGCGTAGCGGAACGAGTTGCGTAGCAGGTGCACGATGCAGGTCTGGACGATGGTGTCGGGCCAGACAGCGGCGACGGCGTCGGGGAGGCCGGTCAGTCCGTCGCAGACGAGGATCAGGACGTCGAGCACGCCGCGGTTCTTCAGGTCGGTCAGGACGAGCTGCCAGTGTTTGGCGCCCTCGCCGCCGGTGCCGGCCCAGAGGCCGAGGATGTCGCGTTCGCCGTCGGCGGTGACGCCGATCGCGGCGTAGA
>NZ_MOMC01000136.1 GCF_001983105.1 Pseudofrankia asymbiotica | reverse complement strand
GCACCCAGCCCCGCCACATCGAAAGCACCCGCCACAAGCTCAAGCGCCTCGTCAGCCACCACATCCTCACCGAGCCCGAACCCGGCCTGTTCGTCCTGCCCGACGGACACCCCCACCCACAACCGACCCACCAGCCACAGCAGACCGAAACCTGACGACAACCGACGGAACGTCCTCTTACATCTACCCGGCCCGTCGCCGCAGGTCGGCTAGGTAGCCGACCAGGCGTTCCAGAACATCCTCAAACTCAGCCTCAGAGATTTCACAGTCTTCAAACTGTCCGTACATGTCCTTTATTTCAATCGCATCTTTTGACATCCTGACCACGTGTGCGCTTGATGTTCCTAGCGAATATTCATAGCCGTACTTCAACTCCATCTTACGCCACTCGACGAGATATTCCTCAACAAAATCAGAACTCAGTCCAAATGGAATTATCAGTGTTTCTATTGCGAGCCTAAGATTGTCCGGAACTCCGGCGGGAGCGAGAGGCGTCACCAATTCATCATCATCCAGCCGAAACGACCAGAAGCCGTGGTCGMCCACCGACGACACCTCCTAGGGAACAAAGACTGGGAAGAACGTTGAAGGAGCATAGACGCCGGATRCCACCTTCTCCAAGAATCCGGTCATCTTGATGCCACGATACACCCCCTGGACCATTGTCCCACCACGTTTGTAGGTCCCGGCGTCGAAAAGATATCTTCCGGCCTCTGCTATATCATCCGCAGTCCAGTTCTCGGGGAAGAAGGTATGACCGGCGCGGGCAGACTTTACGATCAGTTGCCCATCCTCCAAGATTGCACCGACTTGGCCCTTTACGCGGACCACACCGTTCGGTCCGGTCTCCAGCTCGCCGTTGATGAACCGGTTGGCCGGGATCCCACCCGACTGTTCAGGGTGCAGGTGCCAGCCTCCAAAGGTGCCGTCCTTATTGACAAGGCCACGCAGCACATGTTCAAGTGCTCGATCTGGGTCGTCGTCGCCTGCGGAAGGTGGGGCAGGAGGAGGCGTACTACCACCCCCGTCTCCAGCGCCGCCGGTTTCGAGGGCGCTAGTTCCTGGCTGATCGGAAGCTTGGGGCTGCAGGTCGCTGATGCACTGGCCCGGCGTGACCTCCTCGCAGGTGGGGAAGTCGGTTCGCTGACCGGCCCAGAGGTCGCCCGGTGTGAGGTCGACCGAGAGCCTGCCGGGAAGCTCCGTGATCGGGGTGTCAGTGGCCGGGTCGTAGGCGGGTCCGGTGTGGGGATTGGGGTCGACGACGATGTCATCGAGGATGTTTTTGTTGGGGTCCACCTTGGGGCCCGGCGGGTTGCAGGTCGTGCAGCCGCCACCGCGACCTGAGCTACCGCCCRATCCGGGACCAGGACCAGCAGGGCCACGACCTGCGCCACTGCCRGGCGGGGTCGTAGTGCAGGTCTTCGTCTTCGAGCAGGGTGGAAGGGATGGGCCATAGATCCTTGTTGTGGGTTGTGTCTGGGTTTGGGGCTGAGTCTGAGTCTGGGTCTGCGCCCCTCCGCCGAAGGCGCTATTTATGGCCAGGTAGGTCGCACCGACGCCGAGCTCGCCTAGCAATATTGCTTTATCGGCGACCTTACCAATAGCGTTAATGGAGTTATTAGTATAGGCCGCTTGGGCATTCCATACACTTTTCGCTATGCTGGCCGTGTTATTCGCGCTGGTGACTACAGATCCAACAACAGCGCCGATGATCRCATTTCCGGCCGCCGCGTTCAATTTTTTAATGGCACCCAGTAGCCCGTAACCAGTCGGGTCGCTGTAGGCGAATGGGTTGGCCGCGGCGTAGGAAAATTTGTTGTCTGCGGCGGTGCCGGTCCAGGGAAGAGCGGCGGCGTCTCGGCTGAGGAAGGTTCCGGTGGTGGGGTTGTACCAGCGGGCTTCGGCGTTGACGAGGTGGGTGTCGGGGTCTGTCCAGCTGCCCTGGTAGCCGATCTGGAGGTTGGTGTTTCCGGTGGTGAGGGGCTGGCCGAAGGGGTCGTAGTTCTTGCTGTCGGTGAGGGCGGTGCCGTCGGTGGTGAAGGCGGCGACGGTGTCGCCGTGGAGGTTCTGCAGGGTGGCCCAGGCGCCGTCTTCGGTGCCGGCGCCGATGAGGAGACCGGAGGGGTCGCGGGCGTAGGCGGAGTTGCCGTCGATGGCGGGTTCTTTGTCGAGGCCGTTGTAGAGGAACTGGCCGGTGGTGTTGCGGGTGGCGATGCGGTCGAGGCCGTCGTAGGTGTAGGTGGTGGTGGTCGGGCCGGCGGTGTGGGTGGTGAGCCGGTCGAAGGCGTCGAACGTCGTGGTCGTGGTGGTGGCGCCGGCGGTGCGGGTGGTCTGGGTGCCGCGGGCTGTGTAGGTGGCGCTGCCGTCGGAGGTCAGCCGGTTGCGCTGGTCGAAGGTCGCTGTTGTGGCGTTGACCGCGGTGCGGTTGCCGGCGGCGTCCCAGCCGTAGGTGGTGGTGGCGTTGGACGGGTTCGTCCAGGAGGTGAGCCGGTTGGCCCAGTCGTAGCCGTAGGTCTGGGTGCCAGCGCCGGCGACGCCGGCGCCGGTGATGGTGGTGGAGGTCAGGTTGTCGTTGTCGTCGTAGTCGTAGGTCTGGTCGCGCAGGGTGCCAGACGGTCCGGTCAGGGTGTCGTCGGTGAGTCGGCCGAGCTGGTCGTAGCCGTAGGTCTGCACGGCGCCGGTGCCGCCGTCGTAGTCGATGGAGGTGAGCTGGCCGGCGTCGTCGTAGTCGTAGACGCGGGTGCCGCCGGTGGCTGCGGCGCCGACAGCGGTGAGTCGGCTTCGGGCGTCGTAGTAGTAGTCCGACCAGGTGCCGGGGTCGGCGCGCTGCAGCATC
Organism: Pseudofrankia asymbiotica; assembly: GCF_001983105.1. Lineage (GTDB taxonomy): Bacteria > Actinomycetota > Actinomycetes > Frankiales > Frankiaceae > Pseudofrankia > Pseudofrankia asymbiotica. The sequence goes on along the minus strand of NZ_MOMC01000136.1, from coordinate 8,320 downwards.
CGGCCGTCCTCGTCGTAGACGAAGGAGGAGGTGCCGCCGTCGCCCCAGGCGTCGGCGACCAGGCCGCGGTCGTTGTAGCCGAACTCCTGGATGCCGGACGGGGTGTTGATCTGGGTGACGTTGCTGGTCAGGTCGTAGTCGAGGGCACGGGCCGCTGCGGTGGCGCCGCCGCCGGAGCCGGTCTCGAGGGTCAGGCGGCCGAGCTGGTCGTAGGTACGGCTGCGGGTGACGCCGCCAGGCTCGGCCAGGGTGACGGGCAGGCCGCCGGCGTCGTAGCTGGTCTGCCAGGTCCGGTCGGCCAGATTCGGGTAGGCCGTCGTCGACGGCTCGATCGTCTTCTCGGGCAGGCCCAGGCTGTTGAACGTGTAGACGGTGGCGTTGTTACGGCCGTCGGTCAGCCGGGTCAGGTTGCCCGCCGCGTCGTAGCCCGCCGAGGACGTGATCGTCGTCCCGGAGGAGACGGGGATGGTGATGGTGCGCTGCTGGTCGAGCGCGTCGTAGGTGGAGCTGGTGGTGTGGCCGTTCGGGTCGGTCTGGGAGATAAGGTTGCCGGCCGCGTCGTAGCCGAGGCTGACATCKCGTAGCTCGGTGTCGGTGTCGGAGTACTGGGCGGTGCCGGTCAGCCGGCCGGCCCGGTCGTAGGTGGAGCGGGTCGAGCGGCCCAGCGGGTCGGTCGTCGAGACGAGCCGGCCGGCGAAGTCGTAGCCGTAGGTGGTGGTCTTGTCGGCTTCGTCGTGGGTCTCGACGAGGTCGCCGGCACCGTTGTAGTCAGCGGTGGCCGAGGCGCCGGTGGAGAAGTTCGACGGGCGAAGGATCCGGGTGACCTGGCCGGCGTCGTTGTGGTCGATGTAGGTGGTGAAGGCCTGTAGTGGGTCGCGTTCGGTGGGCGAGGAGGCCCAGAGGCGGTCGAGGTCGTCGTAGGCGTAGATCGTCCACGCGCCGTCCTGGTCGACGGTGTCGAGCAGGTTGCCGGCGTCGTCGTAGATCATCCGGGTGACACCCGGGTCGGCCTGCCCGGTGACCTGCGGGTCGGTGACCGCGACCGGGCGGTCGAGCTTGTCGTAGGCGGTGGTCGTTGTCTGCCCGCGGGTGTCCGTGTGTGTCAGGACGTTGCCATTGTCGTCGTAGGTCCACGCCTCCGACGGCGTGGCCGCGGAACCGCCGGGTGGGGTGTACGACGGGTGGGTGACGTGGGTGGTCTGGCCGAGCGCGTCGTAGGCGGTGGTGGTGACGAGGTTGCGGGCGTCGCGGGTCTGGGTGACCTCGCCGAACGTGTTGTAGCCGACCTTCGCGGATGGCTGGTGGCTTGTGGCGGCGGCGCCGTTCTCCTCTACCTGCACCGAGGGGAAGGTGGTCTGGGCGAGCCGGCCGGCCTGGTCGACGGTGAAGCTGGTGGTGAACGCCGGGTTCGGCGAGCCGCCTGAGACGTAGCCGCGGGGATCGACGAGTCCGGTCGGCAGGCCGCGCTGGTCACGGCGGTAGGTGGTGACGAACGTCGCCGCGCCGTCCCCGAGTACCGTCGAGGAGGTCAGGCGGGAGGCGTTGTCGTAGCCGAACTCGGTGCGCACGGTGTCGGCGGTTCCGTCGGCGCCCGATGTCTGGGCGGTGACGTTGCCGGCGGCGTCGTGGTCGAAGGCGGTCCAGCGGTTGAGGCCTTCGGGGTCGACGGCGATCGAGGTGTTGAGGTTCGCCTGGTCGTAGCCGGCGGTGACGGTGCGCGTCCCACCGCCGGTGGTCGTGGTGGTCTCGTTGCCGGCGCCGTCGTAGGAGTGCTCGTCGAGGACGATGTCCCGGGTCTCGGTGTTCGACAGTTCGCCGACGGTGAAGTCCGGGACGTGGTAGCCGTCGCGGATGGTCTGGTGGAGCCGGTCGTCGGCGAAGTAGGTGTAGCTCGTCGTACGGCCGAGCGCGTCGGTAGTCGAGGCGAGCCGGCCCGCCGGGTCATAGGCCCGTGATTCCAGCAGCAGGTCGCGCGGGTCGGAGTCGGCGACCGGGTCGTCGACGAAGTCYTTGACCGTTGTGGTCGCGAGCTGGTTACGCGGCGTGTAGTCGTACTCGGTGACGGTGCCATTCGGGTCGGTCGACGTCGCGACGTTGCCGTTGTCGTCGTAGATCACCGAACTGGTCGCGGCGACCGGGCTGCCCTCGGCGGCGGTCGTGGACGTCTGCCGGTCGTCGCCGTCGTACTCGTAGGTGGTCGTCCGGGCGGTGTCGCCGCCGGTGGCGTCGGAGACGACGACCTGGGTGAGGTTGCCGTTGTCGTCGTAGCTGTTGGTCGTGACCCGAGTATGGGTCGTGCTCGTGATCGGGTTGGCGATGCCCGGTTCGGTGACCGAGGCGACGGCTGAGAGCTTCGAGTAGGTGAAGGTCGTGGTCAGCCCGGACGGGAAGCTGTCCGAGATCTCCCTTGAGGTCAGCCGCCGGCCGAGCTCGTCATAGGTGTAGTCATGCGCCAGGCCTGCCGGGTCGAGGTCATGGCGCAGGTCGCCCTTGGCGTCGTAGCTGTAGCTGGTCGTCTTGTCGCGGGCGTCGGTGGAGGTGGCCAGCAGGCCGGCGGGCACCGTCCCGCCGCCGACCGCTGCCTCCGTGCCCGCCGTGTAGGTCACGGCGGTCGTGCGGCCGGCGGGGAACTCGTCCGTGCCGGGGCCGGTGGTCGCGACCAGGTGACCCAGCGGGTCGTAGGTGTAGCTGGTCTGGAAGGTGTCGTCCTCGGCTGACCCCGACCGGCCGTCGCGGTAGGCGACGAGCAGGTCGTTGCGCGGGTCGCCCGGCGGGCCGGTGTAGTAGTCGTAGTACTCGCCGACGACCCAGTCGCCGGTGCGGGCGGTGAACCGGCCGAGCACGTCGCCGTGCTCGTTGGTCTCCAGCCAGACCCAGTTGCCGTTCTCGTCGACGATCTGGGACAGGAAGCCGTAGTCGTTGTAATCGAACGTGCGCTTCCCGGCGTCGTCGGTGCGGGAGATCAGCTGGCCCCAGGAGGAGTACTCCCAGTCCTCGGTGTCGCCGGCCGGGCTGGTGGTGCGCACGACGATCGTCGGGCTGGTCTGGATCTCCTCGTAGGTGGTGCGGTGGTCCAGGCCGTCCTCGATCCAGGAGACCGTCCCGTCGTCGTTGTAGCCGATCTTCGCGACGCGGTTCCCGCGTGGCAGGGTGATCTCGGTCAGACGGTCGTCGTCGTAGTCATACTGCGTCGGGTCTGGGCTCTGCGGGCCGGTGACGGTGGCCAACGTGTCGCCGTCGTAGGTGTATGTCCAGGTCAGCGGCCCGGAGTGCGCCGCCACGTTCGGGGTGGTGACGGTGGCGACGTGCCGGCCGTCGCCGGTCCAGGTGAACGCCAGCGACCGGCTGGTGGTGGTGTTGGCGGCCGAGGTCAGCTGTGAGTTGGCGTTGTAGGTCAGCTGGACCCGGTTGCCCGCCGTGTCGGTGGTCGTGACCAGTCGGCCGTCGGAGCGGAAGGTGTAGGACTGGCCGCCCTTCTCCGTCAGCTCGGTCGCGGCGGTGGTCGTGAAGTTGTCGATCCGCCCGGCGCCGGCGGCGCCGGCGTACGGCCCGGCACGGCTGCCGTAGATCACCGCCGAGTCGGTGACGGACAGGATCTGGCTGCCGTTGCGCTGCACCTTGATCGACGTTCCGGAGGTGACGATCGTCAGCGTGTCCGACGCGGTGCAGCAGGTCCCGGCGGCGGTCGCCACCGTGGTGTCGGTTCCGCCGACCCGCTTGATCAGCTGCCAGCTGTTCGAGGCGGGGACCGCCACCAGCCGCCAGTAGTTGTCCGCGTCGGCGACCCGGAACGCAACGCCCGTGCCGGCTTGCGCCACCGGTTCGGTGAAGGTGATCGTGCCGTCCGCGGCGGCGCCGACGGTGGTCAGGTTGTGCCCGCCGTCGGCGGTCGCCAGATAGGCAGCGTTGCCCGCGGTTCCCCAGGTGCCCGCAAGATCGGCCCATGCCTCGCCGTCGTCGGTCGCGCCGAGCCCGGCCGCGGAGTTCGCGTTGGTGTAGCTGTCCCGGTGCTGGTCCGCGGTGATCGCCAGCGAGTCGATCCGCCCGGAGCCGGTGCCCAGCGCGTACAGGCCGGCTTTGGTCGCGGTTGAGAACTGGCTGTCGGTGGCGGTCGCGACGACGCGGCCGTTGCGCAGAACCGACAGCTGACCGCCGGCCATCCGGACGCCGTAGGTGTCGTCGGTCGAGCAGCAGGCGTTGGGCGCGGTCAGGACCGTGGTCTCGAAGCCACCGACCCGTTTCGCCACCACGAGCGCGTTGGTGGACGGGTTGATGTACATCAGCCACATGTTGTCGATGTCCTGGACCCGGAACGCGATCCCGATCCGGTCCTGCAACACCGGCGCCCGGAAACCGATCGTGCCGTCGGACGGCGCGGGAATCACCGCGACACTGCGAAACCAGCCACCCGCCGTATCCAGGTAGGCCGCGTTGTCCGAGATCCCCCACACGCCGTCGAGGACCTGCCAGTCCTCCCCCGTGTCCGTCGTCCCGAGCGAGTTCGACGAGTTCGCGCCGGTGAACGACGCCACCCGCGGCTTGGACGCCTGCAGGAACGAGTAGTAACCACGTGGCGACTCATACGACCCGTCGCCGTTGCGTCCGAACTTGGCTATTCGGCCGTCCGCATAGCGCACCTGGAAGTCGCCCGAGCCGGCGGCAACCGGGGCTGCCGACACGTCAAGTCCGGATGTCCATCCCACACCGAACAACCCGTCCGCCGTATCCGCGCTGTTGTACGTCCGCGTCACGTTCAACAACGGGCCCGCGCCTTGGACCACGGCATCCGTCACCGACGACGTGTAGTTCTGCGTCATCGGATGGACCTGTGCCACCGCGGGCACATACGGGTTCCAGCCAAAGTCGGACCCAGCCGCCGACGGGACATTCGCCGGCGTCAGCGCGATCGGTGAGGTCCAGAAACTCTCGTACTCACCATCGCTGACCTGCGCGCGCCAGTAGTACGCCTGCCCCCAGCCCAGCGCCCCTGGTGGCGGAGACCAGGTGTTCGATTGCTGCCAGCCCGACGACCAGCAGTCACCGGAATCCGCGTCCGCTCCGGTGCACAGCTCGAACTGGTAGGACAACGGGTCCGGGCCGTCGTCCGGGTCCACCGCCGACACGACCAGCTCCGGCTGCAGCGTCGGCACCGCCGTACCCGACGCCGGCGAGACCCCGGCAATGGCCGGCGGGTAGTTCGCCGTGCCGCCCAGATCGACCCATGTGCCGGCCGCGGGTACGCCCTGGCCCGAGAACCAGGAGACCCCGACCTCCTCCATGTCCCAGCGAACCTGGTAGGTCCCGGCGGGCAGACCGTCGAAGTCGACCGCCGCCGTCACGTCCGTCGACTGGTCCGGCGCCACATTCACTGGAATGTCCGTCTGCAGACCTTGGTGAACGAGCTCCGTCAGACCGAACGCGTCATAGATGTGGTACGAAAGCTTGAAGTTGCCGTTTGCCGGCCAGGCTACCTGACCGGTGTTCGTCAACCGCACCACGATCTGCCCAGGGCTGGACGTGGTCGGCACCGCCGACCAGCCCGCCGTTCCCGACGGGTAGTCGTAGTCCGCCCCGTACGGCGTCCACTGGATCTCCAGACGCGGCCGCCAGTTACTGTTCGAATACTGGCTCGAGGCGAACTCCTTAAGCCAGCTCACATCCGAGTCAGACGTCGTGATTGCCAAACCGAAATTCGCCGTCGCGTCATGCGTCCACTTGTTGACCAGGCCGATCAGCCGCTGGTCACCGTCACCGATGAACTCCTGCGCCGCACCACACATCCCCGGCGAACCGTCATGCGCGAAGTTCGCCTGCGCGACCTGCTCACCGATCGGCGCCCCCGGCCAGGTCATGTTCCAGCCTGTCCACGGGATCGTCACCCGGTTGAGGCTCACCGGTCGCGGATCGCATCCACTCGCCGAGTGCGTGTTCACCAGCGCCACGTGCGCGGCGACGACCGTCGCGTTCGTCAGCGCGCTGTTCCCCGGGAAGTTCAGGTAGCCGCGCACCCGGTCGCCATTGAAGAAGCCAGCCCTGATGACGTCCGATGAGGCATAGACCGCCGACGGGTTCGCCGACGACACATAGGTGTCATCCACCTCCGTCGGCAACGTGAAGAACGGGTCGACCTTCACCGGGAACACCCGCTCCGGCGCCGCCAGCCACTTCGCGTCCAAATCCATCCGCAACGCCGGCTGGCCGCCGCCAGTCGTGAGGAGGCTGTAGGTGACTCCACCCGAACTCGCCGGAAGCCCCACACCGGAAGCGGGCCCGGAATCCTCCATGAAGCCCGGCGGGATCACCCCCCGCACCGTCCCGGCCTTGTCCACCAGATCCACCCGGCCATCCACGATCCGCGCGGTCAGGCCCTGCAGCGCCAGCGGATACACCCAGCTCGCCGGCGCCTGCGCCGACTTCAGAACCAGGGCCTCCTTCAACCCGCTCGCCGTCGGCCACAACTCCAGATCGGCGTCCCGGCCCATGTCGGCATAGGTCGCCTTCGCCCCGTCGACCTTCGCCGCAACCGGCTGCGCTCCCTCGATCCCGAACCCGAACGACACACCCCCACCAAGATCGACCTTGCCGATCTGGCCGTCGTCCGCGCGGGCCGCCACTTCGGTCGTCATCTCTGTCGACCGGGCACGCAGCCGGCCCCGGTCCCCCGCCACCAGCGACGTGTCGATGTCGACCCAGTTGCCCTTGGCGTCCTTGAACCGCTCCGCGCCCTCGGTCACCTCGGTCGTGTAGGTGCCATCGGGGTTATGGAAGACCTGCGTCGACGCGTCGCGTTTCCCCATCACCTCCACCCGACCGGCCTGCGGCTTCAGCTCCCCGCCCACCGTCGGCCGCTCGACGACCACCGTCTGGGTCTCACCGAGCTTCGCCGTACGCGGCTCCGACGCGACCGCGGCCGTCTGCGCGGACGACGGCGCCTGCGGCACGAACGGCTTGGCTGCCAGCACCTTGGGCGTCACCCCGGTCGTCGGCACCGTCCCCGGCAGGTCCGGCACCTGGTCACGGAGCTCGCCCACATCGGCCTTCGCAAGGCGTTGCGTCACGCTCGTCGGGACCAGATGTCCCTTCCCGTCGGCGCTGCCGTTCGTCGACTCGGGCAGCTTCACGTCGCCCTTGAGGAACGGGTTCTGATCCGCGATCGGCACCAGGTCCGGCTGCGTCACCCGGTCGATCACGACCAGCGCGACCATGGTCATGACCAGCACCGGCACCAGCAGCAGAGCGACTCGGCGCGTCCACCCGCGCCGCCGCCACATCCGACGGCCAAACGACAGAGGACGGCGCGACGACGAAGAACGACGCGGGGATTGGTGCCGGCCGGTCATCACAGCTCCGAACAGGTGCGCAGGAACAGGCACGAGCCACGCAGAACACGACCCCCGGGGCGCACAGCAAACCCGACGGCTAAACACCGACCCGGACGATCACCGCAACCCCGTCGAGGAACACCGGGGCAGGGACAAGGGCAGGCACGGCAGGCCCGTCGAAACGCGCGCGGCAAAGCACAGAGCGCGCAAGGCCTGGCCGCACCGGCCACGGGATATCCGGGTACGGCACCACCTGCCACCGGCAGGTGGTGAAAACCGGCGACGACGCCGGTGACCTGCCCTGTTACCAGCCTGCGAACAGYCAGTGACATGCGGGCAGCACAGAACAGCTAAAGAGTGCGGAGAAATGACAGCGAGCGGCCGGCACAGCGTCGTGCACAGCAAGAACCCCCRCCACCGCCCGAGATGAACCCAGGACGACAGACGGGAGAACGACGGCCTACCCGGGCGACCGAAGCTGCCCGAGCAGTGCGCCGCAAAGCATTGCACGCCTCACAGCCCACTCACAAGCAGTTCCCACACATCCCTGTAGAGGATCAACGCCAAGGGTCGAAACCCCTTGTCCCTCAAGGGAAACACGCGCGCGGCTACCACCGCCGCAGCCGGGCGTCAACGTCAGGAAGTACTAGTCCGACGACGGACCATCCGCGATTTCCGCTACTCAGAGCGAGCATCGTTACCCAGAGAAACGATCAGCCAGCCGCACACGGACCGAGACGCCGGAATCACCGTGGAGTACGGGATTTCTCATCAACCGCTGGTCAGGCCGCCCATGGTCTGCCATAGTGACTCACCGCCCCCAAACTACCCCGCGCCAAGACCATGACAACGACATACCCGCTCCGCCATTACCGGGTCTTCGAAGTTAACCGGGGTGGGCGTGGGTCCCGCATTCGGTTTGGTGACTGTGCGTGATGTTGGCCTGGTGTGGCTTTGTGTGCCGGGCGTGGGACGCTGGCGCGTCGTGACCTGAAAAG
>NZ_MOMC01000135.1 GCF_001983105.1 Pseudofrankia asymbiotica | reverse complement strand
CGTGACCTGCTCGCGGCGATCAGCGAACGCGAGACGGCGGTCCGCGCCGAGGCCACCCGGCTGCGCGCCGAGATCAGCCGGCTGGACGGGCAGCTCACCGCCGCCGAACACGCCCTCGAACGGCTCCAGATCACCCGCGAAACCGTGCTCGAACTGACCGGGACTCCCGACCCGGCCCCGCCACCGCCAGACGCCTACCGGAAGATCCTCGCCCTGTTCGATACCACCCCCGGCGGGCTACACGCCAAGGACGTCTGCCAGGCCCTGGGCACCAGCACCCASCCCCGCCACATCGAAAGCACCCGCCACAAGCTCAAGCGCCTCGTCAGCCACCACATCCTCACCGAGCCCGAACCCGGCCTGTTCGTCCTGCCCGACGGACACCCCCACCCACAACCGACCCACCAGCCACAGCAGACCGAAACCTGACGACAACCGACGGAACGTCCTCTCAAGCCCGGCAACATCATGCTGTCGCCGTCTGGGCCGTTGGTGATCGACTTCGGTATCGCGCGTGCCCTCGACGCGACCTCGACGCCCGCAGCGCGAGGTACCCCGATCTTCATGGCTCCGGAGCAGATCAGCGAACAGCCACTCACCTCCTTCGCCGACATTCACGCCTGGGGCGCGGTCCTCATTTACGCGGCGACCGGACGCTTCCCATTCGGACCAGGACCGCTCCCCAAGCTCATACCGCGGATCTTGTACCAGAAGCCGGACCTGTCCGGGCTTCCCATCGCACTGCGACCCGTCGTGGCGCGCGCTATGCGGAAAGATCCACAGCTACGGCCGACAGCATCCGAGCTCCACGACCTGGTGACCGAGGCACTGCACTCGGCCAGAGCCGCGGCCGTCACAACGGCCGAGATCAACAAGCGTGGCGCCGACGCGCTGCCACGGACCCGTGCGCTCCCGCCACGCCGGGCGCCGGCGCATCGGTCCGCCGCCGTCGGTGTCCTCGTCGTCGCCGCGCTCCTCGCCGGCTTCTTCCTGACGCACCGGACTACGGCGAGCTCGAAGACGACGGCGGCGCTGCTTGCGAGCCACGCTCTACAGCTGGCTGGGCCGCCGCTGGCGGGTCACCGTAACGCTATTCTGTCGGTCGCCTTCTCCGAAAATGGCCAGATGCTGGCCAGCGGCGGTCTCGACCACACCGTTCGGCTATGGGACATCACCGATCCTGCCCACCCACAGGCGCGGCCGGGGGTGCTGGCCACGGACAAGGACGCGGTGCGCACTGTCGCCGTCTCGCCGAGCGGCATGATCCTCGCCGCTGTAAGCCTCGACTCCACCCTCCAGCTCTGGGACATCCGCAACCTCACGAAACCCGAGCCGCTGGGCCAGCCACTCCCGAGCGCCGGCGGGCTACGCGCCGTCGCGTTCTCACCCACCGTCCCACTTCTCGCCACCGGCGGGCAGAACAAGACCGTGGACCTGCGTGACCTCAGAGATCCCACCGCCGCAGCGACAATGGAAAGCCTCACCGGCAACACCGGCGACGTCACCTCACTAGCGTTCTCACCGGACGGAAAGACATTGGCAAGTGGCGGTATGGACCACTCGGTTCACCTGTGGGATCTCACCGATCCCGAAAACCCGAAGCCACTTGGYAAGCCTCTACTCGCCCACAGCAACGTCGTCTGGACTGTCGCGTTCGCGCCGGACAGCCGTACGCTCATAACCGGCAGCGCCGACAAGACAGTCCGCCTCTGGGATCTCGCCGACCGGGCCGCGCCGAAACAGCTCGGTACGCCATTGATGGGGCCACAGGACGCAGTCTGGTGTAGCGCCATCTCGCCCGACGGATCGACTCTTGCCGTCGGTAGCGCCGACGGCACGGTTCGCTTCTGGAACATTAACCATCCAGCGGCGCCCGTCGCTGTCGGAACCCCCATCGCCCAAAAGAACAACCGCATCGAATCAGTCGCCTTCTCAAGGAACGGGGCGCTACTCGCGACCGCCGGCTCCGACGGCGCCATACACCTCTGGCTCGTCGACAGAGACGGATAACTATCCGACCGGTTGGCGGTCGTCCACCCCTCAGATCATGGACCAAGATCCATCCAGGCCACATGAGACATGCTCTAAGATCTCCAATCTCTCGGCGTATGTAGGCTGCCCCCGCAGATTAGGGCACAGACGAATTGAGGAACGCTTCGAGAATGTCCTCGCGAATCTCCCAACGGATGCGTAGTCGGAGGAGTCAGTGCAGCAATGCGAAGGCCTGCTCCATGACTGCGGAGCTTGCCCAGACCTGAGCCGTGCGCGGTCCCGTACCGGGCGATCACCGTGAGACGCCGGTTCAGGCCGCCCTTGCGGGCACGCACGGACAAGAGACACTRCCGGGTGCAGAGCCGGTTGACCCGGTCGTGGCTGGCCACCGCCCAGGCAGTGTTGATCTCGTCGGTGGTAAACGGCAGCCGAACTCCGGTCGTCGTGATGGATGTCGTTCCGGCTGCCCACCCTCCGCGCGATTCGGAAGATCCAGTTCGGTGAGGCTGCTTCACCACGCGTACGGTCGTTGCACACTTGGTCCATGGCAGCCACCCCCCGAGCGCAGCTCGTTGAATTCGCGAGCCATCCGCATTCGCTCGCAGCTCTCACGGTCATCGCCAGCAGCGGGACCTTGGTCAGCGGCGGCGGCGATGCATTCATCCGGTTGTGGGATGCCGCATCCGGAGAAGCTGCGGGCCACATCGCAAGCGGGCACGGCGCAGTCCGGACGTTGACGGCCATGCCCGGCGGGTCCTACCTGCTGGCTGGTTGCCAGCAGGACAGTTCTCTGATCATCGACGCCGCGCGGCAGCAGATTGTCGAAGTCCTCGTTGGTCACACAGGGCGGGTGGTGGCCAGCGCGGCTTCCTCAGACGGGCGATGGCTTGCCACCGGCGGTGAGGATGGCATGGCGATCCTGTGGCGGCCCGACGGCGAACGCGCGGCTACGCTCGGGGGGCATACCGCGTGGATCCGCTCGATCGTCTTCTCAGCCGAAGGCTCGAAGGTTATCACACTCGGTGGCGAGGACGGCACAGCACGAGTCTGGGACACGAATAGCGGCGAACTCATCGGCGTTCTAACCGATCCCACCGGCCGGATGCTCTGCAGCGCCGTCCGGGCGGAGGGCGACATCCTCGTGACGGGTGGAGAGGAGGCTGGGTCGTTCCGGGTCTGGGATCTCAACGACCTCGGCCTGCTCTCGATCAGGCGTGGCCACTCAGCGTCAATCCGCAGTATGGCGATCTCGGCCGAGCGCGGCTTGCTCGCTACAGGATCGCTGGACGGCACGACCAGGCTGTGGAACCTCGACAGGTGGAGTACCGAGGCCGTGATCGGCGTCGAGCCGGGACGCGTCGGCGCGCTGACATTCGCAGAGGCGGGCGACACGTTATTCATCGGCACCCAAAATGGCCAAATTCTTCGTTGGAAGGTCGACGATTCTACCTTTCGCGGTCGCGGCCGCCGCTTCACCCGCCTCTCCAGTGACAACCCGGCGGAAACTGATGCACTCGACCYCGGCGGCGTCACCGAGATGTTCGCCTTGCTGTCTGCCGCGCGGCGGACTCAGGCGCCGCTCGCCGTGGCGCTCAACGGTCCATGGGGCTCTGGCAAGTCGAGCCTCATGCTGCAGATCGAGCACCGCATCAATGAGCTGTGCCAGCGCGGCCGCCAAGACGCTAATGAGCTGATCCGCGGCGTGCACCAGGTCCGCTTCAACGCTTGGCACTACGATGGGGATGACCTCTGGGCCAGCTTGCTGCACCAGCTCTTCAGCGATCTCGGCACGGCAGGGACCCTGGTACCGCGCACGATCAATCCCGGTGCAGATCGTGCTGAGCTGCTGGTCCAGCTAGAGAAACAGCAGGCCCGACTGACGAACCTGGAAGACGGCATTGCCGCGTTGTCGGAGGACTCCGACAACGCGGGCACGTCGCGCTTCTCCGATCGGCTCCGCGCGGTCCGCGCTATCTGGCCTGAAACGGTGCGGGAAAAGGCACGACGCGTTATCCTCGTCACGGTGATGGGCGTTGTCGTGATAGCCACGCTTGCCCTACTCAAGCAAACTGCTGCGTGGATCGGTTTCTCACTGGCGTCCTTTGCGGCGATTGGCTACACCGTCATGCGGTATGTGCGCAACGRCAGTGCTCGCGGGACCCGACTGGTCGAGTGGCTACGCGCCCAGTTGGTAGAGCAGGAGGCGAGGACCGAGTCTCAGATCACCGCCACCCGCCGCAAGCTGGAATCCGTCGATGCTTTGATGCGGCTGGATGGATTCATTAAGGAGCGCAGCGATTCTGGGGATTATAGTTCGCCGCAAGGAACGGCGGGCATGGCCTACCGCGACCTACTCAAACTGCAGCGTGATATTCGCGCGGCGGCCGAGTTCTTGGGGGCGGAAACTGACGACCGGCTCCGGCCGCCCGAACGCATTGTCTTGTTTATCGACGATCTCGACCGGTGCGCGCCCCATCGCGTTCTTGCGGTGCTGACTGCGTTGAACAAGCTCATGACGTTCGAGATCTTCATCATCTTCGTAGCGGTCGACGCGGCATGGCTGATAAACTGCATAAAAAGCTTCGAGCCACGGCTCTTCGTCGACGCTACTGGGTCGGACCGGCCGGCCATTTCCTATCTCGACAAGATCTTTCAGGTGACCTACGAGCTCGAGCCACTCGGTTCGCGGGCACGCATGTTCGTCGAGTCACTGCTGGCGTCGGAGGCGGAGGCGACGATGCCGGAGCAGATCGAGGGTTGGGCCGGGTGGGTTTCCGCAGGTGGTGGCGAACAGGTTGAACGGGCCGCAGACGATGTGGCGCCGACCCCTGACGACGCCAGTACCCGATCCAGCCCCTCTGTAGGCGTCGTCGTCGAACCGGCCCGAGAGCGCAGCAATCCGGCGCTACGGTTGCGGCTGACACTGGCCGAGACGAACTTCCTACCGGTGCCTGCCCAGCTAGTTCCTACGCCAAGAGCGGCGAAGAGGTACGTCAATTTGTATCGACTGATTCGCTCCGGCATCCACGAGAGCGACCTGCCCGGATTCCTCGACGAAGACGATGCCCGCGCGCCGTATCGGGTACTCGCAGTTGCGCTGGCATTGTGCCTAGCAGAACCCGCTGCTGCGCGACTGCTGGTCAGTCGGTCCGACTCAGAAACTGCAACCTTGGCTGCCACGCTCCGCACCTTGATCGCCGAGCCCCGGACGTCAGCACCGGAGCGGGCGGCCTTCGAGGACCTGGCCGGTGCGCTCGGGGACGACAGCCAAGCCACGGTAGCCGACTTTCGGTATTGGACGGCCGTCGTCGACGCATTCATGTTCGAACGGATAAGGATGCCGGAGTAGGATCATGCAATGGCGAGTGTTGACGGTTGACCGACTCTCCGAGGACGTGCTGGACGCACTGCTGCATAACGAGATAGCTGCCGTGCGGGTGGCGCGGTTCGTCCCCGAATTGGRCCGGTTGTCGTTCCTGCGTGAAATCGATCGCAGCCGGTTTCAGCCCTACGAGGATCTGAATCCGCCGATGTATCGGATAGGTATCACTCAGTACGAGCACAAAGACCATCCCACGAAGTATTTCGGCGAGGCGCCGGCGCAGAATGCTGCCCGGCGCGGGCTTTTTCTCTACGCCGAGGATCCCTTACCAAGGGTCAGGTTCCTGCTCGGCGAGGCCTGGGGTTCGTGTGTGGATCCGGCCGAGAGCACGACCGGCCACGTCTACTACGCCGGACTGATCCGCAAGTTGGGAAAGGCGCTACYGCACGCGGATTGGGCACCGCAGGACGCGCCCGGCTGGAGCATCAGCACGGTGACCGCACAGCTATCATGGAACGCCTACTACTCAATGGCGACCTACGGTGGGGTCCTCAAGATCTACGATCGGCCGTGGATACCGGACCTAGAAGACCACCGGATTCCGAACACGTACGGGTACGACTGGCGCGCCCTAAGTACTGCGCGACAGGCTAACGTCGCGCCGGAGCCTGGTGACCTAATCATGTTCAACTCTCGCAATATTCATGAGGTCTCCAGATGCAACGGCGACATACCGCGGGTGACGATCGGCTCCTTCGTCGGCCTACTGCCAGACGGCCGACTCGTCGTCTGGTCCTGACCCAGGGCCCCGGCAAATTTGCTTGGTAGCGGTTCGTTGGCGGTGCCGAGATCATTCGTCGTCTACCGGGTGGCGGTTTTCCTGGGTGGGCCGGGCCCCGGAACAGGGCGGGCATGACCCTTGAGTGATCATGGAGGTTCCTACGCCATCCGTGATGTTCCCGAGGTGCCATGCCCGCCGCACCATTATCGTCGTCTGCCCCTGCTCTCGATCAGCTGGCTGCTGCCGTGCCTTCCGGAGGCCCGGCATCGCCGCGGGATCTGCTGGCGGTGTTCGAGCGGGTCGCCGACCCGCGGAAACGTCGGGGGCGGCGGCATCGGCTGCCGGTCCTGCTCACGTTGGCGACGTGCGCGGTGCTCGCCGGGGCGCGGTCGTTCGCGGCGGTCGCCGAATGGGCGGCGGACGCGGGTGAGGCGGTGGCTGGCCGGCTCGGTATCGTCCGGGTCCCGGACGAGTCGACGTTCCGCCGGGTCTTCGCCCAGCTCGACGCCGACGCCCTCGATGCCGCCCTCGGCGCCTGGGCCGCCGCGGTGACCACGCCGGGCGAGGGCGAGCGGCGGCGGATCGCGGTCGACGGGAAGACCCTGCGCGGCTCGAGGGCCGGCGACACGGCGGGCCGACACCTGCTCGCCGCGTTCGACCAGTGCCACGGCGCGGTGCTCGCGCAGCGCGCCGTCGACGCGAAGACCAATGAGATCCCGGCCCTGAAAACCCTGCTGGCCGCCGTCGACCTGGCCGGGGCGGTCGTCACCGCCGACGCACCGCACACCCAGCACGACACCGCGACCTGGCTCGTCGAACACGGCGCCCACTACTTCCTGATCGTGAAGGGGAACCAGCCGACCCTGGCCGCCCAGCTCACCGCCCTGCCCTGGTCCCAGGTCCGCACCGCGGCCCGCACGACCAGCCGCGGCCACGGCCGCGCCGAGCGCCGGACCGTGAAGGCCACCGAGATCCGCGCCGGGATCGGCTTTCCCCACGCCGTCCAGGCCATCCAGATCACCCGCCACCGCCAGCCGCTCGCCGGCGGCCCGGCCCAGACCGAGACCATCCACGCGGTCACCAGCCTGCCGACCCACCAGGCCAGCCCCGCCCTGCTCGCCGAGATCGCCCGTGGCCACTGGACGGTTGAAAACCAGCTCCACTGGGTCCGCGACGTCACTTACGACGAGGACCGCCACCAAACCCGCACCGGCCACGCCCCAAGGGTCATGGCCAGCCTCCGCAACCTCGCGATCACGATCCTGCGCCAGGCCGGCACGACCAACATCGCCCAGGCCCTACGCCACCACGCCCGCCACCCCGAACGCCCTCTACAAACGATCACGAACCTGAATTGCTAACCAGCAACTTTGCCGGCGCCCTGGGTCCTGACCCGCCGGCATTAGCTCGCTCCAGAACGCGACATCCGATTCTTGCTGGCTAAAACGGCTCTTCGCAGAGAGGGGGTAGCCTCATCTGGCTCAACTTTAGTGCGATCCTCACCCCGCCTCGTGGATGGCGGTGAGGGCGGTGCGGAGCTCGGCCGGGATAGGGTCGGCGGCGATGATGGTTTGCTTGCCAGGTGGCCGCGCTGCTAGCGCGAGACCTCGCCGCCCAGGCCGCCCTCGACGATCCACCGGCAGCAGTTTGCCCGGGAATTCGGTTAGCTGGGCGTCCGGGTCGAGTTCCTGTCGGCGGTGGCTGTCCGTCGAGAGTCACGGCCGCGCCCATCGCGGTGCCCTGGCCTCGTCGGCGTGCTCTGGCTCCGGTGGCGTCTGCACGCCGGCTGACGTCAGAGGCTCGCAGTTTCCCCTCGCGGCTACGGGATTTTGATTCGGCCCAGGTTGTGGGGGCGGGACGGCGACCGCAGGCTGGCACGCGACACCTCGTCCCCTGATTCTCGGGAGACGTGTTCACCGGAACCGTCGCGATCGTTGCCCTGCGCCGGACCGACATTCCCTCCGTCGGGTCATGGACAAAACGGCCCGTGACCACTCAACCTCAGGGAGGCGATGACGCGCAGCCTGCGCCGGGAATGTGCGCCGGTCTTCCGGCCGTAACGATCGCTGGTCTCGGCGGGGCRCCACCGCTGGCGCGACGCCGAGACCTCCTGCGACAGGGAGGTGGCGCCATGTCCATCGATCTCACAGAGACCTCCATCACCGGCGGCGTGCGGGAGACGTTCGACGGGGTGCAGGACCGGCGTGTCAAGGAGCTCCTATCGGTCGATCGTTCCGCGGTACTACCCGGTCCCGACCGACGGACCCTCAGGCGGCCTGCTGCGCGCCGCGAACCGATCCCCGATGCGCCCCGAACACCTGCCCTTCTGGCTGACCGCCCACGGATTCGAACCCCTGATCACCATGCTCGTCCGCAGCGACGACCCTACGTCGCCGAGGACGCCGTCTTCGGCGTCAAACGGTCACTACTGGTGAACTTCAACCCGCGCGACGCAGGAGAATCCGCCCCGGACGGCACCCGCATCGACGAGTCGTTCCAGACGGTGGACCGGACCTTCGTCCTCGCCCGACAGGAGGGCTGACGCTGACGCGCCTTCCGCTGACTCCGCCAGCCCCGCCGCCCGTGACTTCATGGGCCGGCGAAGGGCAGCTCACGGGCGCGAGTTCAGTTCAACCGAGCTCGCCGTACTGGGATGACCACCGAGCTGGTCAGCACCGGGTCGCTCGCGCCCACCACACTCGCCGGCACACGCGAGCTACTCGGCGACCAGCAGCTCCTCGAAACTATTAGTGATCATCGGCCGGTGGGGCAGATTAGCACTGATGATCAAAACGCTCGATATGGATATCGACACCGAGACCCGTTTCGTCCCTTTCCACTGATACGCACACTCTCGAGCCTCTTCAACCACTGCCGTACAGGAGTCGATCATGGCTGGTTCGCTTAACCTCATTGCAATTGCTCGGGAGCCGCGAGTKCATCAGTATATCCGATCGCTRCTCATTCGAGCAGAGGTAGCACACGGAAAGAATTCTCCCGAATACCTCGGTATCTTCAATCAATACTTCCGGATGCCCACTCAAGAGCTCGGCGCCGCACAGAGTACTCGACACTACGACGCGCTAGGTACCGCACATGCCGCCGTCGAGCGCTTGTACCGTCGGGTAGCGGTCATCGATCTACTCAGTGCCTGCTCCAGTGAATGCGTATTCTGCGTTCGTGRCCTCTACAGCCCGCATACGCTCAACAAATCCGAGATTACGAACATCGCAGAATACCTAGGAGCCGATGATCAGCTTAAAGAGGTCTTGATCACCGGTGGAGATCCCTTGATTGCACCGAAGCTGCTTACTGAACTACTCTTCAGTGTCGCCAATTCGRCACCGAACATAGAAATAGTGCGAATTGGCACGAGGTTGCCCGTCCAGAATCCAATTATGATCAATAATGATACGTACGATATATTGCGCTACTATTCAAACCGGTACTTGTTGGAAGTGGTAATCCAGATCAATCATCCATTCGAGCTGCAACCTGAATCCATCAACGTCATCAAAAGATTAGATGGGACCGGTGCTCGAATTTATAGTCAGAACGTACTGCTTAAAGGAGTCAATGATGAAATAGGAACTTTGATCGACCTCTATGACAGACTGAGATCTCTCAAAGTTATCCCGCATTATCTCTTTCATGCTGTGCCTATAGTTGGGACTGACAATTTTCGTACCTCCGTCGCGCGCGGTCTCGAACTGGCTCGACAGCTCACCGATTCCGGRTACATAAGCGGGATGTCTAAACCTGCGTTCACCGTTATGACTGCCATCGGGAAGGTTACCCTCTACGAGGKCACCATCTTGTCAAAGGATGCCGAAATTCTGACGATCAGATCCTCATATAGTCTGGAGGACAGAGTCCGCTGGAATCCCGGTTACCGTCTGCCAAAGTCGGCAACAGTAAACGAGTTAGGGACGCTCGACGTTCAGTATGTCGATGGTGTTGACTAATGCACCCGCCCTGACATTGCTCATGGGTGGGTGCACTTTCTCGGTACGGGGCTGTGACCTGCGGGGATGGCTCGGGTTGAGAACGGGTTTCGCCGAGGAACTCGCCGGCGACGGCGACCGCGCGGCCCCGTCCATGATCTTCTGATCGAGGTTAGTGACGTAGCCCTTTAGAGCCTGTCCCGAATCTTGAGGGGCTATCAGCTCGCCGTGTTCGGCTGCTCGCGGACCGTCCAGCGTTCGACGGGCTTGCCGCGGACCAGGCGGCGGATCATGGCCCAGCGGATGAAGGCCATTGAGCTTGCCGGGCCTCGTTCGTAGTCGCGGGCGAGGCGGCGGTGGGCGGTGAGCCAGGCCAGGGTGCGCTCGACGACCCAGCGTTTCGGGAGGGCGGTGAAGCCTTTCTGGCCGTCTTTCTTGCGGACGACCTCGACGGTGGTCTTGAGAATGTCGGTGGCCCAGGTGACGAACCTGCCGCCGAAGCCGCCGTCGGCGAACAGGTGCCGACACGTCGGGGTGGTGAAGTAGTGGTCGAGCAGGAGTTGGCGGGCGTCGTCGCGGTCCTGGCGGCCGGCGGGCAGCACGAGTACTCCCAGCAGCGGGCCGAGGGTGTCGACGACGATGAACCGCTTGCGGCCGTTGACCTTCTTGCCCGCGTCGTAGCCACGGGAGGTGCCGGTGACGGTCTGGGCGCCCTTGACGGACTGGGAGTCGATGACCCCGGCGGTCGGCTGCGGCCGGCGGCCCTCGGCCTGGCGCAGCTGGTCGCGCAGCCCGTCGTGGACCCGGATGACGACGCCTTTGCGTTTCCACCGGTCGAAGAAGCCGTAGACCGTCTTCCAGGGCGGAAGTCCGCTGGCAGCGCCCGCCACACGATCCCGTTGTGGGTCACGTACAGGATCGCGTCCACGATGTCGCGCCGGTCATGACTCTCGGGCCGGCCGTCCTTCGGCGCCGGCGGCAACAGCGGCGACACGTACGCCCACTCCTCATCCGACATATCCGAGGATAGCGGCGAGATCGTCCCATGTCCCGACCGTGACCAGCCCGTCCCAGCCGTTCACGCCACCACACCGCGAAGATCCGGAACGGGCCACAGCCAGCCCACAACATCAAGATTCAGGACAGGCTCTCAGAGGACGTTCCGTCGGTTGTCGTCAGGTTTCGGTCTGCTGTGGCTGGTGGGTCGGTTGTGGGTGGGGGTGTCCGTCGGGCAGGACGAAC
>NZ_MOMC01000134.1 GCF_001983105.1 Pseudofrankia asymbiotica | reverse complement strand
ATATTCGACAGGCAGTAGCCTTCCATCGCAATCCTGGCTGATGATGCAGAAAGAGCTGGTGGGATCCGGGCGGATCGACCAAGCGATGATGAATGAAATTGGCGATGTCGTGTCTAGATTCCCCGGGGTCTATAATAATGCAATTGGAGAGATGATTGAGGGTCTGGCTGGCAACGGAGCCTATCAGGAGTTGAGACAGATTCCTGGTCAAGTTTACGTCCAGCTGGCTTTGCCGTATTAAAGGGGATGGTAGAGGGTGCATCGTGCGACTTGAATTGCTTCCACCTGTAAGTGTCGGGTCATTGGAAATAGGGATGGACTTCGAGGTCGCTGGAGCAGAGTTGGCGGGATTTCCCGGCCGCAGACCTCCGGTACCTGGACGGCCGGTCGAGCCTCGCCTCGCTCACTTTGTATCCGGCATGTCAATCGGGATCTACCCTGAGCGAGGGCGAGTGAAGGCGGTGGAAATATTCAGGCCGGAGGAAAATGGTGATACTATCATTTTCCGGGAAATGGAAGTTCTCGCGCTTCCTGCGGAACAGGTTATTAGTTCACTGGCGTCGTTGACACGTCTAGATTTCGTCAATGGTGGACTGACCGTGGTGGCACCAGAACTCCTGCTGGCATTCGGGCGATCGTCTGTCTCAGAGACTTCCGAAAACGAGGTCGAGCGCTTCTTCGATTCGGTGCTCGTAGCGGCCCCTGGATACTATGACGGACCGGACGGAAGGCCGATATATTTGTGATCCGTCGGGTCGATGATCCTCGCGCGTATAGGGCGGACATCCGCTCGTTGATCCGATACATGATCTGGTCGGGATGATCCCGGCGCCACGGCGGTCGCCGGTGCGGGGTGAGGCCAAGGTCTGCCAACTGTTGGCGGTGGAAGGCGGCGAGGTCGATGCCGCGCCGCTTTGCCCGCCAGCGCGCGGTCTCCCGGACCTTCGGGGCCGGTCGGTCAGCAGCCTGCGCAGAGTGTCGTCGTCGAGGTCGTCGTCTGGTAGGGCCGTGAGTGCCTCGAGGCGGGCCTCGGCCGAGCTGGCCGTCAGGAGGGTGGCGAGTCGATGTCCGTAGTCTGTCTGTGTCAGCCATCGTGCGCAGGTGGCAGGTAACCACTGGTCCGGGTCGTCGCGGTCGGCGTTGAGTCAGGTGGTCCGGGGTCAATACGGCCTGCTCATGGCCCAGCTCGAACGCCCACCGCCGTACCTGGCGTCGATTGCTGCGCGGGTCAGGGAGCGGACGAGGTCCTCGGCGGGCACGCTGCTCAGCAGGGTGTCGCGCACGTTGGTGAGTGCCGAGGTGGTGGGTCGCCGGTCGGGTCCCGCGAGCAGTACGCCGAGGATGGCGGTGGCCGCGGCGGGGTCGCAGGCTGATCCGGGCCTGTACGCGGACCTGTTTGACGTGGTCGAGCAGCCGGACCGCGAGCGCGGACGCCGCGACAGAGGAGTCCAAGGCGGTGAGGACCAGTGCGGCGCGTTCTCGCAGACGGCTGTCGGGGTACAAACTTGCAATCACGGCATCGAACCCGCTGACCCCCGCTGCGGCGATGGCCGACCGGTCGGTGATCCCATTGATCACCGGGCCGTACAGGTAGCTCGACCAGCGGGCGACCGCGTCCAGCAGCAGCCAACAACGACTGTCGAGGCTTTCAAACTCCGCCATCGCGCGTCTATGTGCATTCTCCGTGCCGGCCATCGCGGCGGTCAGGCGCTCGGCGAGGTGCCGGGTCTCCGGCAACGTCATCACGGGGCCATCCCGATCTGCTCACCGTCCCGAGTCACATGGTTTCCCACGCCGTATAGCGATCACCGGCAAGATCATTACTGTCTTGTGCTTACTTGTCATGATCTGGGGGCGCTGGAAAGACTCGGGCAGGCGCGCGACCTGCCGACCGCGGCTTCGACGCGGTCGTGATCGGCGAACCACACCGAGCCTTCTACGGCAACCAGTTCAGCCTCGTCTTCCCGCTGTTTGTGCACTACAACGTGCAGCTGTGGGTCCCCGAGGTCGGCGGCCCGGTCGACCCGAACTCCGAAGCCCATGACCTGATCATGTCCGTGTTCGGTGGCATGTCCAAGGGCGAACGCAACCGCATCAAGATCCGAGTCCGCAGCGCGATGGCCGCCCAGGCCAAGGTTGAAGGCCGCTACCTCGGCGGCCGCCCGCCCTACGGCTACCGCATCGCCGACGCCGGCCCGCACCCGAACCCCGCCAAGGCCGCAGATGGCAAACGCCTCCACGTCCTGGAACCCGACCCGGTTACCAGCCCCATCGTCGCCAGGATCTTCCGCGAGTACGTCGCGGGCCGCGGGCTGTACGCGATCGCCGAGGGACTCACCGCCGACGACATCCCCTGCCCGTCCGCCCACGACCCGGCACGCAACCCCCACCGCACCGGCATCGCCTGGTCCAAAGGAGCGCTGCGCGCGATCCTGACCAACCCTCGCTACACCGGCCGCCAGGTCTGGAACCGCCAACGCAAGGACGAGATCCTCCTCGACGTCGAAGATGTCGCCCTCGGCTACGAAATCCGCATGCGCTGGAACGACCCCGACGCCTGGATCTACTCAGCGGACGTCGTCCACGCATCACTGATCGACGACGATACCTTCGCCCAGGTCCAGGCCCGCTACAACGCTCGCAAAGCCGATCCCAGCGGCCCCCGCGAACCCAAGCGCACCCGACACCCCTACCAACTGCGCGGCCTGATGCACTGCGGAATCTGTCAGCGGCGGATGCAGGGCAGCTGGAACAACGGCAAACCCCACTACCGCTGCGTCTACCCCGACCAGTACGCCCTCGCCAACCACGTGAAGCACCCCCGCAGCGTCTACGTCCGCGAGGAACTCATCGTCCCCCACCTCGACCACTGGCTCGCCCGCGCCTTCACCCCACCCCGACTGCACACAACCATCGCCGCCCTCACCGCCGCCCAGAACGACGAAACCACCACCAGCCAAGACGACGACCTCACCCAGGCACGACGGGCGATCACCGACTGCGACCTCAAGCTCGAGCGCTACCGGCTCGCCCTGGAAGCCGGCACCGATCCCGCCCTCGTCGCCCGCTGGACCGCCAAAGCCAACACCGAACGCGCCGCCGCCCAAGCCCGCCTCCGTGTGACCACTGGTCGCCAGCGCATGACCGAACGCGAGATCACCGACCTCGTCGTTGCTGTGGGCGACATCGTCGCCGTTCTGGCGCAGGCCGACCCGGCGGACAAAGCCGAGATCTACGCCCAGCTCGGACTCCAGCTTACCTACGAACCAGGAGCACACCGAGTGATCGCCGAGGCCAAGCCTCCGGCGATCATGTACGAAGGAGAGTGTCCGAGGGGGGAGTCGACCAATACGCCCACGCCCTTCGCCGGCAGCATCGACTGCTCCTTGAGGGATGAGCGCGGGGCGGGGGAGGGCCGCTCAGGGGCGGCGTCTGGGGGCGTGACTCCCGGTGGCGGTTACCGATCTCGGCTCGCGGGCGAACGTCCGATCCTCGGGGCTGGGCCTGGCGATGATCATAGACGGTGCGGTCGTGTTCGGGTGGTCGGCTTCTGTCGTGGGATACAGGGCCGGGCGGCCCTGTATCCCACGTGCGGTGCGCGTACGCGGCCACGTGCCTGGGATCTACGCTGGGGCGAGTGAGTGGACAGCGGTCCAGTGAGCCGTGGACGGACGACGACCAACCTGGCTGGGAGGCGATGGTGACGACGGCCCTGCCGGAGGACAGCTGGCTGCATGGTCTGCGCCCGCAGCCGGCTCGGGTGACGGCCGGCGAGTATGAGGCGCTGTCGGAGGACATCGCCCGGTCGATCGAGATCGTCGACGGCTACATCATCTTTTGCGAGGCTCCGACCCCGGACCATCAGACCGCTGGCCGGCGGTTGGCCAACCTGTTGGAGCGGCACGCCCGCAGCGCGGTGACGGCGGGCCGGTACGGCTGCCTGACGGTCAACAACGATGTGGACCTGCGCTTGCGGGACATCCCGCTGCTCAATCGCCGTCCCGACGTCATCCTGTACCGCTGCCTTGACCGCGCCCGTGGTGAACGGCTGCGCGCCGAGCATGCCCTGCTCGTCGTCGAGATCGTCTCGCCTGGTTCGGAGACCCAGGACACCACGGACAAGCTGGGTGAGTACGCCCGTGCGGGTATCCCGCACTACTGGATCACTAGGCTCGACAGCGAAGGCGTTACCAGCATCGARCGCTACGCGCTCGACCATGCCAGCATGATCTACAAGCACCTCGGCACTTTCATGAAGGACGAGGCCGGCGGCCCACCCGAGATCGCTAACCCCATCCCGATCACCATCGCCTGGGACGACCTGACCTTCTGACCCTACGATGGCTTTTCGGGACCGCCAGTGATCTTCCTTGTCGGGCGGACGGGGCACTGGTCATGGCAACAGTCCGGACGCAGAATCTGCCTTGCGGAGCCTGATCCAGACCATCGACTATGTCGGGGCGATGAGCGTGCGTGCGCATGACGTGGTGGAGGTGGTGGACTCAGTGAATGAGATGGACTCGGTAAACGCTATGGATGCGGCGGGCAGCGTGGGCAGTCCGATACTTGAGCACGTACAGTCGGTGACGGCCGTCTATGACTACGGTCAGTTCTACCTGTACACGAATCTCTTGGATGAGGTGGATTACTCGGAAGTCGTGGACGATGCGATCGCGAGTGGCAAAATTTCTCAGGAAGGTCCGTTGTTGGTAGTTCTCTCGCCGCATCAGAACAACTTTGAGATGCCATTGCGGGTGGAGCGGTGGAGTGCGAGGCCTTTGGATGACCTGGACGACTGGCAAGAGGCATTCACGGCCTCGATCGACGTCGATTCTTTCGGGCTCTGGTATGAGTCGGCGACGACCATCCAGAACCTGCGGCTCGACGTACCGCCAGGCAGGTACGTCGTAAGGATCGTGGGCCGTGGATTTGTGTCGCGTGGCTGGCCAGGGTCGACTAAGCCTGGCGACGAATGGCGCTTTCAGCTTTGGCCGCGGAGCGGTAGCTTGCAGGAGCCGGAAAGGCTGAAGGCCTGGAATGAATGAGCTAGGACCGGCCGTCGGGGCGGCAGGTGAGATCGTGCCAGACATGGGGGTAGTCCGAACCGTAGATGGCTGGTGGTGTGGCTACCGCCAACGATCGGACCGGTGGCAGGTGGGTCGAGCACGCGGGAACAAGTAAAAGCCGCGGAAGTTGAGCGTTGGGCGGGTGGGCTCGAACCTGCGACCGGAGGGTTATGAGTCTTCTTCCCTAACCCGCTGAGCTATTGTCGTCGGCTGACGGGGTCTGCTGTTCATAGCCGTTTTGTGCTGCGGTGTTTGGTATTCGGGCGTGAGGTCTGGCTGGCGTGGTCGTTGGTCGTGCCGGTTGGTGGCGGCTCGTGCCGTCGGCTGTGTCGCGGTTCGTCGCCGGTTTGGCCCCGGTCAGGGGTCGCGCCGGCAGGGTTTGCGGTCACAGCCTGTCATGCTGAGGATGTTCGAGGTTGTAGGAAACTTTCGCTGGCGTGATAGCGATAATCGGACGGACTCGCGTCTGGCCACGAGATGGGTAATTGGATTTCATGCCCAGGAAAGGCTGTTGGATCCGTGGTCTGCCGCGACAGGCCGTCGCGATGTTGAGGTCTTTTGTGTCATTCCAGGGAACTGGGTCGAACCTCGAACGAACACAGCCGGTGGTGGAGGATTTTCGGGCTCACGCAGTGGAGTCCACGGACGTGGTGTACGGCATGTGATCGAGTAGTGACCTACCGGAGTGGCGGTCCGTGATGTGAGACGGCCACCGCGTGATCCTCTTCGAGAACCGACCAAAGATCTCGAAGACGGAGGAACACTGCGATGGCCGTGCGACCGACTGTGCCTGATGCGGAACTGGTCGGCAAGGAACTGATGATGGCGAGTCCGGATCTGTTGGGCGCTGGTGAAAAGGTTCGCGGATTCCCTGATGTCCGCGGAGGCGGACGCGCTGTGTGGCGCGGAATACGGCGAGATCTCGGCCGATCGGGTGAATCGTCGGAATGGTTACCGGAACCGGGAGTGGGACACCCGGGCTGGCACCGTCGAGCTGCGGGTCCCGAAGCTGCGTGAGGGCTCCTATTTCCCGGACTGGCTACTGACCCGGCGCCGGCGCGCCGAGCAGGCGCTGATCTCGGTCGTCGCTACCTCCTATCTGCTCGGGGTCTCGACGCGCCGCGTCGACAGGCTTGTGGAGCAACTCGGCGTTTCGGGCATTTCGAAGTCGCAGGTCTCCGAGCTCGCGACCCACCTGGACGCCCAGGTCGAGGCGTTCCGGTCGCGGCCGCTGGACGCCGGTCCGTACCGGTTCGTGCAGGCCGACGCGCTGACGATGAAGGTCCGCGAAGGCGGCCGCGTGATCAACGTCCACTGCCTGCTCGCGGTCGGCGTCAACGGCGACGGGCACCGGGAGATCCTCGGTCTCGACGTCGCCTCGTCCGAGGATGGCGCCGGCTGGCTGGCGTTCTTCCGTTCGCTGGTCGCCCGCGGCCTGACCGGCGTGCGTCTCGTGACCTCGGATGCCMATGCCGGGCTGGTCGCCGCGATCGGCGCGACGCTGCCCGGCGCGTCCTGGCAGCGCTGCCGGACCCACTACCTGCGCGATCTCCTCACGAAGACACCGAAATCGTCGCAGCCCTGGGTCGCGACCCTGGTTCGTACGATCTTCGACCAGGCCGATGCCACCGAGGTGAACGCCCAGTTCGACCGCGTCGTTGACGCCCTGATCGAGAA
Source organism: Pseudofrankia asymbiotica (assembly GCF_001983105.1). Classification (GTDB taxonomy): domain Bacteria; phylum Actinomycetota; class Actinomycetes; order Frankiales; family Frankiaceae; genus Pseudofrankia; species Pseudofrankia asymbiotica. The sequence goes on along the minus strand of NZ_MOMC01000134.1, from coordinate 4,565 downwards.
ACTCCCCACCGCCGCCGAGCACCTCGAAGGCGCGAAGGCCGACCTGACTGCCCTCACCGCCTATCCTCGCGAGATCTGGCGGCAGATCTGGTCGTCCAACCCACAGGAAAGACTGAACAAGGAAATCCGCCGGCGCACCGACGTCGTCGGTATCTTCCCCAACCGCGACGCGATCATCCGCCTCGTCGGCGCCGTCCTCGCCGAACAGAACGACGAATGGACCGAGAACCACCGCTACTTCGGCCTCGAAATCCTCGCCAAGGTCGACGCCACAACCAGCCCACAGAAAACCAGCGAGATCACCGTGACACCAGAAGCGCTAACCGCATAACCTGAACCCAGCAAGACCGAAGAGGAATCACGCGGAGACAAGATCCTCCGTACACCTCCTTAGCGGACGTGGCCGCTCACGCCGGCATGCCGAAGTCCCATCGGATGGTGGGGAGTTGCTCAAGGCCTTCGCCGGTGTGATGCAGGACGTGGTCATACCGGCTGGGTCCACCGGTGACCTCCTGCAATGACAGCCCGGCGACCTCGAACCCGATCACTGCGTAGCGGTAACGGACGCCTTCATGGACCGCCGTCGCGACGTTGGCCAGCCAGGTGTCGATCGGCTCGCGCCAGGCGCGCGAGATGTTGCCGCCGTCGTCGCCGAAGGGGAACCCTCCTACCCTCGGGTCGTGGTCGGCCAGTGCGCCCAGGGGGAGGTAGAAGTCGAGCCAGTCGTCGCCGTGGTCCTCGCGGATCGTGACGGCGCCGCATACGACGTCGCCGCCGTCGGGAAGCCTCACCGCGCCGTGGAGGTGACCGAACCTCTCCAGCGACGGCAACGTACACGGTGCGGGGCGAAACTCGCCGTCCTCGCCGCGGGCGAGGCACCCGGCCACACCCGCTGCTGCCCACGTCGCGGCCAGGGCGGATTCGAGTCGGGCGTCGTCGGGTGGTCCGAGGTTGATCGCGAGTTCGTAGAAGCCGCCGTTCCAGTTCGCCGGTATAGCAACGTCAGACGCGGCCATGCGGGTAGCCAATCACGCGTTCGACGGGCAGGGGTTCGGCGTTTGGAGATTCGACAGTGCTTCCCGGCGGCTGCGCTCGATGCGGTGACGACCCGCTGGCTCGCTACGATCCGGCACATGACGGAGGCGGCGAGTGTCGGGGGGATCCTGCCGACCGCGGCCGAGGAGGCCAGGTTCTGGGCGCTGATCGAGACGGCTTGGACCAGCCTCGGCCCCGAACCACTGGCCCTGCGCCGCGCGCTGATCGAGCGTGACCCGAACGACGACGAACTCGCGGACCGTTACGCGATCGACGACTGTCTGGACCCGTTCCTCGACGCGCTGCGCGGCCTGTCCGAAGCCCTGTCGAGCGAGGACCTGGTCGCCCTCGACCGGGTCCTCGAACGCAGGCTCCATGGAATCGACCGGGCGGACATCCACGAGGTCACCGACGGCTCCGACGACGGCTTCCTCTACTGCCGCGGCTACATCGTCGCCCTCGGCCGCGCCTTCTACGACGCTGTGACGACCAACCCCACGATGGCGATCCTCGACGCCGAGTGCGAAGCCATGTGCTACTTCTTCGCCCACCTACACCGCGAGAGGTTCGGAACCTGGACCGACACCGGCTCCGGCATCAGCCGCGAAACCGGCGACAACGTGGCCGGCTGGCCCCGCTGACGCACCTCCGCCGGCCCCGTGGGCAGGGCTCCGGCAAGTTTGCTGAGGCGCAGGTGATCGGTGCTGTCCGGGGTTTCTGGTGGGACCGTGTAGCGAGAGGTTGACGCCCGGCCCGGCCCGGGCCTTCGCCACAAGCTCTGTGGCCAGCTGCTGATGATCTATCTGGGTCGGTCTGGAGCCGATCATCTCGGTCATGATCCGTTCTCTCCGCCAGGCCACGCCCAGCAGCTCGAGCCGGACCGCCTACACCCGCGATGGCGAAACAGTCCCTCGCCGCGGCTCGGGTTGGCGGTCAGGGTGCTCATGGTGTCGCCGGTGTCGAGCCCGGGGTTTCGGAACGCTGGCTGGCTGATGTGGGGGGAGCTGGGTTGCTGGCGGTGGGGGTCGGCGTGCCAGGGGTGTTGGGCCGGGTGATGCCGGTGATGGTGAGGGTGATCAAGGTTTGGGTGAGGCAGCCGGTCGGAGTGGTGGTGAGGGTGACGGTGATGGTGGTGGTCTGGCCGGGGGCGGCGAGGTGGTCGAGAGGGACGCGGGCGAGCAGGGCGGGACCGGCTGGTGGTGTGGTGGGGATGGTGGTGTCGGTGGTGGTGAGGATGTGGCCGGCGGTGTCGCGGGCCTCAGCGTGGATGACGGTCGTCAGGCCGCTGCCGGTGGTGGTGTAGCGGCCGGTGATGTCGAGGGTGGTGCTGGTGGTTGTCGCGGCGAGGGTGCTGGTCGTCAGGGTGATCGGCGGGCAGGTGGAGGCTGGGGTGGTGGGTCGGTCGGGTGTGGGTGTCGGAGTGGTGTTTCGTGGGGTCAGGCTGATGATCGGGAAGGGTGTGGCTGGCGCGGTGGGGTGGGTGCTCGGCGGGGTCGGGGTGGGTGCCGGGGTTGGTGCGGGTGTGGGTTGGGTGCCTGGGCTGGGGGTGGTGTTGGTGTAGCCGGTGGTCCAGGCGAGGACGGCGCGGACGTAGGTGTCGGAGGGGTTGTAGGCGCGGATCGCGGCGTACAGGTCGCCTGGGTTGGCCAGGTCGCGTCCGTGGGCGCACAGGTAGGTGCCGGTGGCGAGGGTGGCGTCGTCGATGTTGTTCGGGTTCTTGGTGTTGTCGTGGTTGCCGTCGCGGCCGGCACTGGTCCAGGTGCCGGGGAGGAACTGCATCGGGCCGACGGCGCGGTCGTAGGTGGTGTCCTGGTCGAGCCTGCCGTAGTCGGTGTCGGCGATGCGGGCGAAGCCGCCGCTGCCGTCGAGGCGGGGGCCCAGGATCGCCGGGGTGATGGTGCCGTCGGTGCTGATGGCGCGGCCGGTCGCGTGGTTGGTCTCGACCTTGCCGATGCCGGCGAGGAGCTGCCAGCGCAGGTGGCAGCCAGGTTGTTCGGTGCTCAGGGTGGTGGCGGTCTGCTGGTAGGCGGCCAGGACGCGAGTGGGGATCTGGCGGTCGGCCGCGGTGAGCCGGACCAAGCCGCCGGTGGTGCCGGGGGAGGCGGCGGCGGTGGCGAGACTGTCGGTGGGGACCTGCCCCGGCGCGCCGCCGAGGGCTGTGAGGCCTGCGGGTAGGACGGCGGGGTTGAGGGTGGGCATGGGGTAGTCGCGGTCGGTGGTGGTTGGGGTGGCTGGTGTGCGATGGCTGTCGGTGTCGAGGGGGGCGTCGGCGCCGGACAGCAGCATGATCAGTAGGGCTGGGATTCCGAGGATGGGTAGGCCGACGGCGTGGAGTAGGCCGATCGTGCGTAGAGGTGATCGGCGGCGACGGTGGCGACCTGCTGTACGGCGGGGTGGCGGGTGGCTGGTCGCCGCAGAATGGGCGTCCGCGGCGTCCTCGATGCTGGTGTCGCCGGCGCTGGTTGTCGGGGTGGTGTGTGGATCATCGGGGCTGGTCTGGTCCGGGGTGGTCTCGTGCGGGGTGGGGTGGTCGGTGTGGGGCTCGTTGGCGGGCTCGTTGGCGGGGGCGCTGTGTGGGGTGGTCGGTGGTGTCGGGGGCGGTTTTTGGGTGGCTGGTCTGGACAGCGTGGTGGGAGCTGGTGGCGGTGAGTCGGCTGGCTGGCCTGGTGCGTGGGCGAGGTGTTTGCGCCGGCTCATCGGTGCGCTCCTTCCTGCGTCCTGTCGGTTCGCCGGGCACGGCGTTGCTGCGCCGGTGTTGTGGCACTGGCGGTGCGCGGGCGCGACAAGGCGCCCTCCTGGCAGTGGTCGCCGGCGTGAGTCCCTGGTCTGGCGGAATGAGGGCATGGGGTCGTCGGTGTATGGGCAGGGCTGAATGCCCGGCGGATGTGGTGGCCGGGAGTGCTGTTCAGGGCGGGTAAGGGCGTAGGCGGGTTATGGCAGGGGTGACCGTCGGGTCGGTGAAACCGGTGGGTCGGCGGGCTGAACACGGGCATGGCCGGTTGCGGGCATGCCTGGTGGTTGCCGGTCCAAGGGGCGCGTCATTGTTGCGCCCTTGGCGCGGAGTTGTGTGTGGGTGGTGAGCCACTATGGCAGACCGCGGATGGTCTTGCCAGAGGTTGGCGAGAAATTCTGCTCACTGTTCGGAGTCCGGCATGCCATCCGTGCGCTGTGGGCCTGGGGATCATATGCGTGACGATGCTCGCTCTGTGTAACGAAACCTCGTGGTGATCTGCCGTCGGACTAGTTATTCCTGTCGTTGACGGCCAGTCCTTGCCGGTGGTACTCGCGTGCGTGGTTCCGTTGAAGRCTCAAAACCMCTGGCAGGCTGTTCGTGATCCTCTACAGGGATGTGTAGGAACTACTTGTGAGTGGGTTGTGAAACGTGCGATGCTCTGCGGCGCACCGCCGGGGAGGCTTCGGTCGCCTGGTGCGGTCTTCGTTCTTCCGCTGGTAGTCCGTAGCTGTTCAGCTCGGTTGAGCGGCTGTCTTCCGGATCTTGTGTGGTGATCGGTCTCCTGGTTGTCGGGCGG
>NZ_MOMC01000133.1 GCF_001983105.1 Pseudofrankia asymbiotica | reverse complement strand
CTACACCCACCTGACCGGGGCCGTGCACGCCTGGTGTGGCGCACACCTGCTCCGTGACCTACGCCAGATCCACGACTCCGACCCGGACGGGCAGGTCTGGGCCCAGGCGATGGCCACCACCCTGCTCGACGCCCACCACGCCGCGAGCGCCGCCCGCCAGAACGGACAGAACGCGCTCACCCCCGAGACGCTCGCGACGATCCGCAACCACTACCTCGGCGCACTCGCCCGCGGCGAGACCGACAACCACGGRAAACGGAACCCGCTCRCCGCCGATGCCCGGACCCTGATCCGCCGGTTCCGCGCCTACGAGGACCTGATCCTGCGGTTCGCCACCGACCTGACGGTCCCGTTCTCGAACAATCTCGCGGAGCGCGACGTCCGGCCGGTCAAGGTCCAACAACGCGCCTCCGGCGGCTGCTGGCGCACCCTGGAAGGCCTCGCCGACTTCGCGATCGTCCAGTCCTACCTGTCCACCGCCAGCAAATGGGGCCTCGACACCCTCGACGCCCTCACCCGGCTCTTCACCACCGGCCCCTGGCTACCACCAGCGGCACAACCCGTCTGATGACCAGCACAATCAGCTACGACGCCAGCTGAACAGCTACGGTAGTCCTGGGTTCATCCGGGGTGCTGGCGGGGGTTCTCGCTGTGCACGACGTCGTGCCGGCCTCTCCTTGTCGGATTCCGCCTTCCTTTAGCTGATCTGTGCTGCCCGCAGGTCGCCAGTCGCCTCGCCGGCTGGTGTCGGGGCAGGTCACCGGCGTCGTCGCCGGCTTTCACCGCCTGCTCATGGCGGGTGTTGTCGCACCCGGATGCCCCCGTGGTCGGTGCGGCCAGGTCCTTGCGCGCCTCGTATTTCGTCGTGCGCGCATTTTGACGGTCCTGCCGCGTCTGCCGTTGCCCTGCCTTCCTTTCAGGGAGGGYCGCGGGGTTTGTCCGGGTGGGTTGGGCCGTCGGGCTGCCCTGTGCCCGGGGGTCGTTTTCTGCGTGGCTCGTGCCTGTTCCTGCGCACCTGTTCGGAGTCGTGATGACCGGCCGGCACCTTTCCCCACGTCGTCCTCTGTCGTTTGGCCGGAAGCTGTGGCAGCGCCGTTCCCGGGTACGCCGGGTCGCGTTGTTGCTGGTACCGGTGCTGGTCCTGACCGGCATCTCGCTGGTGGTCCTGGACCGGGTCACACATCCGCATCTGGTGCCGATCTCGGAGCAGAACCCGTTCAGGGACCTGAAACTGCCCCACTCCTCAGACGGCACCGCCGAGGACCAGGCGCACCAGGTCCCGGCCTCCGCGACCTCAGAGGGCGGCGCGCCGGGGGCGGCGGCGGTCGCGGCCGAGCTCGGGACGGTGGACGGCGCGGTACCGGTGACGCCGGAACAGGCACCGCGGAAGGTGAAGATCCCACCTGGGCAGGGCGAGATCCGGGCCCCGGACGTGCCAGCCGGCGCCGAGCGCCCGGCGCCGGGCGAGCTGGCACCGTCGGTGCGGGAGCCGGGCCGGGTGCAGGAGGGCCGGGTCGAGGTCGAGTCGGGCCGCACGGAGCGCTCGACGGTGTTCGCGAACCCGGACGGCACGTTCACCACAGAGCTGTCCGCGCAGCCGGTGCGATTCAAGGACACCGCCGGCCAGTGGGTCGACGTCGACACCCGGCTGGGGGAGCGGACGGGCGGCCGGTATCGCCCGGCGGCGGCGCAGGCTCCGGTGGACATCGCCGGGGCGGCGGATGACCCACAGCTGGCACGGGTGGAGCTGGGCCCGGGGGTGTCGGTCGGGTTCGGGCTGGATGGGGCGGCCGCCTCGACGGGCAGGTCCGAGGACAACACGGTCGCGTTCGCCGGGGTGCGCGAGGCGGCTGACCTGCAGTTGTCGGCGGCGAACAGCGGGCTGAAGGAGGTCATCGTCCTGCGCTCGGCACGGGCGCCGACGAGCTGGTCGTTCCCGCTGACGCTGCAGGGCCTGACCGCGAGCCTCGACCAGCAAGGCCAGGTGGTGCTCGCCGGTACGGATGGCAAGCCGGTCGCGCTGATCCCACGCGGGTGGATGCAGGACGACGCCGGCGCGACGTCGGACGCGGTGACCTACCGGCTGGCCGAGCTGGCCGGCACCGGCCAGACGGTGCTGCAGGTCGGCCTGGACGCGGGGTGGCTGGCGGCGGCGGGGCGGGTGTTCCCGGTCCGGGTCGACCCGACGGTGACGGACCTGTCCGAGGGCGCGGATGACACCTACGTGTCGTCGGCGACCCCGGGCACCGCACACGGGACGGACGAGTCACTGCGGGTCGGGCTCGACGGCGCCGGCGAGGTGAACCGCGGCTATCTGCGTTTCCCGACCGACCCGGTGCTGGCAGACGCGAACATCCTCTCGGCGACGGTGAGCCTGTACACCGAGGCGTCACAGGACGCGTGTGACCCGCATCCGGTGTCGCTGCACCACGTGTCGACGCCCTGGTCGGGGGTGACGTTGACCTGGCCTGGGGCGTCGGTCGGGGACGAGGTTGCGCAGTCGAGCTTCTCCCACCAGGCCGGGAACGGTGGCTGCGGTGCCGGGTGGGAGACGTTCGCGGACGGGCGGATCRGCGAGCTGGTCGAGGACTGGAACAACGGCTCGAACCAGAACTACGGCCTGTCGATCCGCGCGTCCGAGACAGACCCCGACCACTACAAAGAGTTCGCCTCCCAGGACTGTGCCTGCTCCGCACCGGGCACCCCCGGCGATCACCGCCCGCGGATGTCGGTCACCTGGACGCCGTATGACGCGCAGTACGCGTGGCCGACGGGATCGCCGGTGTGGGACAAGCCGGTGACCCCCACCGACCAGGGCAAGATCAAGATTCGGGTGACGAACCTGGGTTCGGAGACCTGGCGACCGAACGGCGACTACAAGCTGTCCTACCACGTGTACAACGCGGCCGGGACGACCCTGATCACCGACCAGGGCTATCAGACCGACCTGCCCACGGCGGTCGGCCGCGGCCAGAGCATCGACCTGACCGCGATCGTCGACAAGTTGCCGGCGGGCAGCTATCTGATCAAGTTCGACATGCAGGACGTGGACCCGTCGGGAAGCACGTGGTTCTCCGACTACGACGTCTCGATGTTCCCGACCGGGGTGACGTCGAGTACGGCGAGCGGGGTGCGGGTGACCGATGCGAACCCGGACGACCTGCAGTCGGTGAMCACGTTGCGCCCGGTGCTGACGCTGACCGGCAACCAGGTCGCGCTGACATACGAGTTCCAGCTGTGCACCAACCCCGATGCCGCCTCCGGTGACTGCTGGAGCTCAGGCGCGGTGTCGGGTGTGGGGACGACGGGGACCTGGCAGGTGCCAGTCGGGGCGCTGGCCTGGAGCAAGAAGTACTACTGGCGCGGCCGGGTCTCCCTCGCCGGGTCGTCGAGCCCTTGGACGTCGCCGATCGGCCTGTATACCCAGGTCCAGGGGCCGATCACGAGCCGGCACTTCGGCGCCGACCCGTATGTGCCGTCGGTGGCGTCAGTGACGCCCCTGATCGGGAACTACACCTCGGCGACCACTGACATGACCGTGGCCGGMACCGGCCCCGCACTCGGGGTGACCCGGACCTACAACAGCCAGAACCCCTATCCGGGGATGTTCGGGGTGGGCTGGTCCTCGCAGTGGGACATGAACGTCAAGGCCGACGACTCCGGTGAGGGCAACCTGGTCGTGCGCTACCCGGACGGCCGGGAGGGCCGGTTCGGCCGCAACTGGGACGGGTCGTACGTCTCCCAGGACGGCCAGTACGCCTTCGTCCAGGCCCCGAGCCCGAAGGTCGCGTCGTTTACCGCGGCGAACTCGATCAGCTCGCTGGGTCTCGCGGACACAGGGCAGAGCTTCGAGATCCTCTCCGGTACCTGGGGGATCAACGGGAACAACGCCTACCTGGCGACCTCCGCGGTCCTTAAGCCGAGCGTCGCGGTACTGCAGGCACCGGCCGATGGCCTGATCCGGATCGCCGTCCCGGCCGCGCAGGACAACCTGGGCCTCGCGTTCCGGGTCCAGGACGTCGACAACCTGTGGGCGCTCTACCTCAAGCCCTCGACGAACGCGCTGATACTCGCGAAACGATCCGGCGGGACGACCACCACGATGGCGACGTTCACCGGGGCCTGCTGTGCCGCGAACGACACGTTCGCGGTTCGGATGGCCGGGTCGGCGTTGACGGTGTACCGCAACGACCGGGTCGTCGGGACCTACAGCGATTCGGCGTTCTCGACGGCGACGAAGGCTGGCCTGTACGCGACTGGTATCGGGTCCGGGCGGATCGGCTCGGTCGCGATCGTGGCCGAGGCGCACCGCGACACGTTCACCAACCCCAACTCGGCCAGCGATCTGGGCGCGACCGACGACGGCGAGGTCTGGCACTCCGGGACGGGAACAGGCGCTGGCACCTGGGGAACCTCCAGCAACCAGGCCTATCTCGCGACCGCCTCTGGCAACCGCAACATCGCGACCGTGACCGGCGCCGCGGACGGCACAATGTCCTTCAAGCTTCCGGTCGCCCAGGCCGGAATGGGGCTTGCGTTCCGTTACGCCGACGCGGACAACTACTGGCGCCTGGTCGCCCAGCCCTCGTCGAACACCTGGCAGCTGGTCAAACGCGTCGAGGGCGACGAGACCGTCGTCGCGACGTCCAGTGCCGGGTTGTGCTGCACCGCCTCCGACACGATGACCGTCATCACCAACGGCCCGTCGATCGTCGTGCAGCGCAACGGCACCCAGATCCTGTCCACAACCGACCTGGCGGTGTTCTACGGCAGCCGCGCCGGCCCGTTCACCGAGACCACCGGCGCCGGCCGGTTCGACGACTTCACCGCCACCGCCGCCACGACCCTGACCGACAAGTCCGGGTCCGCGCACACCTTCCGCTCCGACGGACGCCTCGCGCGCATCACCGACGCCGCGGGCCGGCGTCTCGATCTGACCTATGACAGCAACGCCAAACTGACCCTGATCACGAACCAGACCACCCAGCGGACCCTGGCGTTGACCTGGACCGGCGACCACGTCACCTCCCTGGCCACCCAGAACGTCGCCGCCCACAGCGGGCCGCTGACCTGGACCTATGGCTACGACGGCGACARCCTCACCACCGTCACCGCCCCCCACTCGGCCGACCCGACGACCTACGACTACGCGTTCAACGGCAAACTCGGAACGATCACCCTGCCTGAGGGCAACCGCGACACGGTCATCGGCTACAACCTCGACAACACCGTGGCCTGGCGCGAGGACGKCGAAGGCAACCGCACAACCTTCACCGTGGTCGCGACCAACCCGAATTCGATCATCCGGGTCACCGATCCGAACGGCCACGACCAGGACTGGGAATACCACAACGACCAGCTGATCTCCCGGCGAGACGACATCGGGAACCGGCAGTTCGTCTACAACGACAAGGGCTTCCTGAACCAGACCGTCGACGAGAACGGCAACATCGTCCGGACCGACACCGACGAGCGCGGCAACGTCCTGGCCCGCACCACCGCCCGGTCCTTCCTCGACGACGTCGTAGACCTCAACACCGAGTACTTCGACTACTACCTGGGCGCACCCGGCGACCCGCGCAACGACGTGGTCACCGTGCACCGCGACGGCCGGTCCGCCACATCGACGGATAACACCTACGCCACCGTCCGCACCTACGACAGCTTCGGCGACCTGATCTCCAGACAGTCCCCGCCGACCTCCGACTTCCCGTCCGGCACGACCGCGACCTCGGCGTACTCGACCGGCGGGGAGGCTGYGGCCGCCGGCGGCGGCACGATTCCCCGCGGGCTGCTGATCTCCGCCACTGATGACCGCGGCAAGACCACCACCTACGGCTACGACGCCAAGGGTGACCTGCGCCGCGAGCAGGACCCGGCCGGCCTGGTCCACGAGTACACCTACGACGAACTCGGCCGGCGCCTCACGTCGAAGGAGATCTCCGACGCCTACCCCGCCGGCCTGACCACGACCACGGCCTACACCGAACTCGGCTGGGTCGCCCAAGTCACCGAACCGCCGATCACGAACCTGATCACCTCGGTGGTGCACACCCCGGTCACGACCAACGAGTACGACGACAACGGCAACCTCACCCAGACCACCATGTCCGACGCGACCGGCGGTGACACCGCCCGCGTCACCACCATCGACTACGACGACGCCGACCGGGAGACCGCCCGCACCCGCGGCGCCGGCTCATTCCCCTGGGCAAAGACCCAGACGACTTACGACCCGAACGGCAACGTCGCGACGAGCACCGACCCCAACGGAACGGTCACCTCGTTCACCTACTCCGCGCGTAACCTGCTCGCGTCGACGACGGTGGACGACTTCGTCGACGACCCGGTCGCTGGCTCCTCACCCCACGACGTCGTCGTCGAGTCGCGGGCCTACGACCCGGCCGGCCGCCTCGCCTCGGTCACCGACGCCGAAGGCCGCACCACCCGGCTCACCTACTGGCTCGACGACCTGCCACACCGCACGATCCTCGTCGGCTACCGACCCCCGGACCTGACCGTCGGCGAACTGGCCACCACCGGCGCCTACGACCTCGTCCTCGACGAGCGCGCCTACGACGCCGCTGGGCACGAGACCTCAATCACCAGCGGCAACGGCCTGCGCACGACAGCGACCGAGTATGACGCCGCCGGCCGACCCATCGTGAAGACCCTCGACCCGGACGGCGTCGCGCGCCGCACCGACCTGACCTATGACGCCGGCGGCAACGTCCTGGCCAGCGAGACCACCATCGCCGGCACCACAGCGTCCGAACGCACCGAATACAGCTACGACGACGCGTCCCGGCCGACATCGCGGACCGTGCGCGGCTACGACGATGACGACCTCACCGAAGACATCATCCGCGACGACCGAGGCCTCGTCACCAGCACCGTCGACCCCCGCGGCCACAACCCCTCCGGCCCGCCGAACGCCGCCTACGTCACCGACCAGGTCACCGACACCCACGGCCACGTCGTCCAGACCGTCGAACCGCCGGTGGACGTCGAGGAGAACGGCGCCGCGGCCACCTCGCAGCGGCCATCGGAGGAGGTCGGCTACAACACCTTCGGCGAGATCACCCACACCCGCGACGCCCGCAACCAGGTCACCGTCACCACCTACGACCACCTCGGCCGGGTCACCCAGAAGACCTACCCGTCCTACACCCCACCCGGCAGCTCGGCGATCGTCCCGACCGAGCAGTGGTCCTACGACGACAACGGCAACCCGACCAGCCACACCGACACCCGCGACCAGACCAGCACCACCGTCTACGACAAACGCAGCCGACCGGTCGCGGTCACCGACCCGCAGGTCACCGGCGCACCCGACCCGGGCGTCACCCGGATGATCTACGACGATGCCGGGAACCTGCTCGACACCGTCGACCAGAACGGCGCCTGGACGATCTACGCCTACGACGACCTCAACCGGGTCTTCGCCGCGTCCACCACCGAACGCGCCACCCTGTCGGCGTTCACCACCTACTACGACCACAACGACGCCGGCCAGGTCACCCGCGTCCTACGACCCTCGAACTTCGCCAGCGGCGCATCGGTCCGCTCCACGTACAACGGCGTCGGCGACCTGAGCGAGACCACCGACGAGGCCGGCAAGACCACCACCTACGAATACGACCTCGCCGGCCGGCTCAACGCGGTCATCGACCCGCTCGGCCGGGCGACCCGCTCCACCTATGACCGCGCCGGCCRCCAGATCGCGACCGCGCAGTACTCCGACACCGACGACTTTCTACGCGCAGTCGGGTTCGGCTACGACGCGGCCGGCAACCTCACCTCCCGGACCGACGCGAACGGCCACACCAGCACATACACCTTCGACGGCCTCAACCAGCCGCGCACCATCACGGTCCCGGCTTCGTCCGGGGTGTCGATCACCACCTCCGCCGGCTACGACGCCGCGGGCAACCGGACCCGGCTCACCGACGGCAACAACCATCCGACGGTCTACACGTACAACTCCCTCGGCCTGCCCGAGAAGACAATCGAACCCTCCACCACCGCCTACCCGGACCTGGCCGACCGCACCTGGCACGCCAGCTACGACGCCGGCGGCCTGCCCGTCACGCTTGCCGAGCCCGGCGGCGTCACCCGCAACGCCACCTACGACGAACTCGGCCGGCGCACCCTCGAAACCGGCTCCGGCAGCGGCGTCACCGGCGCCGCCCGCTCCGCGGCCTACGACCTGGTGGGCAACCTAACCGAGGTCGGCTCGGCCGCCGGCGACGAACAGTTCACCTACAACGACCGCGGCCTCCTTCTCGACAGCTCGGGTGACCTGGGCGCCTCGTCGTTCGTCTACGACGAGGACGGCCGGCTGTCCCAACGTTCCGACGGCTCCACGTTCAGCTTCTACCACTACGACGCCCGCGGCCTCCTCGCCGCCGTCGACGGCGCCGCGACCAGCGGCACCCGCGTCTACGACTACGACGACGCCGGCCAGCTCACCTCCATCGACTACGACGGCGGCACCGGCGCCCTCCGTGCCTTCGACTACGACCAGCTCGGCCGGGTCACGTCCGACGAGGTCACCGGCCCCGGCGGCACCCTGCGCGCCCAGACCTACGACTACGACAACAACGACAACCGGACCTCCACCACCATCAGCGGCTCCGGCGTCGCCGGCGCCGGCACCCAGACCTACGGCTACGACTGGGCCAACCGGCTCACCTCCTGGACCAACCAGGCCAGCACCACCACCACCTACGCCTGGGACGCCGGCGGCAACCGCACCTCCGCAGGCGGCACCACCGCCACGTTCGACGCCCGCAACCGGCTACTCACCAGCGGCACCACCACCTACACCTACACAGCCCGCGGCACCCTTGCCACCAAGACCGCCGGCTCGACCGTCACCACGACCGTCTTCGACGCCTTCGACCGGCTCATCTCGCACACCGTCGGAACGACGACCACCTCCTACACCTACGACGGCCTCGACCGGATCGCGAACCGCACCCACGGCGGCTCCTACAACTTCCTCTACAACGGCGTCGAGAAAGAACCCGCCACCGACGGCACCTCCGGCTTCGCCCGCGGCCCCGACGGCACCCTGATCGGCGCCGGCACCGGTGCCGGCGACTGGGTCACCCTCGGCGACGCCCACGGCGACATCGTCGCCGCCTTCACCACCGACGGCACCTCACTCACCGAAACCCGCAACTACGACCCATTCGGCAAACCCCGAACCCCCGTCAGCACCGACCTGCAGATCGGCTACCAGGGCAACTGGACCGACCCCGACACCGGACTCGTCGCCGCCCAAGCCCGCTGGTACGACCCAGACACCGCCACCTTCCTGACCCGCGACACCTACCCCCTCCCCTGGACCGGCACCCCCGCCGACAACCGCTACACCTACGCCGCCGCCAACCCGCTCACCAACAGCGACCCCACCGGATTCGTCCTCGATGGCACCCCTGGCAAGGCGCCCGCCTCCGCCAGCACCGTCGCCGCCCAGCAGGCCGCGGTGAAAGCCCAGCAGGCGCAGAACGCGCAAAATGTCCAGAACGCGGCGCAGAAGCAGGCAGCGGCACAGGCCGCCGCGAACAAAGCACGCGAGGAAGCGGCGTTCTGGGCAGGCGTCAACGCCGCACTCGCCTTCCAAGAAGCGGAACGCAAAGCACGGGCCGAGGCTGAGTTCTGGGCAGGCGTCAACGCCGCACTTGCTTTCCAGGAAGCAGACCGACAGCGAGCCGCCCAGCAAGCTGCCCAAAATGCGGCACAACAAGCCGCGCAGCAGGCGGCACAGAACGCGGCATACGAAGCTGCAGCACAACGAGACCGGGACCAGGCAGGTCTACGGGCAGCCCAAGACGCCGCTTACCAGGCGGCCCGTGTGGCCGATGAAGACGCTACCCAACAGGCTGCGGTAGCAGCCGTGCAGCCGACTCAAGTGAACAAGTTGACGGACCCTACGCTGGTATGGACGTCGCAGGCTGGCGGACCGACCTATACGATTGCGCCGTCGACCCGACCGGCGGTCGGCCCATGGGATAACTCGAACGCTTACGATCCGAACGCCAAGGCTACGGCGTCTGATTACAAGAATCTGGCGAAGTGGGAAGGTAAATCTGCGATCTGCCCGGCGGTAGGACTATGGCGTCATTTGGATCAAGCCTGYCGTCTGTACGGAATCTACCTGCATGGTGATGGTTCGCCGGTGGCCATCGACCTTGAAGCTCTGTACAAGAAGGATGGTGGAGTGAGGCAGTCACTCGACGACGAGGCCGCAGGTGCGCGGACCGCGGCTGACTACTTTGCCCGGACTACGGGGAGGACGTCGTTCCCGATTACCGGTACGGCCAGCGTGGCTAGCAAATACACGACAACTGAGGAGGGAGACAAGACCCTCGGGGGCTTCCAAGTCTGGAGTGGCGGGGAGGTGCGCGTCGTGGGAGATCAAGTGACGCTCACCGTCGGCATTAATTCGGAGGATCGCTACAATTTCGACAAGGGTAAGAGTGACAAGGTCACCGGAACGCCGGATGATGTGAACGGTCGGTTCGAGGTACTCGGCTGGGCTCATTCATTCGACACGTATGGATATGTTGAGCGGACGTACACATGGACCCTCGGGAATCCGGGCAGTGCGTCGGTCTCGGGGGGTCCGTCACGGTGACTGGGCGGCTCGCAGCACGGCGGCGGGACCAAGATTTTCCTGCGCCGGGTGGCTGTTCACTGAATGGTCTAGGATGGGACGTGTGAGCATGGATGGCAGGCAGAGGCGGCAGCCTGGGTGGCGTGCGAGCCTAGTAGTGCTCTCGGYCAGCGCACTGGTAGCCGGGGCACTGGGGGCGTGCGGCCCGACGGCGTCGGCTCCGGCATCGTCCGCGCACAGCTCCATCCCGATCACCGCTGGGCGTGACGCCGGGCGCAACCCAGCCGATGGCCCAGAGCGATTCGACGCTGGACCCGTACTGGRGGAATTCCCGGCTCTAGGCGACCCGTTGGTGGTGGTCTGGGAGACGGGCACCTATGGCGGCGACAAGAGCGGCCGCGGGTTGAACATCCCGGGGCCAGAATCCTACTGGATCGACGCAGTCATAACGCTAGATCCTGACACGGCGGCCAGGCTACGCGACATTCCATCATTGGCTCCGTCGACTGTTCCCGCGCTCTCGGCGCGATTGGCCGGTCGACTGCCTGCGGACGCCKCCTGGCTGAGTAGCGAGGGGCTACGGTTGGCGGTGGCAAAGAACGGGCACTGGTGGTTAAGCGATGCCTACTTGGCTACCTCCGCTGAAACCCTGGTTATTCGTGCACGGAACCTCTAAAGATCTTTAAGGTCCGAGGTTAGGGTCTTGATCGGGTCGGTGTGGCTGGCCGTGTGGCGGTGACGCCAGGTGTATGAGGTATCCGGATGGGGGCGGTCTGACCGCGGTGGAGCGGGYTGTCCAGGAGCGGGTGCGGGTGGCGGCCGCCGAGATGTTCGCAACCGGGGCGTCGGATCGGGAGGTCGCCTGGTGCTTCCGGGTCTCGCTGATGTCGGTGAACCGGCGGCACCGGGCGTTCGACAGGGCGGGATCGAGGCGTTGGCGTCGAGGGGACCGGGTGGGGCCCGCTGCAAGCTCGACGATGCCCAGCTGGCTGGGCTAGCCGAGGCGCTGGACACCGGGCCGGCGGCGRCAGGCTGGGTTGACCAGTGCTGGACGCTGGCCCGGATCGCGACGGTGATCGATCGCATGTTCGGCGTCGACTACACCCTCGGCGGGGTCTGCTATCTGCGGCACCGCCTCGGTTGGAGCGTGCAGGTCCCCACAAGGCGGGCCAGCGAACGTGACGACGCGGCGGTCGCGGCGTGGAAGGACCAGGTGTGGCCGGCGGCAAAAGGACCGCGGGCGACCTGGGCGCCTGGGTCTGCTTCGAGGACGAGGCAGGCCAGGGTCTGAGAGGGTGTTCCGTCGGTTGATGTAACAGGTGAGCGGTAGCGGCTTGATGTCTGTTTCGCCTGGTCGCGGGTCTGATGGTCGGGTTGTCGGGTTGCGGTTCTGGGTGGTT
>NZ_MOMC01000132.1 GCF_001983105.1 Pseudofrankia asymbiotica | reverse complement strand
CCGTGTCAACGCCCGCGCGAGATCCGCCTGCAGGCTCACCACCAGCGCCGCGAGCTCGTCATACGACGGCACCGGCGGCGCAGGCGGATCATCGGACACACCCGGACCCTACGGGCCGATCAACCACGCCACACCAACGCCCCAGGACCGCCAAGCCATCAAAGCGTCCCAGCCGGCCGGGGAACGAAAAACAAACGATCTACGAGACCTGACCAGTTACGGGTGGTCATGCACCCGCAAATACACTCACCAGCGGCCCGGCGACCAGAAGTTCCTCCTTTTCCCGAAGCTGGTCGACGACTCGTGCCGAAAGAATACGGCCGGTGTCTCGTCCCGGACAACCAATAGGCCGAGCTGGCCAGGATGCCGCTTACGCCAATGACCGTGCATATACACGCCCACGAGGGCGTCGGTGGCCGCCGGCACCGTCCTCGATGGCATCTGCGGCCTCCGCAGGCACAGCGTCATCTGACCGAATCTTCGGGCTCCATCGCCCAGCCGGCCCAGCCGGCCCAGCCGGCCCAGCCGCTCAGTGCGCGAAGTTGAGCCGAAGGCCTGGCCAGGGCCACTGGAGCGAGTAGAGAATCCCGCGCCCCGCTGAGCAGATGAACGCGGTGTCGCCGTCCGGGCCGCCGAAGCAGATATTGGTGACGTACGGGTCGCGCTCGGGTGTCACGAACTCCCGGAGCACGTCTCCGGCCGGGCTGATCACCGTGATCCCCGACTTCTCCAGGTTCGAGGCGCAGACGTTGCCGGCCCCGTCGACCGCCAGGCCGTCCCAGTGATACTCGCCACCGGTCGAGTACAGCTCGGTCTTCCCGCTGAGGATGCCGGGCGCCTTCACGTCCCAGGCGAGCACCCGCCCCGAGTAGGTCTCCGACGCGTACAGCTTCGTGCCGTCCGGCGACAGTCCCATCCCGTTGGGGTACTCGAGCCCTTCCTCAGCGATCCCGATCGTTCCCGCCACGGGGTCGGCGTAATACAGCACACCGCGGGTGGTGTCGACGATGTAGCACGCGCCCGACTCGTCGAACACGATGTCGTTGAGGTTGCCGATGGGCGTGCCCTCGACCTGCGTGAACACGACCTCGACGCTTCCCATGGACAGGTCGACCCGCTGGATGTATCCACCCTCGTTGCCCTCGGCCATCCAGTAGGGAAACCGGATCCCGTCCTCGGTCTTGAACGCCAGCCCACCGTTGTTGCAGACATAGACGGCTCCGTCGGGCCCGAGCGCCGCACCGTTGGGACCGCCGCCGCAGTGGACGGGCGACACCGTGCCGTCCGCCTCGACGCGGGTCAGCGCGCCGCCCTCGATCTCGACCACGAGCACCGAGCCGTCGTCGAGCGCGATCGGTCCTTCGGGGAACCGCAAGCCACTGGCCAGGACCTTCATGGGCGGACCTCCATGTCGCACCGGGCGAACCGAGTCGAGCACCCGGACCGAATCGGGCACACGGACCGACATTGTGTCCAATCGGGTGAACTCGGTCGACCACTGGCCCGCCGAGCCGCCGGGCCGCGAAACCGCGGTAGGTCACGAGACCGCGGCGGGCGGCGGGTGGCGAGGCCGCCGTCGGCGCCGTCAGTGGCCCGACATCCCTCCGTCGACGGCGAGGGTGGTGCCGGTGACGTAGGACGAGGCCGGACTCGCGAGAAGGACGACGGCTGCGTCGAGCTCGTGCCGCGGGCCGCGGCAGGGCACAAACAGCGGTCACCGACGGGTTGGCATGTCGGGCGGGAGGTCAGGACAGGCGGGCGGGCAGGCGGCTCCAGCCGCGCAGGACGCGGTTGGAGCGGCGGCGGGCGCCCGGGAGCGGCGTCGCGTCCGGGTACCGGTCGAAGAACGCGCGCAGGCCGACCTCGCCCTCCATCCGGGCGAGCGAGGCCCCCAGGCAGAAGTGCCGGCCGGCGGAGAACGAGACGTGGTCCCGGGCGTTGGCGCGGGCGACGTCGAACGTCTCCGGCTCGGCGAACACCTTCGGGTCCCGGTTCGCGCCGGCGAGGACCGTCACGACGTAGGACCCCGCCGGGACCTCGACGCCGCGGACGTCGAGGTCCCGGGTGCTGATGCGCCCCGTGAGGAGCACCGGCGGGTCGATCCGGAGGATCTCCTCGACCGCGCCCGGCCACAGCTCCGGCTGGCCCCGCAGCCGCCCGAGCTGCTCCGGATGCCCACTCAGCAGGGCGATCCCGTTGCCGAGCAGGTTCACCGTCGTCTCGAAGCCGGCCGCGAGCACCAGGCCGGCGATCGACTTCAGCTCGCTCTCGTCGAGCCCGCCGTCCTGGTCGCGGGCCGCGATGAGCTGGCTCAGCAGGTCCTCGCCCCGCTCGCGCCGCAGCTGGGCGATGTGCCCCGTCAGCCACGACTCGAAGTCCCGCATGGCCGCGGTGACGGACCGGAACTGCCAGAAGCCCAGCCCGAAGTCGAGGCTCGGCGCGACGCCGGACCCCAGCGCCAGCACTCGGGGCCGCTCGCCGGGCGGAACCCCGAGAATCTCGGAGATGACGGTGACCGGCAGCAGGGCGCAGTACGCGGCGACCAGGTCCACGGGCTCGCCCGCGGCCGCGGCGGTGGCCAGGCCGTCGAGGAGCTCGGACGCTATCTGTTCCGTGCGCGTCCGCAGGTTCTGGACGGCCCGCGCGGTGAACACCCGGCTGACCAGCTGGCGGTGCCGGGTGTGCGTGGGCGGTTCCGTGACCAGCAGCGACGGCGGCTCCATGGGGTGCAGCAGGTCGGGCGCGGTCCGGGCCATCAGGCCGCCCAGCAGGCCACCGGTCCTGACCGGGCTGCCGGCCCGGAAGTCACCGCCGGCGAGCACCTCCCGCGTGACGGCGTGGTCCACGGTCAGGAACGCGAACCGGCCGCGGTAGAGCGGCCCGGCGCGGCGCACCTGCTCGACCGCGTCCCAGACCTCTCCCCCACCGGCGCCCGCGACGATCAGCCGGCCCTGCAGGTCACCCCGCCGCGCCGCCGTCCGCACGACGACGCGGGGAAGCTCATGGGCCGCGCCCCAGTACACGGTCGACCGGGCGTCATCGCGCATCCGGCCCAGCAGCCGCGGGAGCCTCCCGGGCGGCGCCGCTGCCTGTTCTCCGCCGCGAGCCGGCCGAATGCCCTGGTCCGTAGGCATACGACCAAACTAGCCCGCCGTGGTTCCACTGGGGAGGCACACCACGGAACGCGGCGGGTGGAAGCCGGGCCGGGCGAGGCGGGCCGGGGCGGGTCTGGGCTGGGCGGGTCCGGGCGACTGTTCCTGGCTACGAGGAGTCAGGGGTGTCGGCTCCGGCGATGAGCGAGAACACGCGCTCGCGTCGCCTGCCCCAGAGCGCGGCCCGTTCCCTGGCCCGCGCCAGCTTCGGTTGGTCGTAGCGGCGCCGCGCCCATGGACTGCCGGGGGCGGCGAGTCGCAGGACGCCCCAGATCCCGACGAYGGTCACGAAGACGCTGACCATCGCCACCCAGGGTTTTCCCTTGATCGCGGTCAGCACGGTAAGCGACAGGTTGAACAGCACCACCGCCACGAGTGTCCAGCGGGCGGAGCGTTCGTCGTCACTGATGTCGTCCAGGCCGAAGGGCGCCGCACGTACCAGGAGAAGTCCGGTCAGAGCCGTGGCAACGATGACAGCGTCAACGGAAGACCTGCCCTCCTTGGTCCAGTAGACGTCCTTCAGGTGGAGCAGGAGGGCGAATTCGTCGAGAACGAGGCCGGCACCGATCCCGAAGAGGAGCGCGAGGATGTCCCGCCACAAGCGGACGTCGCCGATGGCGAAGCTGATCGTGCCGGCCGTGAGCATCATGAGAACGCCGACGAACTCGTGGTGTATGTGCACTCCGCCGGCCGAGACGTTTCCCGGCCACCATCGAACTTTGGCCCGAATGAGGCGGGCGGAGGTTCTGATGAACAGGAACCCACCGACCAGGCCCACGAGAAGAAGCAGCAACGGCTGACGACCGGTCCTGACAAACTGGTCATGGTACGAGCCGGTGAGCCACGACCACTCCATACCCGGAGTCTGTCAGCACACCCTCGACGCGGTCCGCCCGGCCAGATGCCCGCGCCACGTCGCGCACCTTGAGCCCAGACGCGCGAGCCGGTCATGATCTGGTGGGATTTTCGGCGCCATCACTCCGAAAATCCCACCAGATCATGGAAACGGACCGGCGACTCCAGGCGGACCTCTACCAGGCCTCCACCAGGAACAAGGCAGGACGGGTGATTGTCGCGCCCTTCGCCCTCGACCAGTTGCTCGTTCAGGCGGGCCAGTGCCGGGACGTCGTCAAGGCCCACTGGCAGTCTCAGCATCCGGCCTTCCGCGGGTGACCGGGGTCAGTCTGGCGGCGCGGTCAGACTGATTCGGTGGTAGGTGCCGGCTCGGTGGACAGGTTGGCGGTCCAGCGTTCCTCGACGCGGCCGAAGTACCAGATGGCCAGCGCGACGCCCCAGGCTACAAAGAAGAGCCCGACGATGGCGTAGCCGGTGTAGTCGAGGTTGATGCTGGCGATCCAGGCGAGCGGTCCGGACTCGATCGTGAACCGGTCGGCGAGGACGCCGACGAGTTCGATGGTGCCGATGACGAGGGCGACGACCACGGAGATGGTGGTGATCGTCAGATTGTAGAAGACCTTGCGGACGGGGCGGGCGAAGGCCCAGCCGTAGGCGGCGTTCATGAAGACGCCGTCGATCGTGTCCATGAGGCACATACCGGCGGCGAACAGGATCGGCAGGACCAGGATCGAGTAGAAGGGCAGATTGAACGCGGCGGCGCCACCGGCCATCACGAGGAGGCCGACCTCGGTGGCGGTGTCGAAGCCGAGCCCGAACAGAACGCCGACCGGGTAGATGTTCCAAGGCTTCGTGACGCTCTTCGTCAAGCCGCCGAGGAAGCGGTTCATGAAGCCGCGGGAGTCGAGACGCCGTTCCAGCTCCTGCTCGTCGTACCGCCCGTTCCGCATCTCGCGGAAGACCTTCAGGATGCCGATCAGGGCGGCGAGGTTGAGAATCCCGAGGATCCAGAGGAAGACGCCGGAGACGGACGGGCCGATGACGCCGGTGATGGTGTGCAGCTTGGAGGAGTCGTCCTCGACGGGGCCGACCAGGGACTTGATGCCGATGGAGAGCAGGAAGGCCAGCGCGAAGACGATGGTCGAGTGGCCGAGGGAGAACCAGAACCCGACGGACAGGGGCCGGCGCTGGCGGCCCGCGCCGGCCGCTTCCTTGGCGACGTTGTCGGCGATGAGCTTGCGGGTCGCGTTGTCGACGGCGGCGATGTGGTCGGCGTCGAAGGCGTGCCGAAGGCCGAAGGTGTAGGCGAGGACGCCCACGCCGGCGGTGAAGGTCGGGTGGTCGCCGCCGAGGTGGTAGCCGTGCGGGGTGACCAGGGTGAGCAGGACGACGAAGCCCAGCACGTGGAGCAGGATGATGAAGGCGGTCATCCCGGCCAGGGACCGCCTGTCCGCGCCGCTGAGGCTCTGCCGAAACTGTGTCAGCCCCGTTGACAGGGAGGGCTCGCTGGCGCCGGGAGCTGGGTGAGCCACGTGGTGTCTCCTTGCTACGGGGAGCAGGCGCGGGTGCGCGACTCTCAGGAGCGGATCGGCGAAAAACCCGGCCCCGCTGGGACCTGCCCGCGAGACGCCCTTCTGATCTTGCTGGAGCCTGGTGATGTCCAGGCGCCCACGATCACCGAGTGGACCGGGCGGAGCCTCTCCAACTGGCGCAGTACCTCCAGCTGGCGGGAGGACTTCGTAGCTCCGCCAGCACAGTCACGGTGCCATGATGTCGTTATTGCGAGAGCTTCGCAACTAGTGATGTCGCGGTCTGGACGCGCGCTGCCGCTGTCGCGATCTCATACCGAGGCCCCCAACCGAGCCGCCGAGCGACGATCCTGGTCCCGATCGGAGGTGAGCCTGACGGTGACCCGGACCTTGTCCACCCGCCGCACGACGATGCCGCGCGGGGCCGGTGAGGATCGGCGAGACCGGCACGCGGCACGGCGACGGCCTCAACGGTGCTGTCCCGGGCCACGACATCACCGGCCGTGAGCCCCGCGGCGCGGAATGGTACGACGAGGTACGATCCGCCTCCCCGAGACGTCGGTGGTCTGAGCGTTCCCGGAGGTTCGCGCCCGAGTTTCCCTGGCTTTTCATGGTTGAAGGCGGTCGCGCTGATGGTTGAGATATCCGGTCTGATCGCCGCGTCCGGATGAAGGTCGCGCTGCTCGCACCGGTGGCGTGGCGGACCCCGCCGCGGCACTACGGTCCGTGGGAACAGATCACCAGTCTGCTCGCGGAGGGCCTGGTCGAGCGCGGGATCGAGGTGACCCTGTTCGCGACTCTGGACTCCCGGACGGCCGGGACGCTGGACGGGGTGTGCCCGCACGGGTACGCCGAGGACGGGGCGCTCGACGGCCGGGTGTGGGAGGCGCTGCACGTGGCGCACGCGCTGTCCCGGTCGGGCGAGTTCGACCTGGTGCACAACCATCTCGACTGGCTGCCGCTGGCATTCGCGTCACACGCCAGGGCGCCGATGGTCACGACCGTCCACGGTTTCTCGGACGCCCGTATCGTCCCGGCGTACGCGCGGGCGGCGTCGGCGTACGTGTCCATCTCCGAGGCCGACCGGCGCCCGGAGCTTGACTACGTCGCCACCGTTTACCACGGCATCGACCTGGCGGCGTTGCCGTTCTCGGCGACCGGTGGGGAGGACCTGGTCGTGCTGGGCCGGATCCATCCCGACAAGGGCACCGCCGCGGCCATCGACGTCGCCCGCCGCGCCGGCCGCCGGCTGGTGATCTGCGGGATCATCCAGGATGAGCGCTACTTCGCCGAGCAGGTGGCGCCGCATGTCGACGGGGACCGGGTTCGCTACCTCGGTTCGGTGGGGCCGGGCCAGCGCGCCGAGGTGCTCGGCTCAGCGGCGGCCCTGCTGCACCCGATCGCGTTCGACGAGCCGTTCGGGCTGGCGGTCGTCGAGTCGATGGCCTGCGGGACTCCGGTGGTGGCCTACCCGCGAGGCGCCATGCCGGAGGTGGTCGACGAGGGGGTGACCGGGTTCCTGGTGGACGGGCCGGCGGCGGCCGCGGAAGCTGTGGACCGGGCCGCCTCCCTGGACCGCGCGGCCTGTCGCCTCACAGCGGAACGGCGGTTCTCCGCGGCCCGCATGGTCGCCGACTACCTAGCTGTCTACCAGCGACTACTCGGCTGACCCCGGCGGGGCTCCGGCGGGACGTCACCGCTCATGCGTCCGCTCTCGGCCGGGTCATCCGGGCGAGCAGCTGGTCGACCGGGACGCTCGCCACTCCGATCCGGGCGTCCGCAATCCCGTAGGGCAGCCACAGGTGGCCGTCATGGATCAGGCCTCCGCAGGAGTAGACGACGTTGGGAACGTAGCCGTCGCTTTCGGCTGGGGCCGGGGTGAGGAGGGGCTCAGGCAGCGTCCCGCGCACGATGGTCGGGTCGTCGAGGTCGAGCAGGATCGCCCCGATGGTGTAGGTGCGCATCGGTCCGACGCCGTGGGTGAGGACGAGCCAGCCCGTCGGCGTCTCGATGGGCGACCCGCAGTTGCCGACCTGCAGAAGCTCGAAGGACGCTCGAGGCGAGTGGACCGGGCGTCCTGGATGCCACGCCTGGCCGTCTCGGGAGGTCGTGACGCTGGTGGTCTCGCCGTCGGAGCGGCACAGCGCGGCGTACCGGCCGGAGACGAGCCTGGGGAACAGTGCCATGCCCTTGTTCCGCGCGGCTGGGCCGGTGAGCGGCGAGGTGGTGAAGACCCGCAGGTCGGGGCTGGTCAGCAGCCGCGGGGTGGTGTGTCTGCCGTCGTAGGCGGTGTAGGTCGCCCGGTAGTCGACGGTGCCGTCCGGCGCGGTGCAGCGGACGAACCGGGCGTCCTCCATGCCGTTGATCTCGACGGCGAGGGCCGGCCACAGCACCCGCTGGGCCAGGGCGCTGGCCGGCGGGAACTCGACCCGCTGCAGCGACCCGGCGACGGCGCGCACCTCGGCCATGATCGCCGGCGCCTGYGGGCGGCGGAGCAGATCGGCGGGCACCCGGGCGAAGGCCTGCTCGAGGTCGCCGCCGTCGGGCTGGGCGTCCAGACCGCCGAGGACAGCCCGGGTGACCTCGTCGTCGAGCCCCCGCTCGGCGAGGACTGTCCGCAGCCTCCCGGAGTCCCAGTCGGCCGGTACGGCCGTGCCGGCCGTGAGCGGACCGGTCCGCGGCTCCAAGCGGACGATCGGGCCGGGGCCGACCACGGCAACAGCGAAACCGATGGACGACAAGTGGCCCTCGCCGATACAGCGCAGGCTCACGGCCACCCGCAACGCCCCAGGCGGCAGCCCGGTCTGGTCGGGATGCGGCACCGCGGAGGGGTTGGTGACGGCGGCGCCCTCCACCGCGTACTCGGCGGTGAAGGTGGCACCGAGCAGCAGCGTGCGCGCGGTCGAGAGGGTCGCGGGCGCGCGCACCCGCGACGCCACGACCACGGCGTGCCGCGCCAGGATGTCGCGGTAGTCCCGGTGGCGAGGCGCGAAGACCGCGAGCAGGCCGGCGACGAGGTCGGCGACCTCGCTCTCGGGCAGTGCCAGCACCCGGTCCACAATGCCGGCGGCTCGGGAGTGCGCCTCGTTCCCCTCCTCGCCGGGGAGGAACAGTTTCGCGATGACCCTGCTGGGGTCCGCGCGGAGCGCTGTCGGGTGCCGGGTGACCAGGTCGGCCTGCAGGCTCGAGGTCACCGGGTCGCCGCGTTGGTCACTCGCTGGACGGCTGTCCTCGCCTTTGGGAGAACCACTTCGCGCCTGCCCGCGCGCGCTCACGGCGCCGTCAGCAGGCGACGGGCATGCTGTGCTGTCGAGAGCAGCGCGAGGGTCGACTCCGCTCCCTGGTTGATGTTGCGACCGTGTGGCTCGAGACCGTCGCAGCAGCCGCCGGTGGTGGGGTCGAGGAGCGGCACGACACTGTCGTTGTCACCGAGGAACCATGCCTGGGCCCGTTCGAGCCCGATCAGCCACCGGGTCTGGCCCGTGAGGTCGTAGGCGCGGGCACAGGCGTCGGCGAGGGTCGCGGCCTCGATCGGCTGCTGGTCGAAGCCGGGCTGGCCGTCTCCCCCGGGTAGCCGGCCGCCGACCGGCGTCGGCGACAACCGGCCGCCGCGGGTCTCCAGGTCGAGTAGCCATGCCAACAGCCGCAGGCCGGCCGCGAGCGCCGCCTCGTCGGGCAGGCAGATTCCGGCAAGGATCAGCGCCTCCGGCACGGCGGCGTTGGCGTAGCGCAGCGCCGGCTCCGGCCAAGGCCAGGCCGGGTCGACCCYGAGAGGGCCGATCGCGGTGACGGCGGCGGCGAGCAGGTCACGCGCTGGCCTGTGGTCCGGGTAGGCGAGCAGCACCTCGCCGGCGCCGAGCGCGGCGAACGTCATCGCCCGCGGCCAGCGGGAGCGCCGGCTGGCGCTGACCCGGAACCGGGTCAGCGCGGTCTCCCGTGCCCGCACGGTGGATGCCCGCGCCGCCACGGTACCCAGCCCCCACAGGGCACGGCCCCACCAGTCGCCGAGGCCAGACTGGCCGTGCCAGCGCCCGTCGGTGGACCGGCGGTTGCACACGGACCCGTCCCGCGCCTGCGCCGCGACGACAAAGGCCAGGTAGCGCTTCAGGAGCCGGACCTGTTCGAAGGGCGGATCCGGCTCGCGGGCGAGGACGACCAGCCCGCGGGCGACGTCGTCCACGCAGTAGCCGTGCTCTCGACGGGGAACCGCGCCCAGGGCGTGCTCGAAGAGACCGATGTCGTCGCTGAGCCGGAAAAGATGATCGAATGACAACGCGGCCGTCATCAGGCCACCGCCGACGGCCTGGTCAGGCTGTTTCCGGTCCGGGTGGCCAGGCCGGCGGCGAGTCGCCGGTAGCGGTGGGCGACCGCGGGCCACAGCAGGTCGGGGGCGCGCGCGGCGGCGGCACGGGCCAGCCCGCTGGTCATGCTGTCGTCGGTGACGATGCTGCGTACCGCCGCCGCGATGGCCGGGGCGTCGCCGTGTGGCACGAGCAGGCCGGTGCCGTCGCCGAGGAGCTCGACGGCATGCGGGAAGCGGGTGGCGACGATCGGCTTGAGCGCCGCGACCGCCTCGATGAGAACGCCGGAGGTCACCTGGTCGCGGGAGTCGTACGGCAGCAGCACCACGTCGGCCGCGCGGACCAGCTCGCCGAGCGACGCCGCGTCGAGGTAGCGGTCGTCGAACGTGACCGACCCCGCGACGCCGAGCCGGCGGGCCTGGGCGACCAGGCTGTCGCGGTACGCCTCGCCTTCCCGTGCGAGCACCTTGGGATGGGTCTCGCCGACGACGAGGTAGCGCGGTGCGGGGTCGAGGTCGGTCAGCGCCGCCATCGCCGCGATGCCCCACTCGATGCCCTTGCCCGGCCCGATCAGCCCCCAGGTGAGGACCGTCGGCCGGCCTGCCCGGACGGGTGGGAAGGCGCGGTTGTCAGCGGCGCCGTGCGGGATGACCACCACCCGGCGCTGATCGGTCTCGTACCCGGCGGCGAGCCGCGCCCGCGCCGTCTCGGTCATCACGACCACCGCGTCCGCGGCGGCGGCCACCGCCTCCAGGATGTGGCGTTGGCGCGGGGTCGGGTGCACGAGCACCGTGTGCAGGACGACGATCACCGGAACGTCGAGGTGGTGCAGCACCTCCAGCACCTCGTCGCCGTCCCGGCCGCCATAGATGCCGTACTCGTGCTGCACCACCGCGACATCGAACCCGTTCAGCACCCGGGCAGCTCGCTCCGGACCGCCTGGGGTCCCAGCCACCAGGTCCCCGACCACCCCGGCGGGCGCGGCCCGCCGGGGACCCGGCGCGGCGGGCACGTCCAGCAGGCGCACCACCCCGCTGGACGCCCTGGGTACGACATCGGTCAGGTGCTCGCGCAGCGCCGCCGTGAACGTGGCGAGCCCGCACTGGGTCGGTGGATATGTACTGAGAAAGCCGTAGCGCAGGGCCACCCTGCTCACCTTCCGGTCGGCGCCGACGTAAGCCGTCGGCGGGCGCGCGAGCGTAGGGCTCGCCTAGGCGGACGGCCAGGAAGGCGAAGCGGGGTCAGAAGCCCATGCCGCCCCCGCCCGGAACGCCCCCGCCGGCAGCGGCCTCGGACTCCGGCTTGTCTGCGATGACGACCTCGATGGTGAGGAACAGGCCCGCGATCGATGCGGCGTTCTGCAGCGCCGAGCGGGTCACCTTCACCGGGTCGACGATGCCGGCGGCGACCAGGTCGCCATATTCGCCGGTGGCCGCGTCGAGGCCGTGGCCGATCGGCAGGTTGCGCACCTTGTCGACCACGACCCCGCCCTCGAATCCGGAGTTCGCCGCGATCTGCCTGATCGGCGCCTCCATCGCCCGCTTGACGATGTTCGCGCCGGTGAGCTCGTCGCCGCTCAGGTCGAGCTTGTCGAAGGCGCTGATGGAGGCCTGGAGCAGGGCGACGCCACCGCCGGCGACGATGCCCTCCTCGACGGCCGCCTTCGCGTTCGAGACGGCGTCCTCGATGCGGTGCTTCTTCTCCTTGAGCTCGACCTCGGTCGCCGCGCCCACCTTCACGACCGCGACGCCGCCGGCGAGCTTCGCCAGCCGCTCCTGCAGCTTCTCGCGGTCGTAGTCCGAGTCCGACTTGTCGATCTCGTTGCGGATCTGCGAGACCCGGCCCGAGATCTGGTCGGTGTCACCAGCGCCCTCGACGATCGTCGTCTCGTCCTTGGTGACGACGACCTTGCGGGCCTTGCCCAGCAGGTCGACGGTCGTGCCCTCGACCTTGAGGCCGACATCCTCGGAGATGACCTGGCCGCCGGTCAGGATCGCGATGTCACCGAGCATCGCCTTACGACGGTCACCGAAGCCGGGGGCCTTCACCGCGACGCTCTTGAACGTCCCACGGATCTTGTTGACGACCAGGGTCGCCAGCGCCTCACCCTCGACGTCCTCGGCGAGGATCACCAGCGGCTTGCTCGCCTGCATGACCTTCTCCAGCAGCGGGAGCAGGTCCTTCACAGCCGAGATCTTGCTGTTGACGATCAGGATGTACGGGTCGTCGAGGACGGCCTCCTGACGGTCSGCGTCCGTGACGAAGTACGGCGAGATGTAGCCCTTGTCGAAGCGCATRCCCTCGGTGAGCTCAAGCTCCAGACCGAAGGTGTTGCTCTCCTCGACGGTGACGACGCCTTCCTTGCCGACCTTGTCCAGAGCCTCGGCGATCAGGGCGCCGATGGCCGGGTCGCCCGCGGAGAT
>NZ_MOMC01000131.1 GCF_001983105.1 Pseudofrankia asymbiotica | reverse complement strand
CTGGCTGCCCTGGTCGCCCGCCAGGCCCACCATGGCGGCGCGGGTGCCGCCCTGGGCACGGACGTAGTCGCCGAAGACCGTCGAGGGCGTGGTGTTCACGAAGAGCCAGGAGAACATGTTGTCGTGGGTGAGCCAGACCGAGTCGCTGCCCAGCCCGACGACGGGCAGGTGTTGCTGCTCGAGGTAGTCAGCTGAACCGGCTTCCGTGCCATTCGGGCCTTCGATGAGGCCGAAAATGCTGTCTCTGGTGACCAGTTCCTGGGCCTGAGTGAGGTTGGTTCCCGCCGCACCCTGGTCATCACGCCACGTATAAGTGATCTTTCGGCCGTTGATACCGCCGTTTGCGTTCACCAGTCCGAATCGCGCGTCGATGCCGGCTCGGAAAGCGGTCAGGCCCTCGCTGGTCGGTCCGGAGTCGGTGTACAGCAGGCCCGTGTTGATCGTGCTCGCGGTGACACCCGGCGTCGCGGCGCAGGACCCCGTTCCACCAGCACCCGCGCCGGCGGAAGCGCAGGCGGTCAGCGCGACCGCGCAGCTCACGCCGGTCGCCGCGGCGGCGGACCGTAAGAGGACGCGACGTAATAGAGGTGTCACGGACGTTGGCTCCTTTGCTGGTGGTCCTGGTGCTCTCGCGCACCGGCGGCGTGGAGGTGGCCCGCCTCGGTGCGCGTTCCGGAGAAGCCGCGGGTCAGGAATGGCGCATCGGACCGGGTCGCGGCTCGTCATTCCCGCGACGATGGCTGTGGCCGGTCGCGGTGTGGACCGCGGATCGCAGCGTAGATGCACTGACCTGGGGATACAAGTAAACACCCACACTTTCCGGGCGGTCTTGTCGGCCGTCGGGCCGGTCGACGCGGGCGCCACGGATGATTCGGCGCGTGAGGAGCCTGGCGCGCTCAGGGATGACAGGTCGCCGCGGGCGCCAGGCCACGACTGAACCGAGCACGGCGTGACCGGTTGGCCGCATACGCCGGTATTGGGCGATTTAGTGTGGATTTGATATCCGGAGGCCGCGAAGGTGGAGAAGTAGGCCCAATCGCTGTGGGAGATTGGTCGCGGGCGACGCCGCCAGGTAGAGAGAGGTGTCTTGGTGGCCGAGGCGCGGCCCGGGCTTTGGACGGTTGCTTTGGCGGCCACACGTAGCGCTTCGGGCCTGCTCCGCCTTTCGCGCTGTTGCTGGTGGCGCTGTTCGCGCCGTGGTCAGAGTGCGCCGAATCCGTGTTGCAGCCGGGCCAGGGCATCGTCGAGCACCGCGACCGGGTCCAGGCCCGACGAGGACGGCGAGGACCGTGCGGGCGCGTCGAGTTGAGTGATCATCATGATGCCGATGATGGCGCCGCTCACCGCCATGACGTCGCCGTCGTCCGGCGTCCGCCCGGCGCGTTCCGCCACGGCCGCGGTGAACTCGTGCATGGCGGAGGTGAGGTGATCGAGGTGCGCCGCGCGGACCTCGGGTATCGCGGCGATGAGCTTGGTGCGGTGCTCCTCCAGGGCGCGCTGTTCGGAGCTCAGGGTGGCGTAGCCAGCACGCAGGGCCTCGCGGAATGCTGTGAGGACGCCCTCGCCGGCGGGCCGGGCACGGAAGTGGGCGAGCAGGTCGTAGTCGGCCGCGTCCCACAGGACCAGGTCGGGCTTGGTCGGGAAGTGCCGAAAGCAGGTCCGCGACGCGATCCCGACCTCGTCCGCGATCATGCCGACCGTGGTCTCAGCGTAGCCACGTTCGGCGAACAGGTGCAGCGCGGCCGACTGGATCGCCTGCTTGAGCGCGATCGTCTGCGTCTGGCGCCACGACGGCCGATCTTCCGGCAACTATTCGCTCCCTTCGACGAGGGCGTCACCACGTGCTGTTTCGATCATTGTGTCGCCACCCGGCAGGTTGACACCTGACTGCCGCGACACCAGCAGCGGTGCTGGCGACGCCATAGCGGCTGGCAACTCGACAGCGTCGGCGTCGGCATCACTGTTCGTATCGCTGTCCGTGGTAGCGGCCTCTGGCACGGCGATGGTTGCCCGTCGTGGGAAGAGGAGCAGCGCCAGGAGCGCCCCGGCGAACGCTATCCCACCGCAGACGAGCAGGGCGGTGTCGACGCCGTCGACGAACGCCGAACGGACGCCGGCCAGCAGGGCCGGAGAGCGGACCTGGTCGGCCAGCGCGGTGCCGTCGAAGACCCCGCCGCGCGCGACACCGGCCTGGGCTGGGGTGAGCCCGCTGGTGTCGAGGTGCGCGCGGTAGCCGGCGAGTGCGGCGGTGCCGAGCACAGCGGCGCCAAACGGGCTGCCGGCGTCCTGAAGTGCCTGGATGAGAGCCGAGGCCGCGCCGGCGCGGTCGACAGAGATGCGCCCGAGGGCCGCGGCGGTAGCGGTGGCGATCACTATGCCGATTCCGGTGCCGGTGATCGAGGTCCAGACGGACAGGAACCCGAGACCGCTCGACATGCTCGTGCCGGACCCGAGCATCAGGCCGGCGCCCATCACGGTGAAGCCGCCGACAATCGTCGCCTTCGCGCCGATCGCCTTCGCGAGTGGCTCGGCTCCGATCGCGCCGAGGGCGAGTCCGCCGAGCAGCGGCAGAAGCCGCAGACCCGAGCCGA
The DNA here is from genome assembly GCF_001983105.1 of Pseudofrankia asymbiotica. GTDB lineage: Bacteria > Actinomycetota > Actinomycetes > Frankiales > Frankiaceae > Pseudofrankia > Pseudofrankia asymbiotica. Next base: position 10,075 of record NZ_MOMC01000131.1, on the reverse strand, counting down.
TCGCATCGACCCCGAGCACGGCCTGGAAGTACTGCGGCAGTGTGAACAGCACCCCGATCATCGCCAGCGAGCACAGAAAGGCCAGAACCGCGCCCCAGACGTACTCGGGGATACGGAACAGGCCCGCGTCGACCAAGGGCTCGCGCGCCCGGGTCGACGCCGGTGTCGCGACCGCGCCGGGAGTCCGGGGACGCTGCCAGATCGTGAAGGCGCTCAGCAGCAGCGTGCCGGCGGCCAGCGCCGCGATCACGACCGCCGAGGCCCAGCCGCGGGTGCCGGCTTCGGCGAAACCGTAGACCAGCCCAGCCAGCCCCACGCCGAACAGCACCATGCCGAAGATGTCGAGCCGGCCCCGCCGCGCGCCGCGGGACTCGGGCACCAGCGTCACCACGGCGACCAGGGCGATCACCACGACCGGAACGTTGATCAGGAAGACCCAGCCCCACCAGAACCGGTCGAGCAGCCAACCGCCAGGATCGGCCCGGTCGGCAGCGCCAGGAAGTTCACCCCCGCCCACACTCCGACCGCCCGTGAGCGCTCGTCCTCGTCGAACATGACCGTGACCGCGGACATGGCCATCACCACGATGCCGGCTCCGGCGATCCCGCCCACCGCGCGGGCCGCGATGAACATCCCCGCCGAGCCCGACCACGCCGCCCACGCCGAGGCCGCCCCGAAGGCGGCCAGGGAGGCGATCATCACCCGGCGCCGCCCGTACCGGTCACCCAGCGAGCCCAGGGGCGGCATGGCGGCGGCCCAGGTCAGCAGGTACGCCGAGGAGAACCACACCAGATCCGTGGCCGAGGCGTGCAGCCTCGGCGCGAGCGCGGGCAGCGCCACGGACAGCACCGTCCCGTCCAGGCCGACCGCGAAGACCGCCACCGCGACGCCGGCCAACGCCCACCACTTGCGATCCACCGCGACCTCCAACTGTCACYCAATGCCTATGTGTCAGTGAGTGACACTAGGGCAGTCGATGGCAGTTGTCGACACTGATCGTGGACCTGGTCCAGCCAGGACAGGCGATGCGGTCGTGCCACGGGTGACAGGTCTGACAGCCGGACGCTCGCGACCGTGTACATCAGGTCCGTACCTGCCCGCGAGGTACCAGGCTGGGAACGGCGACGGCGGTGGCCGCGAGTGACGCGGCGGCGCAGAACCACCAGCCCGCGTGGAAGGCGGCGACGACCGTCCGAGCCGTCGGTGAGCCGATGACGGCGATCAGGATGGCGACGCCGAGCACGCTGGCGATCTGGCGGGCCATGTTCACCACCGCGCTGCCCGTCGCGAACCGGTCCGCCGGCAGGGCGGACGTCGCCCCGGAGGTCAGCGTCGGCAGGGCGAGCCCGACTCCGAACCCGACGATCAGCAGGCCGGGAAGCATGGCCGTCGCGTAGTCGTGGGTCAGTCCCGTCCGCAGGGCCCACCAGGCGGGTCCGGCGGCGAAGGCCAGTGTGCCGACGGCCGCGACCGGGCCGCTGCCGAACCGGTCGATCAGCCGCCCGGTGAGTCCCAACGCCACCGGCGGCACCATCGCGGGGCCGGGAGCGACGGCCAGCCCCACCAACAGCGGCGACCAGCCCCACGCGGCGTCCAGGTAGGTCACGATCGACAGCAGCATCGCGGCGAAGGCCACGCTGAACAGCAGCAACGCGAACACCGCCGGCCCGAACCCCGGGGCGCGCAGCACCCCCAGCTCCACCACCGGCGCCGGATGACGCGCCGAGCGCGCGACGAACCCGGCCAGCAGCGCCGCGGCCGCGACAAAGCTCCCGATCACCTTCGCCGACGCCCAGCCCCAGGACGGGGCCTGCACCAGACCCAGCGCCAGCAGCGCGATACCGGCGGTGAGCAGCAGGACTCCAAGAACGTCCGGGAACGGTCCGGAGACGGTCTGCCGCGGCCGCGGCAGGACCCGCGCCCCGGCCACCAGCGCGACGACGCCAACGGGCACGTTGACCAGGAACACCCACCGCCAGTCCGCCTCGACAAGCAGCCCGCCGACGACCGGCCCCAGCGCCGCCGCGAGCCCGCCGACGGCCGCCCAGCCACGCACCGCGGCCGGGCGCCGCTCCGGCGGAGTGACGGCGAGCAGCAGCGCCAGGCTGGTGGGGATCAGCGCCGCGGCTCCGACGGCCTGCGCCACGCGGGCCACGATCAGCGTCGTCAGGCCAGAGCTGGCCGCGCAGGCGACGCTCGCCACCGTGAACAACCCGAGGCCGAGGAGAAAGCCATCGCGATGCCCGTGCCGGTCCGCGAGCCGTCCGGCGGGCACCATCAGCGCCGCGAAGGCGATGGCGTAGCCGTTGAGCACCCAGGACAGCGTCGACAACTGACCGCCGAGCGCGCGGTGAATGTCCGGGAACGCGACGTTGACGACGAACAGGTCCAGGTTGGAGATGAAGACGGCGGCGCAGACGACGGCGAACACCATCCGCGCCCGCGGGTTCGCCGCTGGCCGCGTCGTCGGTGCGGCCAGACCAATGCCGCCGGCCAGGCCGATGCCGCTGGCCCATACGCCCCCGACCAGCACGGGCGGCACCCCGACAGGCGCCGGCAGCATCACCGTCTTCAGCTCGTCGTCCCCGCCGCCGTCCACCGTCGATCGACCACCACCGGCCGACCGCGCCCACGGCGGCGGTGCCCCGACCGGCGGTGGGAACATCACCGTCTTCAGCTCGCCATCCTCGCCGGCGCCCACCGTCGATCGACCACCGTCAGCCGATCGGACCCACGGCGGCGGCGCACCCACACGCGGCGGCAGGTCCACCGTCGTGACCTCGGGCTCTCCCGGCCGGGCCGACGGCATGGGAACGTCCGGCCGTCGCTGGTCGCTGGGTCGCCGTCCCGTCTCCACGGCGTCGTTCATCACGTTCTCCTCGCCCCCGAAACGCGCGGGCAGCCAGGACGACGCATTTCCGAGCCTGTCACTGAACTCGGCGACGGGGAACACAACCCCGGCGGTCTCCAGGAAGCCGCGCGCCAAGCCGGAAAGACTGGCCACAAGCAGAAGCCGTCGACAGGATCTGGTCGACGGCGCACCTCTGCCAGCAAGTGTCACCCGCGGCCGACCACCTGAAGCGATGACGACCAATACCGGACAGGGTAGTCGGAAGTCAGTTCGACGACATTTTCCGCGCGGCCTTCCAGCGATTTTCGTCGACGGACCGGCGAGACGTCAGCCCCGGTCCCGGACGTACATTCCAAGAGCCCGTTGGTCGTGGGCTTAGTGTTGACCGACCGGGACAGYGGTCAGGCGTGGCCGGGGTGTCGCCTGGCCGCCGAACCGTCCGCTCAGGCGCGGCTGGCCGGGGCCGGGCTGGACCTTCTCGGTGGTCCAGAACGCCCGCGGGGCCAGTTCGGTGACGTCGGCGAGCAGCGCGACGCGTGCTCGAGGGTCGACGACGATCTGCAGGAGATGCACGGTGCCGGTATCGGACTGACCTTCGTAGGAGGTCACCGGCCAGCCCCGGGCGCGTAGCTGACCGTCCAGCTCAGGCTGTCGGGTGAGGACGTTGACGCCGACGGCCTCCGCGGTGAACCGATTTCCCACGGTCACCCCGATGAGGACCCCGCCGCCGACCCCGAGGGCGTAGGCGGCCACGGTGAGCGGATCCCGGACGTAGGCGACGACCTGCGCGATGKCGGTGATCTGCAGGACGGCACCGATGATTCCCAGCACGGTCGGGAGACCCTTGGCGCCGCGGCCGGTCAGGATCACCCGCCATTGCCACAGCCCGACCTCGGTGAGCACCAGGACCATGATGACCAGCGGTCGCAAGGAGTCGGTCATGGCCGGGAATCCCGCGGCTGGGTCCGGGCCTCGCCGCCGACGCTCGTCATCGACGGGAGCCCTGGTCGCTGGACTGGCTGGGTCATGAGGTGGGCGGCGGGGCTGATCAGGCCGGTCGACTGGGTGGTCGAGGTGGTCGAGGTGGTCGAGGTGGTCGAGGCAGCCGAGGTGGTCGAGCTGGGCGACCTGGGGCTTGGCACTGCCTGCGGCAGGGATGCACCCCGCCGAGGTCGCTGTGTCTCGTCGGCCGGCCGCGGGTCGCCGTGCCGGCGCGGGAAGCCGGTCAGCGCCGCGAGCCACGCGCGTCGGGGCCACGCGCGTCGGGGTCGCGGGCCACGGGCGTCCCGGGCCAGTCGGCGGCGCGCGGCCCGCCGGTGTTCCTCGGCGGCGTGTTCACGGGCGAGCTGGAAGGCGAGGTCGGTGTGGAGGGGGAACATGATGATCCTTCGTTGATGTCGTTCGGGCGGCCCGCGTGCGGCCGCCGCCCGGCCGGCGCGTCGGGCGCCAGCCTGTGCCGGGTGCGTTGGTCCCGTGAGCTGGGCGTATGCCTGACTGGGGCCGCGATGAGCGTCCGTCGACCACCGGTCGGCCAACCAGTCGCATTCCTGTACCTGGGGTGTCAGTCGGCGGTCAGGTCCGGTGGGCGACCGTGCTGGCCGTCGCGTGGCTGGTCATGGTGCGATGCCTTCGGGCACAGCGCCTTCGGGCACAGCGGCGCCACGGCCTGGTCAACGAGGAAGCCGCGGGACCGGCCGTGCTGGTCGCTACGTGCTGACCGAGGCCGGACGTCGATGACCAGCGTGAGCGCGTGCGGCATCAGCTCCGGCCGGCGCCGTCGTCATGACCAGGGCATCGGCCAGAGGGCTTGCGTGATCGCGTGGTGAATGTGCCGTGTGAGGGAGGGGTTCAGCGTCGCCGGTGTGCGCGTAGGACCAGGTCGTCGGTGTGGTGCGCGCCGGCGCCGCCTTCGGGCGCGACGCGCGGACGCTGCTCGTTCACCTCGACCTCCCAGTCGTCGTCGAGGAGTTCGGCGACCATGGCGGGCCAGACGTAGTCGGCCGGGTCGAAGCCGTCGTCGTGTGCCTGGTGGGTGTCCATCCCCGCGTGGTGAACGAGCAGCAGCACGCCACCGGGCGCGACCGCGGTGAGCAGCGCCCGCTCGGCCGCCGCGTCGGGCGTGCGCAGCAGCGCCGGATACTGCGCCGACACGAGATCGAACGATCCCGGTGCGAGCCCGGCCCGCGCCAGCTCGGCGTGCACCCAACGCACGGCGACACCGGCGTCGGCCGCGTGCCGGGCCGCACGCCTCAGCGCGACTCCCGAAACCTCGAGGGCGGTCACGTCCCAGCCGTGGCGCGCGAGCCAGACCGCGTCCGCGCCCTCGCCACAGCCGACGTCGAGCACCCGCCCGGGTGTGAGACCGGCGACCTCGGCCACGAGCGCGCCGTTGGGCTGGCCGCTCCACAACCGCTCCCGGTCCGTGTACCGACCGTCCCAGTGGGCCGCCACCGCGGGGTCGCCGACGTATCCGTCGGCAGGCGAAGAGGCGTAGGACGCGGGCGATCCAGCCGCGATGTCGTCGGTCACCAGGTCATCGTTGCCCATCGCGTCTCGGCCTGACCAACCTGGTTGCCGGTTCGGCAAGACGAGGGCCGGCGTGCGCGGATCGCGACGGCGCAGGCCACCGGCTGGCCGGGCTGGACGCGGGCGAGCCCAGCCCGGCACCCGCCGGAGGCACGCCGCCGTCGGTGGCGTGGCGATGTGGTCCGGCACGACGTCGTGGACGGGACAGCCAGACCTGGACGGCGGATCTCCAGGTGACCGGCTGGGCCGACAAGTGGCTGGTACGCAGCCGACCAGCAAGATCATTATTGGGTGCCGCGCGGTGCGGCATGGCGCCGCGTGACACCACATGGCGCCGCGTCGTGCCATCTCTCTCGCTTCGTTGGTGCCGTCGGTGGCCCACGGATGAGCCAAATTGAGCCAGAACGGCTTGTAATGGTGCCAGAGTGGTGCCATGCTAGAGCCATGGAACTCACCCAGTACGTCGAAAACCTCCGCCGCGAGCTGACGACCGCGGCCGAGGTGGGTGGCGAGGACGCCCGCGCCCTCGCCGACCGGCTTCTCTCCCCGCTCGACGCCGCGGTACGGCTCACCCTGCTGGAGGCGCTCTCGGCCGCCGCCGAGGAGATCTCCGCCGAGCTCGCGCCCGGCTCCGTCGATGTCCGGCTGCGGGGCGGGAAGGCCGGGTTCGTCGTGACGCCGCCGCCCGCGCCGGCCGCCGCGCCCGCCGCCGAGGCCGTGGCCAGCCCCCTCGAGGTGCGGCTGCCTCTCGCCGACGGCGATGACGCCGCCATGGTCCGGATCAACCTGCGGCTACCGGCCAACCTCAAGGCTCTGATCGAGGACGCCGCCGCTGGCGGCGGGCTCTCCGTGAATGCCTGGATCGTCCGGGCCGCCGCCGCCGCCGCCGGGCTGGCGGCCGAGGGCCGGGGCGCCACGCGGCCCGCCTCCGCGCGGAAGCCCGACCGGGYCGTCGGCGAGAGCTACAGCGGCTGGGCCCGCTGATCCCGAACACCACGACGGCGCGGCACCACAGCAGGACCGACGCGGCACCCAGCTCCACCGCATCACCGCTCCACCGCATCACCGCATCACCGCATCAGCCACCGGCCAGAGCCATCCTGAGCAAAGGAACCCGAGATGTCCCTCTCGAACTTCGCCACCCCGTCCCCGATCTCCGTCGCCCTCGACCTCTACGTCGCCGACGTTCGCTTCGTCGTCTCCGACCGTGCCGACACGATCGTCGAGGTCCGCCCCAGCGACCCGGACAAGGCCGCCGACGTCAAGGCCGCTGAGAACACCCGCGTCGAGTACGACGACGCCACCCGGACGCTGAGCATCGTCTCCAGGAAGCCCCTGAACCGGTTCGTCAACTTCAGTAGCAAGCGTCCCGAGTCGATCGACATCGTCCTCCAGCTGCCCACCGACTCCGCGGTCCGCGGCGAGGCCGACCTCGGCGACTTCCAGTCCGACGGCGCGCTCGGCACCGTCGCGCTCAGGACCGACCTCGGCGCCGTCCGGCTCGCCGAGACCGGGCCGCTGAGCCTCCGTGGCGGCGTCGGCAGAATCACGGTCGAGGGTGTCAGCRGCTCCGCCAAGGTGCACGGCGGCTCCAGCGACATCCGGATCGGCACCGTGGACGGCACGGCCGACGTCTCCACCGGCAACGGGAAGGTGTGGGTCGGTGTCGTCACCGGCCCCGCGAACATCAAGGCTTCCAACGGTTCGGTATCCGTCGATCGCGCGCTGTCCGACATCACCGCCGCCAACTCCAACGGCGAGGTGCGGATCGGCGAGGTCGTGCGCGGCAAGGTGTTCGCCACGTCCAAGAACGGCGGCGTCGAGGTCGGCATCCGCGAGGGCAGCGCGGCCTGGCTGGAGCTGAACACCGGTGTCGGCCGGGTCTACAACGAGCTTGCCTCCTCTGACGCCCCCGAGGCCGGCGAGCCGGTCGACAAGGTCGAGGTGCACGCCAACACCAAGCTCGGCGACGTCACCATCCGCCGCGCGCCGCGCCTGGACAAGGTGGCGTGAGCACCGTGCCATCGACCACTGACGCAGCCATGACCGGCCCCGCCACCGTCAGCTCAGCCACCGTCAGCTCAGCCACCGGCAGCGCCGCCACCGCCAGCGCGGCCATGACCGGCACGGCCACCACCGTCGCCGCGATCTCGGCTCGCGGCCTCCGCAAGTCCTTCGGCGAGAAGACCGTTCTCGACGGCATCGACCTGACGGTCCCGCGGGGCACGATCCTGGCCCTGCTCGGCCCGAACGGGGCCGGCAAGACCACCGCCGTACACCTCCTGACGACCTACCTCCGTCCCGATGCCGGCGAGATCCGCATCGCCGGCCAGGACCCCGCCAGGAACCCGCAGGCGGTCCGGCGCGCGATCGGCGTCACCGGCCAGTTCTCCGCCGTCGACGGCTATCTCACCGGCCGCGAGAACCTGATGCTGATGGCGGATCTGCACCTGCTGCCCAAGGGCGCCGGACGCCGCCGGGCGGAGGAGCTGCTGGAACGGTTCGAGCTGACGGAGGCCGGGGACAAGCCGGCGTCGACCTACTCCGGCGGCATGAAGCRCAAGCTCGACCTGGCGATGACCCTGGTCGGCGACCCGAAGGTGATCTTCCTCGACGAGCCGACCACGGGCCTGGACCCGCGCAGCCGGCGCACGATGTGGGACATCATCCGCGAGCTGGTAGCGGCGGGGACGACCATCCTGCTCACAACCCAGTACCTGGAGGAGGCTGACCAGCTCGCCCACCGCGTCGCGGTGCTGGACGGCGGCCGGATCGTCGCCGAGGGGACGCCCGCCGAGCTCAAGGCGCGCATCCCCGGCGGCCATATCGAGCTGGCCTTCGCCGACCACGCCGAACTCGACGCCGCCGCCACGGTGCTCGCCCCGATGGTGCTCGCTCCGACCGGCCGCGACGACGACGCGCTCACGCTCCAGCTCGCCGGCGACGGCCGCGTCAGCACCCTGCGGACGCTGCTGCGGCAGCTGGACGACGCCTCGATCGAGGTCGCGGCGCTCACCGTGCACACCCCCGATCTCGATGACGTCTTCTTCGCCCTCACCGGCAAGAAGGGAGCCTGACCGATGAGCACCATGACGATGGACGACATCGGCCCCGACACCGCCGACACCGCCGACACCGCCGGCACCCGTTCCCACGCCCTCGTCCACGCGCGGATCATGCTGCGTCGCAACCTGCGGCACATGCGGCGCTATCCGTCGCTGACCCTGATGATCATCCTGATGCCGCTGGTCTTCCTGCTTCTGTTCGTCTATGTCTTCGGTGGGACGCTCGGGTCGGGGCTCGGCAGCGGGCTCAGTAGCGGGCTCGGTAGCGGCACGCCGGCCGACCTGCGCGGCGGCCGCGCCGCCTACGCCGACTACGTCGCCCCGGCGATCATCCTGATGGCCGTGGCCGCCGCGGCGCAGGGCACGGCGATCGCCGTCGCGCAGGACATGACCGAGGGCGTCATCGCCCGCTTCCGGACCATGGCCGTCGCCCGGTCGTCGGTGCTGACCGGGCACGTCGTGGGCGCGACCATCCAGACGCTGATCGGCGTCGTGGTCGTCACCGCGGCCGCGCTGGCCGTCGGCTTCCGGCCGCACGCGAACGCGGCCGAGTGGCTCGCCGCCTTCGGCGTGGTCCTGCTGCTGACCTTCGCCGTGACGTGGCTGTGCGTCGGCCTGGGGCTGTCGGCCAAGAGCGTGGAGACCGCGAGTAACTCGCCGATGTTCCTCATCCTCCTGCCGTTCCTCGGTAGCGGGTTCGTCCCGACGAGCTCGCTGCCGACGGGGATGCGCTGGTTCGCCGAGTACGAGCCGTTCACCCCGGTGAACGAGACGCTGCGTGGCCTGCTGACCGGAACGGAGATCGGCGACAACCTGGTCATCACGATCGCCTGGTGCGTCGGGGTCGCGGCGCTGTCCTACATCTGGTCGCGACGACTGTACGAACGGGAGCCGAAGCCGCTGGCGAGCTGATGGCAACCTGATGGCAGGACCCGCGGAGCGCGGCGGAGAACCCCGAACAACGGATACAGATAGCGAAGAACAGTGGGGCCCTCGATCATGAGGGCCCCACTGTCGTCTCGCGGCCGTGCTCGGTGAGGGAGTACTCGATCCGTGGCGGGACCTAGCGATACACCTCGCGGTGGACCAGGCCGTCCTGGGGACTGGGTGGGGAACGATCTCCGGCGACCTCCGCGAGAGGATCGACCAGGCGACCGATGCCGCGGCGTACGTGCTCGATCACGCCTTACGGCCGGGCGGGGAGACTTGGGCGTCCGGCCAGGGTCGTCGACCCGGGAATTCAGCGTGACGGCCTGCCGGTGGGTGTGGCCGAAACATTCAAGACGGCGGTGTGGGGCGCGGGCGAGGCTTGTTGGATCGACGTCCGCTGGGGGCGTCTATGACTGTGCGAGGGGTGAGGACGATGTCCGCGGTCGGGTAGCTGTTCAGCTGGCGTCGTAGCTGATTGTGCTGGTCATCAGACGGGTTGTGCCGCTGGTGGTAGCCAGGGGCCGGTGGTGAAGAGCCGGGTGAGGGCGTCGAGGGTGTCGAGGCCCCATTTGCTGKYGGTGGACAGGTAGGACTGGACGATCGCGAAGTCGGCGAGGCCTTCCAGGGTGCGCCAGCAGCCGCCGGAGGCGCGTTGTTGGACCTTGACCGGCCGGACGTCGCGCTCCGCGAGATTGTTCGAGAA
>NZ_MOMC01000130.1 GCF_001983105.1 Pseudofrankia asymbiotica | reverse complement strand
CCGATGATCGCCGCCGCCGAAGACGCGAACGCTGCCTGGCGGCTCTTCTATGGCGGCCGCCAACGCGTATCGATGGCGTTCCTCCCCGAGCTCGACCGCTACGGGGCCAAGGTATCCACGCGCCCCCAAGACGAGGTAGGACTGCTTGATCTAGCAACGATTCTGGTCTCACCCAGGCCAGACACCCTTATCTACTGCTGCGGACCCGAGCCGCTGCTCGCCGCCGTCGAGGCACACTGCGTGACATGGCCCAGCGGCGCTCTGCACCTAGAGCGATTTGCGCCCAAGCCCACGGAGAAGCCCGTTCTCGACACGAACTTCGAGGTGGTGCTTCAACGAAGCAACGTCGCCCTCACCGTGGCGCCAGACGACACGATCTTCGACGTCGTCGCAGACGCCGGTATCGACGTGCTGGGCTCCTGCTTCGAAGGGACATGCGGCACCTGCGAAACGACCGTTCTGAATGGCGTTCCGGACCATCGGGATTCGGTCCTCACCAAGCAGCAGCAAGAGTCCAACAGCACCATGATGATCTGCGTGTCCCGATCCCGTACCCCTCGGCTCGTGCTCGACCTGTAACGGCACCGGCCGAGTCGGGTCCAAAGCGCTGTCGCCGCAAGGAACTCGATCCAAGCGTGATCTTCGGCGTTGTCAGCGGTGCCTGAAGAGGCGATGCGCAAGGTCGACGCGAAGGGAATCGCCCCGCCGACAGCGGGCGAGGCCACCCGTTGTGTCTGGGTGATCACGGCGCGCCTGGGCCAGGCTCTAGCGGGGCTTGTTCGCCTGGACGTCTCTCCCTGTCGACACGGCGCCGGCTTCGCCGCCGGCGATTCGACCCAGGTGTGAAGAGGTTCCCTGCGGTCGAGCTGGCGCCCGACCCGGCCAGTGCTTGACCGACCGTGGGCGGTGAAGATCGAGGACACGCACCTGTCCCACAAGTCTCTGGTCACCACCATCACTGGAGTCATGCGTGCGTCGAGGCTAGAGGCCGGCGCCGAGCATGGCCTCTCCTCGATTCCGTGTTCGCGCCTTCCTCTAGGCCTCGGGAAGAAGATTTCGAGTAGAGGTCAGATCGTCGACTCTTATCTACCCACATCGGACGCCGCCTCCGACGGGCGGTCCGGGCCCCGTCGGCGCCCGCACGCGATGAGCGATCTGAACGCATCCGAGCCCCCGTTGGACCACCCGTAGACAACCGACCGGTCGGACGATAGTATCGCGATGTGGGTTTCGAGTTCCTTTCCATCGCCACGACCGGCTGTGTCGCGACAGTGACGATGTGTCGTCCCCCGGTGAATGCTGTCAACCTACCGATGTATGCAGAGATCAAGGGAGTGTTTTCGAAAATCCGTGAACTCGCGCCTGAGGCAAGAGTGGTGATCCTCGCTGGCGAGGGGAAGCACTTTTGTGGCGGTAACGACCTGGCGGAGTTCGCCACCATGACCCCGGACAACGCCCCGATCCGAATGCTGCAGGTCCGTGAAGCCTTCATTTCGATCTATGACTGCGCGCTGCCAGTGATCGCCGCCGTTCGTGGTGTGGCTGTCKGCACCGGTGTGGCGCTCGCGGGGTCGTGCGATCTGGTCGTTGCGGGCGAGAGTGCCCGGTTTAGCCTTCCCGAGATCCAGGTTGGCGCCATGGGCGGTGCAAAGCATCTGTCCCGGCTGGTACCGCAAGGGGTGGTGCGACGAATGCACCTCACGGCGGACCTCGTGACCGCGGCAGAGCTGGCCCCATACGGCGGCATCGTGAGCGTCGTGGCGGACGCGGACATGATCGAAGAGGCTCATCGCCTCGCCAACCGGATCGCGCGACACAGCCCGGTCGCTATCCGCATTGCCAAACGGAGCCTCAACCAGATCGAGTATATGGACCTCCGGTCCGGGTACCAGTTCGAACAGAGCCTCACCGGCGAGCTGTCGGGATACGACGACGCCAAGGAAGCGGTCGCGGCCTTCTTCGAAAAGCGCGAACCCCGCTACACAGGACGATGAGGATTTCATGACCGACCCACCACACGATCCGACGCTGGCGGACTATCGGGCGTCGGTCAGAGACTGGCTCGCCGCCACGGACATCCCCAGCGTGCCCCTCGATCTTGACCACCGTTTCGAGGTGCTCAAGGCCTGGCAGGGTACCCTCTACGACGCCGGCTGGGTGGGCATTTCCTGGTCCCGCGAGTCCGGCGGACAAGGGCTGACGCCCCTGCACCAGCTCGTCTTCTCTGAGGAGCTCGCCCGGGCACGGGCTCCGATGCCGATCGGCCTGATTGGCCTGGACGTCGTCGGGCCGTCGATCGACACGTACGCGAGCAGCGAGCAGCGAGCACGCCTGCTGCCCCCCTTGCTTTCTGGCGACGAAATGTGGTGCCAGGGTTTCTCGGAGCCGAACGCCGGCTCGGACTTGGCGTCGCTGCGCACAACCGCAAAGATCGACGGTGATAGGTTCGTCGTGAACGGGCAGAAGGTCTGGACCTCCTGGGCCCACAAGGCCCGCTGGTGTGCCTTGCTTGCCCGCACGGACAGCGACGCCCCCAAACACCGCGGCATCAGCTATATAGCTGTCGACATGGCCACCCCCGGGGTCAGCGTCCGGCCGCTCGTTCAGATGACCGGAGACAGCGAGTTCTGCGAGGTTTTCTTCGACGACGTCGAAGTTCCGCGTGGCAACCTGATTGGCGACCTCAATGCGGGGTGGACAATTGCGCAAGACACCTTGAGCCATGAGCGTGGCTCCTACACCCTTCGACGGATGGTTGAGTACGACGTTGCCGTGGAGGAGGCCTTTGCTGAAATCCGCCGTCATCGTTCGGCCGGTGGAACCGTCGCACCGCGCACGCTCGAACAGCTTGGGCGGGCGTATGTAAGTGTCCGGGGCCTGGAGGCTCAGACCCGCAAGACGATGGCGCGCAAGGTGCGTGGGGAGGTGCCGAGCCCATACGACTCCGTCGACAAGCTCAGCCTCAACGAGGTCGAGCAACGGGTCTACAGCTCGATCAGCGACCTCCTCGGACCGTTTCGCCTCACCCCGCACGACCCGAGCGCGGGACTCGACAGTGCCCGCTGGGTTAAAGACCACTACTATTCCCGCGCGGTGTCGATCTACGGAGGGACCTCCCAGGTGCAGCGGAACATCATCGCCGATCGGCTGCTGGAGTTGCCGCGTGGGTAGCGCCGCAGACGACGTCCTGACCGCCGTCACGGCTTTTCTTGATCACAGATATGGCGACGGGATCCGGTTGGCCCTGCTGGAGGGAAACGACGACGGCGCGAGTCTGCGCCAGGCGGCGGCCGCGGACGGGTGGTTCGACCTGGCAGTGCCAGAAAAACACGGCGGCGTCGGCTTGGCCCTCAACGACCTCGTTCCCGCGTTCCGGCTCTTCGGTGAACGGCTTGCCGTCGGACCCTTTGTCGAGCAGATGGTGCTGCCCGCCCTCCTGTTGAGCGAATTGAACCTCGACGAGGCCACACGGCTACGAATCCAGGCGCTGCGATCTGGCACCCACCTGCTCGCGTGGGCCGACCCAGGCATAAGTCTGGACTGGTGCGCCGGCACTGTGAGCACGCGGAACGGACGGCTCAACGGCGAGATCCGCTTGGTCCGCTACGCGCCACACTGCAGTGAGCTGTTAGTTGTTGCCGATTCGCCGGCCGGCGCTCAGCTTTGCCTGGTAGCCGCAGCCGCATCGGGCCTGAGTATTGAAAGCATCGAGAGCGCGGATCCAGGCGTACCCCTGGCGATCGTCCGGTTCGTCGACGTCCCGGCCTCGTCGGCGGTGATGGCCGACGGCATGGACGCCATGCGGGTCATAGCGCTGATGCGGGCATGGTCGCGGATCATGTTCGCAGCGGAGCTGACCGGCATGGCCCGCCGCGCGTTGACCCTGACCCTGGACCACATCGTCACCCGAGAGCAGTTCGGCGCTCCCATCGCGACGTTTCAAGCCGTGCGGCAGATCGCGGCCACGGCCGCGCAACGGGTCATCCTGCTGGAGAACTTCTCGGAAGCCGTCGCCGAGGACGCCTCGACGCAGAGCGCAGACCTGCTCAGCCTGTCAGCGATGGCGTTCAAGGCCGCGGCCGGCGAGTTGGCGCGCGGCGTGGGCGAAGACGCGATTCAATTGCACGGAGGGATCGGTTTTACCTACGAGTATGAGCTGCAATGGTACTACAAGCGCATCCTCGCCCTCCGCACATGGTATGGCGACGAAATCGAGTTGATGGCGGAGATCGGTCGCCTGCGGCTCGCCGCATGAGCGCGGAGGTGATGATGCCAACCGGTTCAGGCCACGACGACCTGGAGTTGTCGTCGGATCAGCGGCRACGGCTGACCGGCTGGCTTGAAACGATCCTGGGTCGCTCGATCGAGATCGAGGGCGCTAACCTCGTCTCCGGGGGCCGGTCCAATCTGACCTATCGGATCACAACCGACGCCGGAGCATTCGCGCTGCGTCGACCACCTCGAGGCGAACTGTCCGCTACAGCCCACGATGTCGCCCGCGAGCACCTCATCCTCTCGTGTCTCGGGGCGACCCAGGTTCCCGTTCCGGCCATGGTCGGCCTGTGCGCGGACGTCGGTGTCCTCGGCGCTCCTTTCTATGTCGCTGAGTTCGTCGAGGGGCTCGTGGTACGTAGCGCGACCGAGGCCAACGCCTTGGCGGTCAAGGCCCGGGAGGAGGCGTCGCGGCGGGTCGTCGACACCCTCTTCCAGATCCACGAGGCCGACCTCGCGGCAACCGGGCTCGAGGTTCTGGCGCGACCCGGAAGCTACCTGCAGCGGCAACTGCGCCGCTGGCTGAAACAGCATCAGCAAGTGGCCGTACCGTTCGCGTCGTTGTCCACTGCCCATGACGCGTTAGCGGGCTCAGTCCCGGAATCGACCCGGACAACGTTGGTCCATGGCGATTACCGACTCGACAATGTGATCCTCGACGGAACAGGCCGGATCCGGGCCGTCCTCGATTGGGAGCTCGCTACGATCGGCGATCCGATGGCCGACGTCGCCGGCCTGTATGTGACCTGGTCCGGACCGGCCGCCGAGGTGTTGCATGTGCGCGGCGGACCGACCACCGCCCCTGGATTTGGCCCTCCGGAGCAGGTGCTGGCGGACTATGAGAAGCTGTTGGGCCATTCCGTGCGCAACCTCTCGTTCTACGTGGCATTCGCCTATTGGCGATTGGGCTGCATCCTCGAGGGGGTGTTCGACCGGTACAGCAAGGGGATGACCGCCGGCGACCAGAGCAGCGTCAAGCGCTATCCGGATTTTATCGAGATGTTCGCGAGCCGCGCCGTGCAACTCGCCCGGAAGGACACGCTATGACCAGCCGGCTCACCGGACGGGTCGCAGTCGTCACTGGCGGGTCCAAAGGCATCGGCCTGGCCACAGCCCGACGCCTCGCCGCTGACGGCGCCCAAGTGATGATCACATCGCGCCGGGAAAGCAACCTACGGGCCGCCGTCGACGCCACGCCGGATCTCGACATCCGCTGGTTCGCCGCCAACGCGGGCGAACCCGATCAGATACGCGCCTGCATACAAGCGTGCGTCGGCGAGTTCGGCCGCATCGATATCCTCGTCAACAACGCGGCGACAAACCCATTCTACGGACACATCTCAGCGCTCGACCCCCAGCGCGCAGCCAAAACCGTCGCCGTGAATCAGACAGGCCCGCTCCTGTGGAGCCAGCAGGCCTGGGCCGCATCAATGTCGCAGCACAGGGGTTGCRTCATCAACGTAGCCTCCGTCGGTGGCCTTACTGTCGAGCCAGCCATCGGCTGGTACAACATCACAAAAGCGGCGCTGCTGCACCTCACACGACAGTTGGCCTTCGAGTTCGCCCCACAGGTCCGGGTGAACGCCGTCGCACCCGGCCTGGTTCGCACGGACCTGGCCCGAGCGCTCTGGGAGGAACACGGCGACGCATTTGCCTCGGCGCTCCCGCTGCAGCGTCTAGGTGAACCTGCTGATGTAGCGAACGTCATCGCGTTTCTGGCCAGTGACGAAGCTGCCTGGATTACCGGCCAGACGCTGGTCGTCGATGGTGGGGCAATGGTTCGACCACCAATCTCGACCTCGCTCTAAGAACGGTCCGCTGATGCTACCCGATCGTAGCCGTTCGTTCCAGAACCGAAACCAGCTGGCCCAAGCGGTCCGGTGATTGCGTGAATGGCGGCTAGCGATCACCTGGCAGACTTGGCCCACTACATCGAGGCCGCCGGTTTCGACGCGCTGCTCTTCCCTGAACATGTGGCCGTGCCCATCGCGTACGAGACGAACTACAACGACGGRAAGCTGCCGCTGCACTTCGATGGCTGGCCGATCCGTACGTCGCGCTCGCCCTCGCCTCGGCGGTCACCACGCGGCTCGAGCTCGGCACCGGGGTGTCGCTGCTACCAGAGCACGAGTCCCATCGCGCTGGCGAAGACCATCTCCACGCTCGGCTTCTACTCTGGCGGTCGCCCGATCTTCGCCTTCGGCGCCGGGTGGCTCCGCGAAAAGACGGAGCTGTTCGGCATCGAGTTCCGAACCGCTACCGGCGCCTCGCCGAGTTCGTCCAGGCCATGAAGGCGATGTGGTCGCAGCAAGAGACCGCCTATTCCTTACTTGAGGAACTCAACGTGCCATCGGCGTTCGCCAGATGCTGCTCACGCTGGAAGGGCACGGGAGTTCGTTGACGACGTAGCTCACCTGGTCGAGCGCTGCCACGCCCTCGGCCGATAGCTCCGGTCGTAAGCCCCTTCGTACACAACGAGAGCCCGTTCTCATCTCCCTTTAAACACCGCCTTGCCCCGGCCGTGCTCCAGCAGCGAGGCGATGCCGGCGGGCAGGTCCTCGGTACCGAAAGGCCGGCCGCCGAGGTGCGGGGTGGCCGCGTCCGCCGCCGCGGTGCCCGCGTCCCTGGCGAGGCGCAGCAGCTGCTTGGCGCTGGCGAACGCGATGGTGGGACCTGCGGCGAGCGCGGCGGCGTACTCACGCGCGGTGGGAAGCAGCTGGTCGGCCGGGCAGATCTGGTTGACGATCCCCCATGCCTCGAGGGTAGCTGCAGGAAGGACCTCGCCGGTGAGGACCATCCGCGCGGCACGGGCAACCCCGGCGCGAGCTACCAGGCGCTGCACGCCGCCTCCCGCCGGCAGCAAACCAACCTTCGCCTCGACCAGGCCCATCTTCGCGCGGTCGGAGGCCCACAGCAGGTCACAGCCAAGGCTGAGCTCAAAACCGATCGTCAGGTTGAGGCCGTCGACGACCGCGATCGTGGGCACCGGCAAGGCCTCGATCATGTGCGTGAGTCCGAGTATCCGCGCCATCAGCATGACGCCGTCGTTCTCCGACAGCCCTTGGAACTCGTGGACGTCTACTCCGCCRCAGAACACCTCGCCCTCGGCTCGGAACATGACGGCGCGGAACCTGCCGGGCAGGGCGGCGAGCAGTCCTTCGAACTCGGCGGTAATCGTACCCGTCCACAGATTCAGCGGAGGAGCGTCAAGAACAATTTCCGCGACGTCTCCATGTTCTTCGATCCTGATCCCCGCCACGGTACTCCTTCGGCTGTCCCTACAGGCGCACCCGCGACGGCCAGCACGAGCACCGCGGGCGTTTCAAGGTCTCGGCCGGCGCGATCCGCGCGGCGTCGCGTTCGTACTGAGCGCCCGGTCGACTCCCGCTCGCCGGAAAGCAAGTCGAGCGTCGATCGCTCGGTCTGGCGGGTGTAGGCGCTGTTGCGCACGCCGACGGCGGCACAGCTGTCCATCAACCGCACGGGATGTGCTCCCTTCCTCTGCCGGGCACTGCGAGTGAGGGCTACCAGTAGGAACACGCGAGTTACCACGTGCATTATCGCTGATGCGCTGCCCTGAAGATCAGGGTACTCGCCGACGCCGCGCCGGGACGCGAACATGCGTCGAAGTCCTGCCGTTTGCGGCTCTTCGTCTGGAACGGAACATCGGCCAGCCGGTYGGACCTGGTTAAACATACATTATTATCGACCGTCGAGTTGGGCGATGAACGCGGTCGACCGATGATCGCCGCACCATGCATCCTGCCAAGTGAAAGCCACTGCCGAACGTTCCAGAGCGGCACCTGTCGGAGGTCAGGCGGCGTTGACGACCGTCCGGAAGGTCGATAGCGTGAGGAGACGGCAGTCGTTGCCGCGCCCGCCGCCGGACATGAACGATCCCGCGTTGCAAGCCGAGGAGTGGGTATGACCACCGACGACGCGTCCCGCGAGCTTCAGCAGTCGGAGGATCCTGGGGAGCTGACGCTGCTCCACTCGCTGGCCCGATGGGCAGGTCGGACACCGGAAAAGGTGTTTGTGGTTGAGGCCGCGAGCGGCAGTGCGTTTACCTACGCCGATGTATACGGCGCTAGTGTCTCGTGGGCCGCACTACTGCGGCGCGAGGGTGTCACTGCCGGAGACACGGTGGTCACGCTCCTCAACTGGCGGGTCGAGGCGATCAGCGTTTKGAGTGGTATTGCGTCATTAGGTGCCATTGACGTCACGATCAGCCCGAATACCAAGGGGCGCCTGCTGGTGCACCAGCTGAACCTGGTGAAGGCGGCGGTGGTCGTCACGGATGGTGAGGGTCGTCAAATGCTGGAAGCGCTTGCGGCGGAACTGCAGTGGGTGAGACTGCTCATTTGCATCGGGTCGGAAACGTCGTCGCCGATCAGCGAGGTATTCTCGGCCCGAGTGGTRCCCGCCGACTCCGTCTACAGGGCGCGGGAGAGCAATGACGCAGGATCGCTCACTTGTCCGGCGTTGAGTGATGTTGCGCGTCTGGCGTTCACCTCTGGCACGACCGGTCCATCCAAGGCCGTGATCATCCCGTGGGGATCGATGGTGCAGGGCGCTGTCGCCAGCCGGAAACCGGAGTACAGTAGCGACGACTGTATCTACGTGACGAGTCCTGCCAATCACGTCACCGGCCGGATGTTGATCGTGCTATCCGCAATGCTTGGTGCCACCACTGTCGTGCGACCGCATTTTCGTACCCAAGACTTTTGGGCCGATGTGCGAGCTTATCGATGCACGATGACCACCCTGGTGGCCGCGATGGCCGACTTTGTGATCGACCAGCCGCCAAGAGAGGACGATGCCGATAATCCGTTGCGCTACCTGAATATGGTGCCGGTTCATCCCCGATACGAGGAATTTCGGACACGTTTTGGGGTCAAAGTAACGAGCGGCTACGGCATGAGTGAGGCGGTCAAGGTCCTGTCCTTCGGTTGGGACATCGAAGACCCCAGGAGCTGCGGTCGTCTCGCTCAGGGATGGCCTGGACTGGAGGTGCGTCTGGTCGACGCGAATGACTTCGAGGTGCCCGACGGAGAGCCTGGCGAACTAGTCGTCAGGGCTGATGTCCCGTGGACGTTGAATCTGGGCTACTTCGACGATCCGGCAGCTACGGCGCACGCGTGGCGCAACGGTTGGTTTCATACCGGTGACCTACTCCGCCGCGATGAACACGGTCTGTACTACTTCGTCGATCGGTACAAGGACGCCATCCGTCGGCGCGGGGTCAACATCGCTTCCTTCGACATTGAGGCGGAGGTGAATGCCCATCCGCAGGTGCGCGAGTGCGCAGCAGTGGGCGTGCCACTCGGCGACAATGACGAGGAGATCAAGGTGTTCGTTGTGCTTGTCGACGGAGCCGATCTTGACGAGCCTGAATTGCTGGATTACCTGGAGCATCGGATGACACGGCACATGCTGCCACGGTTCGTGCACTTCGTGGATGCGCTGCCGCGCAATGCGAGTCAACGGGTTCAGAAGTTCGCGTTACGGGCGGCGCCGCGTGACGGAGAGTTCGACGCCGTGAACTGGCGATTGGAACAGTCATACCGGTCGGCCAGCCTGTGACGGTGGGTCGTGCATGACCATCGAATGCCCCAACCTTCTGGCTCACACTCAACCCGCTGGTCACCGCCATCCCGGCGATCCGGTCGAGGCGCGGCCCACGCCGGCGGCAGCCGGCGAAGCTGCGCGCTGACAGGGCTACGCCACGACCACCTGCGCGCCTTAAACGGCATTGGCTCAAGACCACTCCACGCGCTACCCGAGCCGATCACCGCACCAGACCCCGGCTCACCCACCTCAACATCCACCGACGCGACCGGCTCGGCGGCATCCTGCACGAGTACGAACATGMGGCCTGACCTGCCCGGACGTACTCTTCGGCAGATACAATGTCGTTCGGCAACGAAGTGAACGCGGCTTGCCTTGACTGAATGGTAGGAAAGCACGGTGAACTCACGTCAAGTAACGACCACAGTCTCCGTTCGGAGTTGCGCCGCATGAGGTCGGCGCGGTCCGATGCTGCGATGCGTCGTATGTCACTGGCTTGGTCAAGAAACTGGGGAACCACTCATGCCGAGCGCGCCATGCAGTATCCGTGCGACGGCCAACTTCCCGAGAGATCTGTGGTGTGGTTTCGCGCTGTCGACGTTGAGGCTCCGTGCGCAGCTGTGTTCCGATGGCTCTGCCAGCTACGTGTCGCACCRTACAGCTACGACTTGATCGACAACTTCGGCCGCCGGAGCCCCCGAAATCTGACGCCCGGTCTCGAAGAACTCGAAATCGGGCAGAAGTTCATGCCTTTCTTTAGGCTCGTATCATTCGATCCGGAGGTCCAGATAACTCTGGGCCTCCGGCCGCGATTCGGCCCATCCATTGTGATGAGTTACGTCGCTGTGCCGGCCGACGAACATCGCTCCCGACTAATTCTGAAAGCGATCGTATCGTGGCCACGTTTCGTGCTGGTCCCGCTCGCGTATATCGAACTATTCCTTGCGCGTAAACAGCTAAAAACGCTTGCCAAACTCGCCGCAACAGCGGCGCAGTCGTAGCTATGCGCATCGGCGCGTCACGTCACAACCGGCAGCAGCTAAACCAATCACAGCAGAAGGCTCAATGAGGCCTCTTGGCCGGAAAACCCGACGTGACGTGGGCAGGCTCGCGCCCACGAGGGTCTTCGCAGCTGGTGCTGGTCCGACGGTGGTGGCTGCCAGCTGGTGCTTGTGGGCGTGAGCGGGGGTCCTGACCCGTTCTGTGCTTGACCCGCCAGGGCGGCCGTCAGGCTGCCCTGGGGATTTCCTAGTCGTCGAGGGGATGGTTGACGACATCAGCCATGACGGCCTGCGGTCCTGCTCCGCGAGCAGGGCGTCTCGTTTCAACGGATGAATACCTGGAAGAGCTCGACCTACCGGACTACGGGACGAAGAAGGCCAGGATCGAGCAGCTCTACGCGATCGCCGACCAGCAGGTGACCCCGGGAACGGCGAGCCGATGGTGGTCTTCTGCGTGGACGAGTTCGGACCGCTCAACCTGCAGCCTCGGCCGGGCCCGCAGTGGCCGGCGTCGGCGGGAAGAAGCGTGACCGGAAGCGGGGGCCGCCCAGGGCCCCGGCAAGTTTGCTGATGTGCGGGTGGTCGGTGCTGTCTGGGGTTTCTGGTGGGGCTGTGTAGCGAGAGGCTGACGCCCTGTCGGGGGGCTTCATGGGTGCGGGCACGACACCTGGAGATCATGGAGGTTCCTACGCCATCATGATCGACCCGAGGTGCCATGCCCGCCGCACCAGTATCACCGCCTGCCCCTGTTCTCGATCAGCTGGCTGCCGCCGTCACCGGCGGCTACCACCGGCCGCCGTCGGCGCCGGGCCTGCTGGCGGTCTTCGGCCAGCTGTCGGACCCGCGGAAACCCCGCGGTCGGCGGCACAGCCTGGCCGTGGTGTTGACCTTGGCGACCTGCGCGGTGCTCGCTGGCGCACGGTCGTTCACCGCGATCGGTGAATGGTCCGCCGACGCTGGTCAGACGGTGGCTGACCTGCTCGGTGTCGTCCGGGTGCCCGACGAGTCGACGTTTCGCCGGGTGTTCGCCGCGCTGGACGCCGACGCGCTCGACACGGCGCTGGGAGCGTGGGCCGCCGCGGCGACCACCCCGCCGGCCGGGACGCGGCGCCGCCTCGCGGTCGACGGCAAGACCCTGCGCGGTTCCCGAACGGGCGACGTCCCCGGTAGGCACCTGCTCGCCGCGCTCGACCACGTCAGCGGCGTCGTGCTCGGCCAGGTCGCGGTGGACGCGAAGTCGAACGAGATCCCGGCGCTGTCCGTCCTGCTCGCCGACGTCGACCTGACCGACGTGGTCATCACCGCGGACGCGTTGCACACCCAGACCGAGACCGCGCGCTGGCTGGTCAGCCACGGGGCGCACTACGTGCTCACGGCCAAGGCCAACCAGCCCAGGCTGTATGCCCAGCTCACAGCCCTGCCCTGGCGCCGGGTGAAGACCGCCGCGCGTGCCGTCGAGCGCGGCCACGGCCGCCGCGAACGGCGCACCGTGAAAGCCACCGAGGTCCGCGCCGGACTGCTCTTCCCACACGCCACGCAGGCAGTCCAGATCACCCGCCGCCGCCAGCCACTCGCCGGCGAGCCGGCCGAGACCGAGGTCGTCTACCTCGTCACCAGCCTGCCGACCCACCACGCCAGCCCCACACTGCTGGCCACCTTCGCCCGCGAGCACTGGCTGGTGGAGAACCAGCTGCACTGGATCCGCGACGTCACCTTCGGTGAAGACCTCAGCCAGGTACGGACCGGGAACGCGCCCCAGGTCATGGCCAGCCTGCGCAACCTCGCGATCACGGTCCTACGCCTCACCGGCGCCACGAACCTCGCCGCAGGCATCCGCCACCACGCCCGCCACCCCGAACGCCCACTAGAAGCGATCATGAAACTTGCTTGCTAACGAGCTTTAATCCGTGGTGTCGATTCCGCTGATCATGCTGGTTCCAGG
>NZ_MOMC01000129.1 GCF_001983105.1 Pseudofrankia asymbiotica | reverse complement strand
GAGGACGGCGAATACAACTTCGTCAAAGAACGCGCCCGCCACGGCGTCAAACGCGCCTTCCAACTACGCGACGAACACTTCGAGATCCCCGAGCCATAGCGGAGCCACCGGGCCGTCCGGGCACGGGCCCGTGCCCGGACGGCCCGGTTCGTCCGGGCACGGCTGCAGGGGGAACACGCACCACCGCGCGCGTTCCCCCTGCAGCCGGAGGACTTCCCGGCAAACGGCGGAGCCTATTTGTTGATCGCGGTCTTCATGCCGTCGAGGAGCGTGAGGATGGGCAGGCCGGACTCGGACAGGGCGTGGCCGTGGCCGGTCTGGTGGATGTCGAACACCGACTGGATCGCCGCGTAGAAGCCCTGGACATCCAGGGTCTGGTTGACCGCGCGCTTGGCCTGGCGCAGCGCGAACGGGTGCATCCGCGCGATGTGGGCGGCCAGCTCGCGGACGGCCGGGCGCAGCTCGTCAAGCGGCACGACCCGGTTGACCATGCCGACCTTCTCGGCCTCCGCCGCCGTCATGTGCCGGCCGGTGAACAGCATCTCCTTGGCCTTGCGGGGACCCATCTCCCAGGTGTGCCCGTGGTACTCGACCCCGCCGATGCCCATCATCACCACCGGGTCGGAGAACTTCGCGTTGTCCGCCGCGACGATGAGGTCGCACGGCCAGGCCAGCAGCAGGCCGCCGGAGATGCACACGCCCTGCACGGCGGCGATCGACGGCTTGGGGATGTTGCGCCACCGCAGGGTGTACTCCAGGAACCGCTTCGCCTCGATCTCGTAGATGCCCTCGAGGGTCCACTTGGGAGCCGAGCCGTTGCCGGCGCCCTCCGGGCCGACACCCTTGATGTCGTGGCCGGCGGAGAAGTGCTTGCCGTTCGCCTGCAGCACGATGACCCGGACCTCGGGGTCGTCCGCCGCGCGCCGCCACGCCTCGTCCAGGTCGTCGAGCAGCGGGAGGGTCTGGGCGTTGGYCGCCTCCGGCCGGTTGAGCGTGATCGTCGCGATCCGCTCGCCGACCTCGTACCCGATGAAGCTTGTGATCACGAAGACCTCCTCGAATCCTGGGTGCCGTACCGGCCGTCTCCGGTCCGGGGCGGCCGGCGCGGTGACCGCCCGGTGAGCGATCGGGCCGACCGACCCATCACATCCAGAAATATCTATATGTTAACGGCCGGGTCAACCCTGAGGCCGCCCACCGGGCCAGCCCGTGGAGTAGCAGCCTCGGGCGCGTCCCGACCACGCGGGGCGTCACCAGATCATCGTGCGGCGACCTGAGCGAYGCGGCCCGCTACTTGCGGGGCAGGCCGCAGCGCTGCTGGGCGATGATGTTGCGCTGGATCTCGCTGGTCCCGGCGTAGATCGTGGTGCCGAGGGAGAACCGCAGGGCGTGCTCGATCCGGCCGCCGACGACCGCGGTCGGGTCGAGCCGGCCGCGCAGGGCGTCCGGGCCGACCAGCTCGGTCAGGTCCTCGGCGGCGCCCGCTATCGACTCGGTGCTGAACAGCTTCGACATCGGGCCCTCCGCGACCGGCACCTGGCCGTTCGCGACCATCCAGATCGTGCGCAGCTCCAACAGCTGGGCGACCCGCAGCGCGGTCGCCCAGCGGCCGAGCCGTTCCCGCACGTCGGGCTCGTCGATCCGCCCGCGCTCGCGCGCCCACTGCTCCACCGCCTCGACCAGGCGGGCCAGGTGCGGGCTGAACGGCGCCGAGTGCTCGTCCTGCAGCGCGATCATCAGCGCCTTCCAGCCGCCGTCGACGTCGCCGATGCGCCACCGGTCCTCGACCACCACATCGCTGAGGTACAGGATGTTCGTCCGCTCGCCGGACAGTGTGTAGACGGCCTGCGCCTCGATGCCCGGCTGGTCGAGGCGGACCAGGAACATCGTGAGGCCGGCGTGCTTCGGGCCGTCCGGCCGGGTCCGGGTGAGCAGGAAGATGTAGTCGGTGATGTGCCCGTTGGTCGTGAACATCTTCTGGCCGTTCACGATCCAGCGCTCGCCGTCCCGGCGCGCCCTGGTGCGGACCCCGGCCACGTCCGAGCCGACCTCCGGCTCCGTCATGCCCAGCGCGATCGTCACCTCGCCCCGCAGGAACCGCGGCAGGATCTCCGCCCGCAGCGCCTCCGAGCCGACCGCGCGGATCACGTTCGCCACCATCTCCGTGGTGCCGATCGCGTAGACCGGCGCCTCGGCCTTCGTCAGCTCGTCGACGACGGCATGCGCCTCATACGGCCCGAGCGCGCGCCGGCCGTCGGCACGCTCCCAGCCGGGACCGACCCAGCCGCGCTCGGCCAGCCGCCGCACGAACGTGTCGTCGTGCGACACGCCACTGCGATAGACCCGCTCCTCCAGCTCCGGCGGGAACTCCTCGGCGAGGAACGCGCGCACCTCGGCCCGCAGCGCCGCCACCGACCCGTCGACGTCGGCATCGACGTCCGTGACGTGCTCGGGCCCCTGGCCGCCGCCGTACCGGGCGGCCGCCGCTCGCCGATAGGCCGCGCGCGGCTCGTCCCACACCCGTGCCCAGCCGCGCGCCCGCCGGTAGTACAGCTGGACGTCGAACTCGAGCGTGAAGCCGTTACCGCCATGGAAGTGGACGCCGTCGTAGGTCACCTGCCGGGCGGTCTCGGCCGCGAACGCGAAGGCCATCGCCGAGAGCTCCCGGGCCCGCGGCCCGCCCCGGCCCGGCTCCCCCGCCGCCCTGGCCACCAGCAGCCGCGCGCCGTCCAGCGCCGTCGCACCGTTCGCCAGCGGATGCGCCACCGCCTGGTACGCCCCGATCGGCAGGTCCCAGGCCCGGCGCTCCTTCGCGTACCCGACGGTGAGCCGGTGCGCCGTGGCCCCCAGCCCGACGAGCGTGCTGGCGGTCAACACCAGCCAGTCGTCCAGAGCCGCCTCGAACGCGCCGATCGCCGCCTCACCGCGGGCCAGCTCGGTCACATCCATGTCCGCGCCGAGCGTGACGTCGGCCAGCGGCGCCGCGGCGAGGTTCGCGACCGCGGTACGCGTCCCGTCGCGCAACGGCACCAGCAGCAGACGATCGCCGTCGAGCACGACCACCTCCTCGGCGACGGCCGCTCCAGGGACGAGCGACGCGACGCCCGCCGCGGCCGGCCTGACGGCGATCGTCACCAGCCGCTCGCCGCCCACCGCCGTCGCCAGCGCGGCCCGCGCCACCTCGGTGTCCAGAGCGGCCAGCAGCCGAGCCGCGACCTGTGCCTCCACGACGGGCGCCGCGGCGGCGGCCGCACCCACCCGCTCGGCGACGAGCGCGAGGTCGGCCAGGCCGGCCCCCCAGCCGCCGTGGCTTTCCGGGACGGCCATCTCGACCACCCCGACCTCCCGCAGCGCCTTCCACAGCTCGGGATCGAAGCCCGCCGTCGCCTCGGCGGCGCGCACGCGTTCCGGGGTCGCGTACGTCGCCAGCAGATCGGCGAACGACGCGACCAGCGCCTCCTGCTCCTCGGTCGGGGCGAGGTTCATCGGTGGTTCACCGGGCACGGAGCAGCTCCCTGAGCGCGGGTACGTCGATCTTGCCGCTGGACATCGTCGGCACCTCATTGTCCGCGAGCAACACGATCCGGCGCGGGATCTTGTACGCGGACAACCGGTCGGCGAGCTGGCGGCGCAGCAGGTCCGGGTCGACGGTCCGCCCGGTGGGCACCCGGACGGCCGCGGCGACGATCTGGCCGCGGGCCGCGTCCGCCAGGCCGACCACGTGCGCGGTCAGCCCGGCGACGTCCCGGATGGTGTCCTCGACCTCGGCCGGCGAGACGTTGGCGCCGCCCGTCTTGATCACGTCGCCGCCGCGTCCCCTGAAGTAGTAGAACCCCTCGTCGTCGACGACGAACAGGTCACCGGAGTGGTACCAGCCGTCGGCGTCGAACACCTCGTGCCGCTCGCGCCCGTGGTAGCCCTCCATCAGGAACGGCCCGCGCAGCCACAGCTCCCCCACCTCCCCCGGCCCCAGGACCCGACCGTCGTCCGGGTCGACGATCCGCGCCTCCAGGCCGGGTGCCGGACGGCCGAACGACCCGCGCCGGTGCTCGGGCTGGTCGCCCTCGTCCTCGCTGACCAGGCAGACCGAGCCGGTCTCGGTCATCCCGAGCATCTGGTGGCGCAGCCCGGGGTCGGCCGGCCTGACGTCGGCCGGCATGATCGAGTAGAGGTTCCCGCGCCGGATCGACGACAGGTCCCTGCCGGCGAAGCTCGGATCGGCCGGAAGCTGCGCCACCGACTGGGAGTAGCCGTTGACCATCGTCGGGCGTTCGCGTTCGAGCACGTCGAGCACGCCGGCGGCCTCCTGCGCGTTCGAGCACACGAGCCGGCCGCCGGCGACGAGCGTCCCGAGCAGCGCGTAGGCGAAGCCGCCGATCCAGAAGAACGGCGAGTTGGAGAACAGCACCTCGTCCGGCGTGTAGCGGCGGATCTCGTTCAGGTTGGCCTGGTGCCGGATGAGCGCGCCGTGCGTGTGGATCACGCCCTTCGGCGCGCTGGTCGACCCCGAGGTGTGCACGATGACCATGCGGTCGCTCGGGTACACGGCCTCCTGCGCCGCGCGGGCGACGTCGACGCCGACCGCCTCGCCACCCTCGGCCAGCGCCCGCACCGTCCAGGCGCGGCCGACACCGCCGGACCGGTGCTCGCCGGAGCTCGCCCCGTCCGCGTCGTCGCTGAAGAAGACGCGGCGCAGGACCGGCGTCGACGGCGCGAACAGCGGCCCGGCGGCGCCGAGGTCGAGCTCCGGCACCGCCTCGGCGAGCGCCGCGACGTAGTCGTGGCCGCGGTAGGACCGGGCGCTCAACAGCACCCCGACGCCGGCGCCGCGCAGCAGCGTGCGCAGCTCGGCGCTCGTCGAGAAGGTGCTGAGCGGGACGGTCACCGCCCCGATCCGCGCCGCCGCCAGCCACCCGACGACGAACTCGGATCCGTTCGGGTACAGCAGCCCGACGTGCGTTCCCCGGCCCACGCCCGCCGCCAGCAGGCCGCGGGCGAGCGCCAGCGAACGCCGGTCGGCGTCGCCATAGGTGAGCACGTCGTCGTCGCGGGCCAGCAGCACCCGTGAACCGTGCCGGTCGGCCCGCTCCCGCAGCAGCGCCGGGACCGTCAGCGGCAGCTCGTCACCGGCGTCGACCGTCGTGGCGATCATGATTCTGGCCTCCGTGCCTCGCGCCTCGCGCCCCGTGCCTCCGGGTCGGACCGACGTCACCGTCACCCGGACGGCCGGGCCATCCGCTCCATCGCGGCGATCATGTCCGGATAGCGCCTGGTCCGCGCGCCCCCGTCCACGCCGTACAGGGCGCCTGACACGAAGGACGCCTGCTCGGAGGCGAGGAAGTAGATGACGTTCGCGACCTCCTCCGGCTCCGCGAACCGGCCCAGCGGCGCGTTCTCGACGAACTCGTCGACCAGGCCGGGCATGTGCCACATCGGGCCGGTGAGCCCGGTCCTGACCAGCCCCGGGGCGACCGCGTTCACCCGGACTCCGTAGGGCCCCAGCTCGAGCGCGGCGACCTCCGTCAGCGCCACGGCGCCGGCCTTCGCCGCGCAGTAGGCCGCCATGCC
Organism: Pseudofrankia asymbiotica; assembly: GCF_001983105.1. Taxonomy (GTDB): domain Bacteria; phylum Actinomycetota; class Actinomycetes; order Frankiales; family Frankiaceae; genus Pseudofrankia; species Pseudofrankia asymbiotica. Next base: position 7,531 of record NZ_MOMC01000129.1, on the reverse strand, counting down.
CCGGCCCGGCTGCACGGCGTTGAGGCTCGCCACCGTCACGATCGCCCCGCCCCGCCCCGCCTCCCGCAGCGCCCGGCCACCATGCTTGACGGTCAGGAACACTCCGTGCAGGGACAGCTCGACGACCCGGCGCCACTCGCCGAAGTCATGGTCGACGACCTCGCCCAGGCTCCCGCCGCCGGCGTTGGCCACCACGGCGTCCAGGCCGCCGAACCTGGTGACGGCCAGCTCGACCAACGACGCCACGTCCTCCTCGACGGTCACGTCGCACCGGGCCCCCGCGAAGACCTCGGGGCCGAGCTCCGCGCCGAGAGCGGCGAGACCCGGCTCATCGATGTCCCCGCCGACGACCCGTCCGCCCTCGGCGACGAACCTGCGGGTGACCGCTCGACCGATTCCGCTGGCGGCTCCCGTGACCACGCCGACCCAGCCGGTGCGCGCGGCGCCCATCACCGGGACCCAGCTTGACGATATAAACGGGCGAGGCCGCCGTTGGCATGGATACATATCGTCATCTGAAAGTCCTCCGGGGGTGAAGGTGACGATGATCGCGCTGACCGGCTACCTACAGGTCCAGGCTCGACAGGGGGCACGCGGTCCGATCGACGCCGAAAATATCTTAAGCTTTCGACGGCGTCCAGAGGTGGCGGCTCCCCTGGACGCCCGCCGGCCCAGGGCTCAGTCGAGGCAGAACTCGTTGCCCTCGGGGTCGGCCATCACGATGTGCCCGGCGCCGAGCGGCGGGGCGGGCTCGTGGCGTTGGAGCCGGGTCGCGCCGTGGGAGACGAGCCGCTCGGATTCCGCTTCCAGGGCGGCCATCCGCTCGTCGCCCACGAGCCCGGGGGCGGCCCGCACGTCGAGATGGACCCGGTTCTTGACCTGCTTGTGCTCCGGCACCCGCTGGAAGAACAGCCGCGGCCCGGCTCCCTCGGGGTCGACCAGCGCCGAGGCGTCGTTGCGGCGCTCGGCTGGCACGCCCATCGCCGTCAGCGCCTGGTCCCACGAGTCGAAACCCGCGGGCGGGTCCTGCAGGCGATAGCCAAGCGCCTCGGCCCAGAACGCGGCCACCGCGGCCGGGTCGGCGCAGTCAAAGGTGATCTGGACGTCGCGGGCCATCTCAGCTCGCCTCCTGTCGCATCGGCTGATGGGCTTGCTGGGCGGTCCTGAGCTGGGCGTCCCGGTGGGTGTGCAGGTAGAGGTCGCGCAGCAGGCACACCTCGGCCAGATGATGGATCATCTCGCGGTGGATGTGCAGCACCAGCGCCGCCAGCGGAAGCTCGGCGTACGGCCCCTCCGCCGCGCCGCACGGCCGGGCGAGGCCGGCCTCCCCCAGGGACTCGACCCCGGCCAGCCACGTCGCGTACTCCGCGTCGAGCTGTGCCAGCGCCCCGGTCGCGGTCGCGGCGTACTCGAACGACATGTAGTCGGTGGGCGCGCGATCGAAGTGGGAGGCGTTGCGCATCGCGAGCACGCCGACGATCACGTGCCCGAGCCGCCAGGCGATCGTCGCCAACGGCGCCGGTTCCGGTGTCGGCACCGCGAAGTCGATGGTCATCGCGCCGGCTCCGCCCTGCACCGGCGCGGTGCCGGTGCCGCGCCGGTGCACGTTCCAGCAGCCGGGCGCCGGCTCCCAGAAGTACTCGTCGTCGGTGAGCCCGTCGAGACGCTCTCGCAGCTGGTGGGTCCAGTGCCACGCGAGCTGGTCGCGCAGCAGGGAGTTCCAAGTCTGGTCCGTCATGACTTCACCCTCCCCCTGATAGCGGACAGTTTCGTTCCGCGATAGCGGAGACAATGGGTGCATGACCGTCGAGGCGACGACCGAGCGGGTGCTGCGCCTGCTGACCCTCCTGCAGCACCGCCCGTCCTGGACCGCCGCCGCGCTCGCCACCGAGCTGGGCGTCACCGACCGTTCGGTGCGCCGCGACGTCGAGCGGCTGCGCACGCTCGGCTATCCGGTGCACGCGACGGCGGGCGTCGGCGGCGGCTACCAGCTCGGGGCGGGCACCCGGCTGCCGCCGCTGCTCCTCGACGACGAGGAGGCGATCGCGACGGCGGTGTCGCTGCGGCTGGCGGCGGGCGGCACGGTCGCCGGGGCGGGCGAGGCGGCGCTGCGAGCGCTGGCGAAACTCGACCAGGTGATGCCGCCCCGGCTGCGCGCCGAGGTGCGCGCGGTGCACGGGGCCACCGAGACCCTCGTCGGCCCCGGCGTCGAGATCGCGGCGGAGCTGCTGATGACGCTCGCGCGGTCCTGCCGCGACGCGGTGCGGGTCCGGTTCCGGTACACCGGCCGTGACAGCGCCGAACGCGAGCGCACCGTCGAGCCGGTGCGGATGGTCGCCACCGGCCGCCGCTGGTACCTGATGGCCTGGGACGTCGAGCGCGACGACTGGCGCACCTTCAGGCTGGACCGGATGAGCGAGGTCGTGGCGACGACCTGGCGCTTCCGGCCGAGGGAGCATCCGGACCCGGTCGCCTACGTGCAGCGATCCGTGACGCAGGCCCCGTACCGCCATGTCGCCCGGGTGCGGGTGCACGCCCGGCCCGACCAGGTACGCGAACTGGTGCCACCCCAGGTCGGGCGCGTCGAGGACGACGATCGCGACGGGTGGTGCGTGCTCGCCCTCGGCGGCGAGGACCTGGACTGGCTGGCCGTGCACGTGGCCTGGCTTGGCTTCGACGCGGAGGTGCTGGAGCCTCCGGAGCTGCGCGCCGCCGCCGCCCGGCTCGCCCGCCGCGCCGCGGCGCTGGCCGGCACCGGCTGATGCGCGTGGGCTCCGCTTCACGTGGCTTGGCCCGATGCGGCGGTCCCCGCTCCGGTCCGGGGTGCCGGCGCGGGCAGCAGCTCCGTCAGCAGCTCGCGCAGGATCTCGACGCCGTCCTCGCTGAGCACCGACTCGGGGTGGAACTGCAGCCCGGCGAATGTCCGTCCGCGCAGCGCGTGCACCTCCCCGCCGCCGTCCTCGTGACCGTCTCGGGCAAGTCGGACCGCGCCGTGGGGCGTGGCGATCTCGTCGGCGCCGGACAGGGCGGTGAACGTCGAGTAGAAGCCGACCCGGCGCGTCTGGCCGAAGAGGTCGATCTCTCGGGCAAGCCCCTGATAGGGCGTGTCACGCCGGTGCAGGCGCAGACCGAGCAGGCCCGCCAGGAGCTGGTGCCCGAGGCAGACGGCGAGCATGGGCCGGCGCTCGTCCAGCAGTTCGGCGACGACGCGTCGCATGGCCGCCATCTTCGGGTCGTGCCGCAGCGTCGGGTCGCCCGGTCCCGGGCCGGGTACGACCAGGTCGAAGCCGGCGGTGTCGCCGGTCTCGTGCCATGGCAGCACCGTCACCGTGAGGCCGAGGCCGCGCAGCTGGTGGGCGAGCATCCCCGTGAAGGTGTCCTCGCCGTCGACGACGAGCGCCGACCGCCCGGCGAGCGCGGGCACCGTGGTCGTCGCCGGTGACCGTTCGTCCAGCCAGAAGCGGGCCAGGTGGGTGTTGCGCGCGGCGAGCGCGGCGGCGACCCGCGGGTCGGTCGCCGGCCGGGCGTCGGCGCCGCCGGCGCGCGGCGTGCCCGTGGCCGCCCCCGGCTTCGGCGCGCCCGTCGGCGCGGGCACCGGCGCGGGCGTCGGCGCGGGCCGAAGTCCCAGCGCGATGAGCACCCCGGCCGCCTTGGTGTGCGTCTCGGCCACCTCACCGGCGGCGGTCGAGTGGCGCACGAGCGTCGCCCCGACCGGGACCCGCAGCTCGCCGGACGGGGAGATCTCCGCCGCGCGGATCAGGATCGGCGCGTCGAGGGTCTGCCGCCCCGCCTCGTCGTGGCCGAGCAGGGCGATCACTCCGGCGTAGTAGCGCCGGGGGCGCCCCTCGTGCCGGGCGATGACCCGGAACGCGTTCTCCAGGGGGCTGCCGGTGACGGTCGGGGCGAACATCGTCTCGCGCAGCACCTCGCGGACGTCGAGGACGGTGCGACCGGCCAACAGGTACTCGGTGTGGGTGAGCCGCGACATCTCCTTCAGGTACGGACCGATGACCTGGCCGCCATGCTCCGCGACGCGGGCCATCATCTTCAGTTCCTCGTCGAGCACCATGTACAGCTCGTCGATCTCCTTGCGGTCGGCGAGGAAGCGCAGCAGCGCMTCACGGTCCGCGGCGGAGCTTGTAGCGGCGTCCGGCCGTCTGTGGGTTCCACTGATCGGGTTCATCATCACCAGCCCGTCGTCGACGCTGACGTGACGTTCCGGAGTGGCACCGACAAGGATCCGTGTTCCCGTGTAGACGAGAAACGTCCAGTACGCGCCGCGTTCGCCGGTCAGCAGCCGGCGCAGCGCGGCGAGCCCGGCCGCCAGCGGTGACCCGACGACCGACGCGGTGTACGTACGGTGGATGACGAAGTTCGCGCCCTCGCCGTGGCCGATCTCGTCGCGCAGCACGGCGCCGACCGTCTCGGCGTACTCCTCGTCGCTGACGTCGAAGCGCCCGGCGGTGGCGGTGACGGGCTCATCGGGCAGGGTGGCCAGCGCGGCGGGCAGCGGCACCCGTTCGTATCCGGTGACCCGGACGCACTCCAGCGGCGCCGCGTCGTCGACGCAGGTGAAGCCGCGCTCGACGATCTGCCGGTACGGCACGACGGCGAGGGTGCGCGGCCCGGCCGGCCCGGACCGCAGCGGGATGTCGGCGAGCCGGCCGACGACGTCCATCTCGCCGCGTAGCACTTCAAGATGGTCGGCGTTCTCGCGACGCAGCAGCGCGAACGGGCCCGGGTCGCGCCCCGTGGCGATGGCGGTGAGCAGGTACTGCAACAGGTCCATGGTCGGTTCCTCGCGGGTCAGGGCCGCCGGGGTCCGGCAGCACTGCCCTCGAGGAATCGATGGCGACCGCCGGAGTGGGCGGCCGCGGTTGGGGTTACGCGCGGAAGAGGTGGGCCGCCACTGGGGCGGGCCACCAGGAACTCATACGCGCGATCACGTGCGAGACCCTACCCGGCCCACCCGGCAGCGGCGAGGCAGGGGGCATGGCTGGCAGGGGGCGCGGCGGTCAGGAGGCCGGGGCGGTCAGGAGGCCGGGGCGGACGCCGTCCGCTCGCGGCGCCGTCGCAGGCGCTGGGCCTCGGTGTCGACGTAGCGTCGGACGAGACGCGACATGAACAGGCCGACGATCGGCGCCAGCGGCCCGGACTGCCGCAGGCTCAGGGTCACGGTCACGCCGTCACCCCCCGGGGTCACGGTCACGCCGTCACCCCCCGCCGCCGGCGCGATGTAGCGCGGGCAGCGCCGGTGAAAGCCGACCTGGGTCGCGGTACTCCGCACGGACTCGGTGCCAGACCCTCCGCGTCCCTCCGCGCGCCTCTCTCGCGGGGCCCGACATGGGCCCCGCCCGTGGGACATCGTCCTTCTGACGATCACCCGGGCTGGCCGGGCAGGCCGTGCCGAACGGCGGTCGTCGCCAGGGTCGTGTAGCTCATCGTGAAGCGGCCGCCCAGCGAGTCGATGGCGTCCCCGACGGCGTCCAGTATCTCGGCCAGCTGGTCGGGACGGAGCTGGGTGACGCCGCCGGTGGTGGGAAGCAGCGCCAGCCACTGGTCGCGGGTATAGGACTGCTCCCAGTCGAATCGCCACTGTTCCGGGGCGTTGAACTGTTCGGTCTCGCGAATGCTGTCGGCGATCTTCGCGTATCCCGCCTGGTACACGTCCAGCGGACGTCGAGCCGGCTGGCCGCTGAACGGCGAGTCGGGCGCCACCCGTCGGTAGGCGACGGCGAACGGTTCGGCCACCTCGGCGGGCGGCTCGAACACGTGCCCGAAGATCGCCAGCCGCCCGTCCGGACGCAACACCTGGGCCGCCTTCACCGCGCCGGCGATCGGATCCACCCAGTGCCACGACTGGGCGGCGATCACCGCGTCGAACAGCCGGCCGGCCGGTTCCCATGCCTCGAAGGTCGCCACCTCGACCCGCAGCCCATGGGCGCGCGCGACGTCGGCCATCCGCGCATCCGGCTCGACGCCGAGCACGACGCCGCCGGCGGCCTTGAACTGGCGAGCCGCGATGCCGGTCCCACAGCCGACGTCGAGCACGTCAGACCCCGGGCTCCCTTCGACGATCCGCGCCACCAACGCGTCGGGGTAGCCGGGCCGGGCCTGGTCATAGCGTCGCGCGTCCGCACCGAACGACTCGGCCATCCGCCGGGCCTTGTGCAGCTCCGCCCGTGGTTCTCGTTGCTCCCGCCATAGAGTGGGCACGCGCCCATTCTAGTGGGCACATGCCCACTCGTGCAACGGAGCGAGCAGGCTGACCGATGAGAGGATCTGTGCGTGCCGACTGGGGTGCATCTTCGTGACGCGCGACAGCAGCTGTTCGACGCCGCCGAACGTGTGCTCCTGCGGGACGGGCCGCACGGGCTGACCAGCCGGGCCGTCACCGACGAGGCAGGCTGCGCCAAGGGTGTCCTGCACCGGCACTTCACCGACTTCGACGCCTTCCTTGTCGAACTTGTGCTCGACCGGGCCGCACAGCTTGAGACGCAGGCGAGTGCGCTACGCGCGTCCACCGGTGCCAGCACGGTGGCGGACAACCTCACCAGCGCGCTGACCACACTGTTTGGACCGGTTCCGGTGGCGATCATCCCGCTCATCACCTTCCGGGACGAGCTACGCGCGCGGCTGCGGCAAGCCAGGCCGGGAGGTGGTATCACGATCCTCGCTCAGGCCACGGCCGCGGTCTCCACGTACCTGGCCGCCGAACGCGATCTCGGCCGCATCGCCGCCGACGCCGACATCGACTCGCTCGCCCTCTCCCTCGTCGGTGGCGGGCATCTACTGTTCGCGGACCACGAGTCCGGTCCGCCGACCCCGGCAACCGTCAACAGGCTGGTGACATCGGTGCTCGCGGACGTAGTGCAACGGCGGCCACTCTGACGGCCCAGCACACACGGCTGGTGCCCCTGATTCGACAGTGGCACCAACTCCCCCGCTCGACGCCGACGCCGACGCCGATGCCGATGCCGATGCCGACGCCGATGCCGACGCCGATGCCGAACTCGATACCGACCTGCGCTCAGGGCGGACCCCGCGCGGCCATGAGGCCGGCTCTCCCGACCGAATCCGGTCATCGCCTGTGGCGCCCGAAACGACTCATTCAGCACCACACCCCATGGCCCGATCCCAGCCAACGGAACGACCGACCGGCGCCGATGCCGGCGTCGGCGTCGGCACCGGCACCGGCACCGGCACCGGCACCGGCGTCAGCCTCGGTGTCGGCGGCCGTCAGCGGCTGCCGGCGGCCCGCACCACACCGTCCTGAGCACCGCCGTGGACGTCGACATGCTGGACATGTTCGCCGGCATGACCGGCATCGAGCTCGCGCTCATCGACGCCGACACCGCCGTCCGTTCCTTCGTCGCCGACCTGCGCCTGAACGACCTCTACTACAGCCTCGCCCACCGCCGCTAGGAGACCGCTGAATAACGTCGGCGCGCCTCCCCAATGCTGATCATGATGTTTGGGATCATTGGGTGGTGTTGGGGAGGAGCCGGTCGGACCGGGAGTTGCTGGACGC